>JAGCNN010000230.1 GCA_017645925.1 Bacteroidales bacterium
ACCAAACTAAGCACTCCAGCCACTACTACAACCAGAATGACCGAATAGATGAATATGTATGAATTTTTATTCTTGTCCATAGCCTAATTTTTTTTATTAGCAGAATGTAAACTCCTTGTTTTCAATCGTCTCAACCTCTTATTGACATTTGCCCTTACAACGCAATAGTCGATTAGCGGAGCAAAGATGTTCATAAGCAATATGGCAAGCATCATTCCTTCGGGGAAAGCAGGGTTCAGAATTCGTATCAGCATGGCCATCACACCGATAAGGAAACCATAGATGTATTTCCCCTTTTCTGTCTGCGCTGCCGTAACCGGGTCGGTAGCCATAAACACAGCACCGAAAGCGAAACCGCCAAGGCACAGATGCCAGTACCAATCAATTGGAGTATAGGAATTTAGCGCAAAAGCCATTGCCGCACCACCAGCAAATACCGAAAACATGATTTTCCAACTTGCTATTCCCGTAAAAAGAAGTATAAACGCACCTAATGCTATTGCTATCAACGATGTTTCTCCAATAGAACCTGGAACAAGACCAATAGTCAAATCAAGCAGCGAAGTCGGTTCTCCGAATCCGTTTGTTATCACACCGCTACCCTCGCCTATCTGAGCCAATGGCGTTGCTCCCGAAAAACCATCCACAGCCTTTCCATCAGAAAGTTCTGCTATCCAAACCTGGTCGCCAGACATCTTGGACGGATACGAGAAGAAAAGGAAAGCACGTGCAAGCAAAGCGGGATTCACAATGTTCATTCCTGTGCCGCCAAACAGCTCTTTACCAACGAGAACCGCAAATGCCGTTGCCAAACCAACCATCCACAACGGAGTATCAACAGGCACAATCATCGGAATCAACATTCCAGTAACGAGAAAACCCTCGTTTACCTTGTGCTTGCGCACCTGAGCGAAGGCAAATTCGATTGTCAAACCGACAAGGTACGACACAAGCAACAGCCAGAAAACTTTCAAAAAGCCATACCAAAATATAGTCCAGAAGTCAGAGCCAGCCAACTCTCCGATAGCAGTAAAATGTTGATATCCGACATTATACATACCAAAAAGCAAGCAAGGAATTAAAGCGAACACAACGACAATCATAGTACGCTTCATGTCGATTGCATCGCGAATATGCGAACCGCTTTCTGTTACATCCTTCGGCACATACAGGAAAGTTTCAAAAGCCTCGAAAGTCGATGTCATAAAGGGCATCTTACCCAGAACTTTCGGTTTTATCTTGTCAATATATCTTCGTAATGCACCCATAATCAATTATTCCATTTCTTTTCGCACCAAATCAAGCCCATGCCTGATTACTTGCTGCACATTTACCTTTGATGTACAAACAAACTCGCACAACGACAAATCCTCTTCCACAACCTCGTAAATGCCAAGCTCTTCCATCTTGTCAATATCGTCGGTAATGGCTGCCTTCACAAGCAGTTGCGGATAAATATCGAGTGGACAAACTTTTTCGTACTGACCAGTAACCACATACGCGCGTTCTTCGCCGTGCATGTTTGTATCAAGATTGAAGCGTTTCCACGGCATGAGCAAGGAAAGGAAAGTCCGCGAATTGCTGAACTTGTTAGCCCCTGGCAACATCCAGCCAAACATTTCGTAATCGTCGCCTTCGGGAATTACCGACACCTGCATTTCGTTGAAGCCAAGATACGGATTATCAGTAACATTTATGCCCGAAAGCACATTGCCGGAAATTATCCTAACATTCTCCGACAAAAGCATACCGCTGCACAACTGCGACAAGTCGGCACCAATGCGGAGCTTGTAGTACTGCGGAGCAACCACCTCTGCCCCACAAACAGCAATAATTTTTTCGGGCATGTACTCGCCATGTTTCAGCAGGCGACCAATAATCGGCAGGTTCAGCGCATTGATAGTCCACACAGTTTCACCCTTATTTATAGGCTTCAACTTATTTATCTGAGTACCAACAAGTCCTGCTGGATGCTTGCCAACGAACTCATTCTTAATGATTTCGGGGTCATCGGGCATCAGCATTGCAAGGCGCGAATCCTTAGCAAACGACAAATACACATTTCCGCTGGTAAGATTATACAGCGCACGAATTGCAATTTTCAGATAATCAACATTATCCTTCAACGCATATTCCACATTGCAAGCAAGCGGCGCGGTATCGAGGAAGGAAATGAAAATGTCGCGCGGAGTTACATTGGGATTTGCTACAATGCCGTAAGGGCGCTGATTTATAAGCGGAAAGATGCCAGCCTTTGAGAAAAGCGACCTAATGTCATCATTTGTATCAAACTTTTCGGCTTCATCGTTGCCATCCGCTTCGATTTCCACGCGAAGGATTCTTCGCTTTTCACCACGGACAATGACTGTAACCGTCCCCGAGCATGGCGAAGCAAAGCGTATTTCAGGAATATCCCTGTCGTGGAATATGGTAGTTCCGCGCTTTACATAGTTGCCTTCCGCACAATCCAACTTAGGCGTTATGCCATGAAAATCGGTAGGTCTAATGCAATATCGCTTAGGTGCTAACTTCGTGGATAACAACTCATCAGCCACACCCTGCAACTTAATGTCCAATCCTTTTCTAATCCTTATTGTCTTCAAAATACAGCAGATAAAAAATTAGGTGGCAAACTTACATAAAAATTGTCGATTTCTAAGCCTGTATGACAAATAAAAACTATCGTTGCCCATGTTATCATTGAAAAAAAAAAATTGTACAGACGCAAAAATTTTGCGTCTCAGAAATTTTGCATCCCCCCTACCTCACCAAACAATACAAACTACAATTTGTTGTCCCTGTTGTTTTTGAAAGAAGAAGACAACCTTGACAACTCTGGACAACATTGAAAATCAAACAGAAAAAAGTTGTCTTTGTTGTCCCTGTTGTCTTTGAAAAAGAAGAAGACAACCTTGACAACTCTGGACAACATTGTACATTGGGGAATATTTAGAGATGTTGCGCGCACCATCTCTACAAAACATACAACGCCATTCCTGCAACAAAAAATGTTGTCTTTGTTGTCCTTGTTGTCTTTGAAAAAAAATCTAAGAGCATGTACAGCCGCAAAATCTTGCGGCTCAACAAATTATTCCATAGCTCAGCAAATAAATGAAGACAACTTTGACAACATAGGACAACTCTGGACAACATTGAATATTGGGGAATATGTAGAGATGTTGCACGCAACGTCTCTACTAACAAAACAACATCATTCATGCAATAAAAAATGTTGTCTTTTGAAAAGAGAGAGATTTACGATTTTTTATTTTTTTATACAGGTTAAATTCTTCCACCACCACTGGAAGACAAGCAATGCCCACACTTTTGCTGTAGCATCACCGACATTGGAAGAATGAAGCCTATTTTTCAGGTCGGCAATTTCTGTATAATTGAAAATGCCCTGTTCCTCAACAAATTTCTTCGACAATAGGTCATTCTCTATCAAGTCGTAAAGCTCATTGTTAAACCACTTAAGCAGAGGCACTTCAAATCCATGTTTTCTTCTGTTAAGAAGTTCTGGCGGGAAAAAGTCGGCAAAAGTTTCGCGGAGAATCTTCTTGCGGGAATGAGCGTCAATCTTGTACGATGACGGCAAGCACGACACATAATCAACAACCGTATGGTCAAGAAAAGGAACGCGCACTTCAAGGCTGTTCGCCATTGACATTAAGTCAACCTTTGTAAGCATATCTCCCTGAAGGACAAGGTGCATATCCGCATAAAGCACATCATTCATATCAGCAAAACCGCCCTTCAGGTACAACGACCGATATTCATCAAACTTTTCCTGTTCAAACTTAGGTTTCAAAAGCCGCGACACATAGCCTCCATCGCCAATACTTGCCCACCGCCAATAGCGTTCCGCATCGGATAGATTGTAACCAGACGCAAATCTGTCAAGTTGGCGGAACGTGTTTGAAATCTTAGAGTTGCGCGACTTAGGCATTATCTTCCACAATGGAGCCAAAGAAGCAACCGACTTTTCCTTGATACCGGCATTCATAACTCGCAGATGTGCAGAATGTTTGTTGTAACCAGAGAAAAGTTCGTCGGCACCATCGCCACTGAGGGCAACTGTAACCTTGGTGCGAGTGAGACGGCTCAATATGTCAACGGCAAGCGCAGACGAATCGGCAAAAGGCTCATCTATGTAATCAAGCGTATGCGAAATGTTGTCAAGCAAATCCTTGCTGCTGATTTTGAATGCAGTATGATTTGTATTGAAACGCTTGGCAATAATTTCGGCGCAGTCGGTCTCGTCAAAAAACTTGTTGTCGGAAAAACCAACCGAGAAAGTATTCAACTTTTGCGTAAACTGCGATGCCAAACCTGTAACAATCGAAGAATCAATGCCTCCGCTAAGGAAACAACCTAATGGCACATCGGCAATAAGCCTACGCTGCACCGAAGCAGACAACAATTCACGAAGCCTTTTTTGTGCTGTTGCGTAGTCATCGTCAATCTGGACATCTCTGCGATTTGGTATTTTATAATAGGTATGCTCCTCAATTCCCGAAGGAGTAATACGCATGAAAGTTCCCGGACACAATTTGCGAGTATTTCTAAAAATGCCCTGATTTGTAGGAATATAGTTCAGTTGGAAATATGCAGCAAGAGCCTCATTATCTATTTCCTGCGGTATTCCCATGGCTATCAACGCCTTCATTTCCGAAGCGAACATTATTTTTTCGGAATCGGAATAGATGACAACCGGATTTATACCCATTCGGTCGCGCACAACCAAGCACTCCTTATTGCGTATGTCGTAGAACGCAAAAGCAAAACATCCGTTCAACTTTTCAATGGCAGCACTTCCGTACTTAATCAACAGATACAAAAGCACTTCGGTATCAGATTTTGACTGAAACTTAACACCGTCGGCAATGAGTTCCTCGCGAAAGTCGTTATGGTTGTAGAACTCGCCATTGAACACTAGCACATAGTTTCCCGAAGCATCAACAAAAGGCTGGTCGCCAGCATCCGAAGTGTCAATAATCGACAAACGTGTATGCCCAAGTGCAACATTGTCACGCACAAAGAAGCCATTGCTGTCGGGACCACGGCTATACAATACATCAACAGCCGCCTTTATACTGCTATCCAGTTTGCAGTCACCAAACGAATATATTCCAGCAATTCCACACATAAGCGATTTAGAAAAAATTGCAAGCATCTAATATTCAAACGCTTGCATTTCATTTTTGTAGCCCGACCGGGAATCGAACCCGAATCTACGGTTTAGGAAACCGCCATTCTATCCATTGAACTATCAGGCCAACCTATTTTGCGAGCGCAAAGATAATACTTTTTTTTTACCAAGCCATATTTTTTATCGCAGCAATATTTGGCACCCATTGTACAGACGCAATATTTTGCGGCTCAATCATATACAATCAAAACAGACGTTGCTCGCAACGTCTCTACAATAAAATAATTCAATCCATATCAAAATTTCAAATACGCCCACAATGTACAGACGCAATATTTTGCGGCTCAATCATATACAATCAAAATAGACGTTGCACGCAACGTCTCTACAATAAAACAATTCAATCCATATCAAAATTTCAAATACGCCCCCTTTGTACAGACGCAATATTTTGCGGCTCAGCCATATACAATCAAAATAGACGTTGCTCGCAACGTCTCTACAATAAAATAATTCAATCCATATCAAAATTTCAAATACGCAACAATTGTACAGGCGCAAAATTCTGCGGCTCAGAAACGGCTTTAGCCACACAAACCTTGAACATTTAACCCCCTTGAACTTTGAAACCCGAAACGCGTACGGTCGCGGCGCGCCACGACGCAACAGACAGAAAAACTTTGAACAAGAAACGTGAAACCAGAAAGGGCGTCAGCCATAGAAACGGCGCAGCTTTGAAACCAGAAACGTTAAACCTGAAACTTTAAACTTTCAAACGGCGTTAGCCTCAGAAACAACCATTGCAACCACCTTATTAACATTGTGCATAAAAATATTTAATATAAGTATGCCTTGTTTTCAAAAATAAATACTACTTTTACGACCGTTTAAAAAATTAAAATTTATTAACGTAAAATTAATAAAAACTAAGATAATTATGGATTTTGGATTATCAAAAACAGAAGTATTATTTCAGCAGATGATTAGAAGTTTTGCAGAAAACGAAGTAAAACCTTTGGCTGCAGAAATAGACGAAGAAGAAAGATTTCCGATTGAGACCGTCGAGAAGATGGGAAAATTAGGAATTATGGGAATTCCGGTACCGACACAGTACGGCGGAGCCGGTGGTAATTATAAACTCTACGCAATGGCTGTCGAAGAGCTTTCGAGATGCTGCGCTACCACTGGTATCGTAGTTTCGGCTCACACTTCGCTTTGCATCGGCCCTATCTTGGAATACGGAACCGAAGAGCAGAAGATGAAGTACTTGCCAAAGCTTGCAAGCGGTCAGTGGATTGGTGCTTTCGGTCTTACCGAGCCTAACGCTGGTACAGATGCATCGGGACAGCAGACCACTGCAGTCCTTGACGGAGACCACTGGGTTCTCAACGGAACAAAGATTTTCATCACCAATGCAGGCAACGCAGATGTTTACATCGTTATCGCAATGACCGACAAGTCGTTGGGAACAAAGGGCATTTCGGCTTTCATAGTTGAAAAGGGCTTCCCTGGATTCTCAATCGGCAAGAAGGAAAAGAAGATGGGTATCCGCGGTTCGTCAACCTGCGAACTTATTTTCGAAAACTGCATTGTTCCTAAGGAAAACCAGCTCGGTGAACTCGGCAAGGGCTTCAAGGTTGCTATGACTACCCTCGACGGCGGCCGTATCGGTGTTGCTTCGCAGGCTCTCGGTATCGCTCAGGGCGCAATGGACGAAACAGTTAAGTACACAAAGGAACGCAAGCAGTTCGGAAAGTCGATTTCTCAGTTCCAGAACACCCAGTTCCAGCTCGCTGACCTCGAAACCAGAATCGAAGCTGCAAGATTGCTCGTTTATAGCGCAGCCGACAAGAAGGACAAGCATGTTCCGTTCTCGGCAGACGCAGCAATGGCTAAGTTGTTCGCAGCAGAAACTGCAATGGAAATGACAACCAAGGCTGTTCAGTTCCACGGCGGTTACGGATACACACGCGAATATCCTGTTGAAAGAATGATGAGAGACGCAAAGATTACCGAAATCTACGAAGGAACTTCGGAAGTTCAGAGAATGGTTATTTCTGGTAAGCTGTTAAAATAATTTTTCACTAACATTAAAATCAAGAAAATGAATATAGTAGTTTGTATAAAGCAAGTACCGGATACCACCGAGGTAAAACTTGACCCGAAAACCGGAACACTTATCCGCGAAGGTATCCCCAGCATTATAAATCCCGACGACAAGGGAGCTCTCGAATTGGCTCTCCAGTTGAAAGACAAGTACAACGCAACTGTAACCGTCCTCACAATGGGTCTTCCGCAGGCTGATGCAGCTTTGCGCGAAGCTTTGGCAATGGGCGTTGACCGTGCCATCCTCCTCACCGACCGCAAGCTCGGTGGTGCAGATACCCTTGCAACTTCGAGGGCTATCGCAGGCGCTCTCCGCCAGATTGACTTCGACCTCATCCTCGCTGGCCGTCAGGCTATCGACGGTGATACCGCACAGGTTGGTCCGCAGATTGCTGAACACCTCGGTCTTCCGCAGGCTGATGCAGCTTTGCGCGAAGCTTTGGCAATGGGCGTTGACCGCGCCATCCTCCTCACCGACCGCAAGCTCGGTGGTGCCGATACCCTCGCTACATCAAGGGCTATCGCTGGTGCCCTCCGCCAGATCGACTTCGACCTCATCCTTGCTGGTCGTCAGGCTATCGACGGTGATACCGCTCAGGTCGGTCCGCAGATTGCAGAACACCTCGGACTTCCGCAG
>JAGCNN010000032.1 GCA_017645925.1 Bacteroidales bacterium
AAATTTTGAGCTATGAAAAGATTTATTTTAAGCTCGGCACTTATGGTGTTTGTGGCGGTTTTATGCAATAATGCATTTGCCTACGATTTTTCGGCAGTTTGCGAAAGTGGACAGACATTGTATTATAATATTACATCGAATGAAGAGCCTTATACGGTGGAAATGACTTGTCGATACTCATCGTCTCCATATTATTATACATTTCCTACCGGCGAGCTAACAATACCTTCATCGGTTACCTATAATGGCACTACATATTCCGTTACGAGCATTGGAGGAAATGCATTTCGTAATTGCAGCGAACTGACATCGGCAACAATTCCCAATACCATCACGAGCATTGGCGATTATGCATTTTATTTATGTTGTGAACTGACATCGGTAACAATCCCAAATTCAATCACAAGCATTGGCAATTATGCATTTGCTAATTGCGTAGGACTGTCATCGTTAACAATTCCAGATTCCGTAACGAGCATTGGAGGAAGTGCATTTTTCCGTGTTAAAAACGTCGTATATAGTGGCACTGCAACAGGAAGTCCGTGGGGTGCATTGACGGTCAATGGATATATTGATGGCTATCTTGTTTATTCCGATTCAACAAGAACTTATTTGACAGGATGCAGTCCAGAGGCTATATCGGTAACAATTCCCACTTCAGTCACGAGTATGGGCGATTATGCATTTTCTCAGTGCAACGAACTGACATCGGTATATTATACAGGTAGCATTGAACAGTGGTGCGGTATATCGTTCGGTATCGGAGAAGGTAATCCTCTTACTTGTGCATACAATTTATATATTGATAATAACCTTGTTACAAATTTAGTTATTCCTGAAACCATAACGGAGATAAAGTCTTACGCTTTTTTCGGTGCAAGTTGCTTGAGGTCAGTCGCTATCCCCAATTCAGTCACAAGTATTGGCATTTATGCATTTAAAAATTGCAGTGGACTTACATCTTTGACAATCCCCAATTCAGTCACAAGCATTGGCGGAAGTGCATTTGAAAATTGTAGCGGACTGACATCGTTGACAATAGGTAATTCTGTCACGAGTATTGGTAGTTATGCATTTTCCCAGTGCAGCGGACTTCCTTCATTAACTATTCCCAATTCAGTCACATACATTGGCGCTTATGCTTTTTTTCAATGTAGCGGGCTTACAGGAGAATTGATTATACCCAATTCTGTCACTAGAATTGACAGTGATGCATTTGATTTATGCAACGGACTTACGTCTGTAACAATAGGCAATTCCATAACGTTCATTGGCACTAATGCTTTTTGTAATTGCAGCGGACTGACATCGGTATATTATATAGGCAGCATTGAGCAGTGGTGCAGTATAAGGTTCGGCAACACTGCTAGTAATCCTCTTTTTCATGCCCACAACTTATATATTAATAATCGCCTTGTGACAAATTTAGCTATTCCAGAAACCGTAACGGAAATAAAGTCATATGCGTTTTATTCCGCAACGTGTTTGGAATCAGTCTATTTCGCTAATTCTACCACGAACACTATGAGCATTGGCTATTGCGCTTTTTATGGTTGCCGTGAACTGACATCGGTAACAATGGGTAATTCTGTCACAAGCATTGGAAATTGTGCATTTTATGATTGCATAGGAATGACATCTGTTACAATAGGTAATTCTGTTACGAGCATTGGCAACGATGCGTTTTCTGGTTGCAACGGACTGACATCGGTAACAATACCTAATTCAGTCACGAACATTGGCAGCAAAGCGTTTGGATATTGCAGAGGGCTGACATCGGTTAATTTCAATGCAACAAATTGCACATATATGGCAAGTGGTTATGGATATAATCCAGCATTTTATGATTGTCCATCATTTACAAACTTGACTATTGGCGAAGATGTTACAACAATTCCAAACAAAGCTTTCATGAATTGCACCTTGCTCAATAGCATTATAAGCTATGCAATCAATCCGCCAGTAATATATGCTGAAACTTTCGACAGCCAGCTTTCGCTTAATACGCTAGTGGTTGTACCGTGCGGAACTGTAGATGCATACGAGGACGCCGAGTTTTGGAACAATTTAGGACACATACAGCAGAATACAAACTGCGGTGCTATATATACAATAACAGTTATGTCAAGCAACTATGAGTGGGGTACGGTTTCGGGTGGCGGAACATATATGTCAAACGAAATAGCTACGCTTACGGCAATGCCTAACGTGGGATATGCTTTTCTTGAGTGGAACGATGGCAATGCCGATAATCCTCGAACAGTTGTTGTAGAAGACGACACAACTTATACGGCTACGTTTGCTATTGCCCAGCACACAATTACGGTTTTGTCCGACGATGAAAACTTGGGTTCTGTAGTTGGTGGTGGTACTTATGACTATGGCACAGAAATACAGATTCCGGCAACCTCCAACGAGCATTGTCGTTTTGTTCAATGGAACGATGGCAATACCGACAATCCGCGTACAATTACGGTTACTAGCGACAGTACGTTTGTGGCGAACTTCGCAAGTAGTAGCAGCGACATACAGGCAAAATTTTATACAGATTCCAATGCTACTGCCGAATCAGGTTCGTCAATGACTCTTTTAGCAACAGAAGACTTTGTTGTTTATCCTATTATTTTCAACGCTGGACCGAATGAAGCTGCTGATACTTTAACTGTTGACCTTCTGATAAATGGCGATTCCATGTTGGCAGGTGGAGCACAGTCAATCTCATTGGCTTCACAGCCCCTACCTGTTAACCGGCCGGTTATTATATTTCCAGATGACGGCGCTTTGGCTTTTTCTGCAGACCAAATGGATTTGTATGGATTAATTGGCACTATCGAAATATGCTTCATTGCAAATTACAGCGGCAACGATCCCAATACAGAAAACAATACCGTTTGTATAACCGTTACAAGACAACAGCAACACACGATTACCGTACTGGCAAACAATGAAGAATACGGCACTGTCACAGGCGGTGGGACATACGACTATGGCACAGAAATCCAAATTTCGGCTACCGCCAGCGAAGGATACGCCTTCCTTTCGTGGAACGATGGCAATACCGATAATCCTCGTACTGTTGAAGTAATTTCTGACACCACATTTGTTGCGACATTTGCTGTTGCCCATACTATAGCAATAGAGTCTTCAAATAGTGAAATGGGTTATGTAAATGGAAGTGGCGTCTATGCCGAAGGTGCTGTGGTTGAAATTACAGCCGTACCATACGAAGGTTATCGTTTCGACCATTGGGTTGATGTGGATAATCCATTGCGTGATTTCAATACTGATAATCCACGTATGATAGTGGTTTCAACAGATGTTACTTATATGGCTGTATTTTCAGATGTAACTAGCATTGAAGAAAATGTAGCACAAGAAATTTCAATTTTCCCGAACCCAACAAGCAACATTCTCAACATCACATCCTCCGAGCCAATTTCCGAAATCGCGATTGTAAATATGATGGGACAGCTGGTGAAGCGCATTGAGGTAAATGCGGACAATGCGGCTTGTGATGTGGAAGATTTGAAGGCAGGGGTGTATGTGGTACGCATTCGCGCGGCTTCGGCTACGCTCAGCCAGCGGAGGTTTGTAAAGGAATAGGAGTGCCTACGGCAGAAATTGCACAAATTTGTTTCAAATCAGACAAATAGGATTTGGAAAATTTGTGTAGATTTGTAATATTTCTAGCGAAGCGACTAAAAAAATAAAGGACGGTTCAACGCTGTCCTTTTTTTGTTAAAAAACTGTCTAGTCCTAAAATAGCGTTACAATAAAAATAGTAACGAAATGGAAAATAAAGAAAGTAAGTATGTTAGGCGTACACAAAAGGACTACACAATGGCTTTTAAATTGTCAGTTGTACGCGAGTATGAAGAGACACATGTCAGTTTGGGAGAACTTAGCAGTAAGTATGGCATACAAGGGAGCTAGACCGTGCGCCAATGGATTAATAAATTTGGTACCTTTGACTGGCAAAACAAAACGTTATTACCTATGGCAAAAACCAAAGACCAGGAGCTTCTTGAGCTCAGGGAAAAAGTAAAAGTTCTGGGGCGGAAAAACGCCCGGCTGGAGAAGGAACTGGAGGAGAAAGACCTTAAGGCAGGCTTCTTCGACCTGATGATAGACATAGCCGAGGAAGAGTATGGAGTTGACATCAGAAAAAAATGTTCACCCGGAC
>JAGCNN010000033.1 GCA_017645925.1 Bacteroidales bacterium
AACGCTGTTGTGTTCGCTACCGAGGAGCCATCCGATTACTCTTACTAATCGGACCCGTACCGGAAGGGAAAACCGGAATTTCAAGAAAAAGGCCGCAAAAAGCGGCTTTTTTCTTATGATATAATGAAATTATGGCAGTTATAGCACCAAATTCGGAAATTTATTTAATTAAATGCCCGATTGAATTAGACAACTTGAACCAATTGAGTTTTGCAAGCTCGACGGCTCAACACAACTATTTCAATGGTCTTCCGAAATTGAGCCTGACTAATGCTACGTTCCAGCGAAAGGATGGAACTATCCGCTGGCCTGGTTCAATGGAATCAATCATTGAATATAATTATTGCATGTACCGAAACAAGAATCACGGAAATAAGTGGTTCTATGCTTTTATTGACGATATTCGTTATGAAAATGACAATATGTCATACATCAAGATTTCAACAGATGTTTGGCAAACTTGGCAGTTCGATTTAACCTTCAAAGCCTCCTATGTCGAGCGTGAACATACGAACGACGATACGGTTGGTGCAAACACCCTACCGGAAGGTCTAGATACAGGCGAATACGTTTGTAATGGTATTCAAGAAGAATCGTATGCAAAATGCGAATTATACCCAGAATCGACAGTTCCGGTCGAGGGCGCTGTAATGATTTGCATTCAATTAACGTCGTTGAAATACACAATCAACGGAACGGATTTTCAACCATCAAACCCTCCAACATACAACATTGTGAACGGTGTTCCACAAGGTTGTTATGTTGTTGGTATCCCCTATTCGCAAACCGCCCTCGGTTTAGTATATACGCTTATCGGCGCCTACGATGCATCTGGTAAATCAGAAGCGATCATATCTATGTTCCTCTGTCCTCGGGGTGTGACGTCTTGGACTAAACTTACAGGAACAGGCATCTGGAACGGCAATAGCTATTACAAACCAGACGATAGCAACTCTATACACGGTTTTGATTTGTTTAATGTTAATAGGAACACCACAATAAATGGCTACACACCAAAGAATAATAAATTGTTTGTAGGCCCTTATAATTATTTCTATATAACAAATAATGCCGGTACAGATATTGAATTCTATTATGAAGACTTCTTAAATACAAGTCAGGCACAATTCTCAATGTCTGGGTGTCTTGAACAAGGTGGAAGTGTAAAGTGTTATCCAACAAACTCGAAAAAGACAAGTGCCGGAAGCGGTGGAAGTTTTGTTACGAAGGGATATGCAGAAGGTATTATGGGCGCACAGTTACCACAACTTTCCTGGACCTCTGATTATTACTTGAATTGGGAAGCAAAGAACGGTAAAAATGTTGCAATTCAAACCGGCCTTCAAGCTGCTGGTATGGCTCTTGGCGTGCTGAACCCTCTATCTACTCAAGCCGCTACCCATGCTACAAACGTAGATACGGCTGTTGAAAGAGGCTACTTCCCTCAAGAAATGCAAATGAGCGTCAATGCTGGAGGTCCTCTTGGATCTGTACTAAACTTTGCTTCTTCTGTTGCTACAACACAGAACCAGATTCGTAACGCTAAACTTGTTCCACCACAAGCCAAAGGTAACACCGTCGGTGGAAACATTCAGTTTAGTGCAGATAAATGTTGCTTTACGATCTATAAGATGAGCGTGCGCGAAGAATATGCTCGCTGCATCGACAACTATTTCTCTATGTTCGGTTACAAAACTAACAGAATGAAGATTCCTAATATCACCGGTAGGTCGAATTGGAACTACGTCAAAACTGTTGGCTGTAACATTGTTGCAGATATTCCTCAGGGTGATTTGCAAGCAATTAAAGCAATGTTTAATAACGGTGTAACGATTTGGCACAATGCCAGCACTTACCTCGATTATTCGCAAAATAATAATATTATATAGGAGTAATAAATGCGTAGAAGATATGTCGGTAATCGGGTGAAGAAATTCACAGATTATATGTATATTAACGACGATACATATATCGATTACCTAGAAAGATTAAAGAAGATTGCAATATCGCTCTTCGAGTGGAAGGGGTTGCCAGAGTCCATGGATGCTCGCTTCCTCGAATTCTGTCT
>JAGCNN010000231.1 GCA_017645925.1 Bacteroidales bacterium
ACTATGTACTCATCCAGCAAAGCAGAATATATGGCATTCTCTGAACTAATAGAACCGCACAATAGCAATGGTGGACGCTGCGATGGTCAGTGTGTTCGTCCAGTTTGCGCAAAATAATGGAAAGGGTTGAAAGGCTGAAAGTCGAACGGAAGACCAGTCGGTCTATCGTTAAGACTGTCGGACATCAAAGCCTTCAAGCCCAACTTTAAACATTGAACTTTTTGAACATTGAACTTTTGAACGTTAAACTTTTAAATTGTTGTATATGAAAAAATTATTATTATTTTTCGCCATTGTTTCTGTAGCAGGAATGTTGGCAAGTTGTAATGGCAATGGCAAGGCTGCCGAAGCCACAAGTGAAGAAAACTCAGCAGAAGCTGAAGAAGTTGGTATGGTGCAAGGTTATTGTTATGTTGACCTTGGTCTGTCGGTAAATTGGGCAACCTGCAATGTTGGTGCTAATGCTCCTGAAGAATATGGTAATAAATATGGTTGGGGCGAAACAAAAGCAAAGGAATCGGATTTCAATTTTGACAATAAGTACAAAGTTGATGAAGAATGGACCAAATATAATTATACCGATAGCCTTACAACATTGGATAAGGACGATGATGTTGCAACATCCAACTGGGGTACAGAATGGCGTATGCCAACCAAGGACGAAATGCAGGAACTTGTTGACAAGTGCACTTGGACAATTAAGGATAATAAGGGCTTTGAGGTTAAGGGTCCCAACGGAAAAACTATTTTCCTTCCTGTAAATGACATTACTAGCACTAGCCAATGCCATGGTAATTACTGGACAAGTTCGCTCGATGAAAACTGCAGTTTCGCATTTGAACTTGTATTCCATACAAAATTTACAGGTTTGAACAGTGACAGTCGCGGACACGGAAAATTAGTTCGCCCAGTTTGTGCAAAGTAGTGATGAACAAAATAAAACGGCAGTTGGCACACGCTAGCTGCTGTTTTTTTTTGTTGATTATGTAGAGACGCAATGCATTGCGTCTTCTAAATAAACAACAATGAATCCTAAAAAAGAAATTGTTTTAAGTATGAAAAAATATTATTTGTTTGTTTTGACCATCATTTCCATATCGGTAATGTTGGTAAATTGCAACAGGAACGCATCGGCAGATAAAAACAACGTAGTTACGGAAGGCAATATTAATGGTCACGACTGGGTTGACCTTGGTTTGCCAAGTGGAACGCTTTGGGCTACCTGCAATGTCGGAGCCAATGCTCCCGAAGAAAACGGCGATTATTTTTCATGGGGCGAAACCGCAGCCAAGGAAGAATATTTGTTGAGTACATGCAAGTATTTTGACTATAATAATATTACAAAGTATTGCAACGATCCTGGTTATGGCGACAATGCTTTTGCCGACAACAAGACGGTTCTTGAGCCGTCTGACGATGCAGCTACCGCCAACTGGGGCGAGGGCTGGCGTATGCCTACCAAGGATGAGTTCAAGGAGTTGCTTGACAAGTGTACTTGGATGAAGAAGTC
>JAGCNN010000232.1 GCA_017645925.1 Bacteroidales bacterium
ATCCCCTCAACCGTGCATATAGAAACCAACATCGACGAACACGGACTTATTTTCCTGCCTCTCAATGTGGAACTTTTTGAATGGGTGATAGAAAACCTCTGCAAGAATGCCGTCGATGCAATTGGCACAAACGGCACAATACGCATAAGCCTCGACAACTCGGAAAAACACATTGGAATAGAAATTTCCGACACCGGCAAAGGCATTAGCAAATCGAACTTCAAGAATGTCTTTAAGCCGGGATACACCACCAAGAACCGAGGCTGGGGGCTTGGACTTAGCCTTGCAAAACGCATTGTTGAGGAATATCATGGAGGAAAGATTTTCGTAAAATCATCGGAAATTGGCAAGGGTACAACATTCAGGATAACACTAAGAAAGGATAAGTAGGTTCTATGGCTGCGCCGTTTGACGCTTCGCTGTTTCTATGGGCTAAGCCCGTTTCTATGCCTTCGGCGTTTCTACGCTTCGCTGTTTCAGCGTTTCAATGGCTGGCGCCGTTTGATGTTGTTTATAAGTTTATGATGGTTGGGGAATTAAAACAACATTCAAACAATGTCAAACAACCTTAAACAACCAGAAACATAGAAACCTAGAAACTTAGAAACCCAAAAACATTTTAACAAAGAATAATTTTTCTTTTTATTTTTCAAATTGTTTTGTATTTTTGCACGAATTTATTTTCAATGTCATTTGATTGGAATGAATAGTGTGAATCAACATATTATCCCGCTTGACGGCTTGGGCGAAACGGAGCACATCTTCCGTTTTAAAGCCGACGATGCGTTTTTCCAGTCGTATGACAAGGGAGAAATAAAGGGCGGAGAGGTTGATGTGAAGGTAACTTTGCTCAAAAAAAAGGCCTCAATGCTTTTGAACTTTGACTTGTCGGGAACGGTAAAGCTAATTTGTGACAGGTGCCTCGAACTTTACGACCAGCCCATCGACATCAGCGATGAAATTATGGTCAACTACGGAGACGAGACCAACTTCGACACAAACAGCGATGCCGTAACCCTAAGCCGAGATGCCGACAGCATAGACGTGTCGAGTTTCATTTACGAATACTCGCACTTCGCGCTGCCAATTGCACACTATCATCCCGACGATGCAGACGGAAATCCTACCTGCAACGCAAAGATGATTGAACTTATTGACAAGTACAAAGTTGAAGATTCAGAAAAAAAAGAAGACGCAATAGACCCGCGATGGGAAGCGTTGCGAGAATTAAAAAATAATAGTAACTAACTAAAAGTTTAAGAAAATGGCACATCCTAAAAGAAAAACGTCAAAACAGAGAAGAAACAAACGTCGTACCCACTATGTAGCAGAATTCCCGACATTGGCAGTATGCTCAAACTGCGGCACTACAATCCAATATCACCATGTATGTCCGAACTGCGGATATTATAGGGGAAAACTCGTTATCGAACCAAAGGGCGAATAATAAAATATAGAAGACTATGAACATTGGTGTTGACATACAAGGCGGGGATTTCGCACCGGATGCCATACTGGACGGTGTAACCCTTGCTTTAGAAGTTTTGGACAAGGACGACAGGCTGTTCCTTTTCGGCGACGAAGAGTACATCCGTAAGTATTTCGCCAATCGCAGCGTCGATGCTGGTGTTTTTGAAATTGTTAATTGTTCCGAAACATTTGCTATGGGCGACGATCCCGTTAGAACTTTCCGCGAAAAGAAGGATTCTGGAATCGTAAAGGGATTTTTCTACCTCAAGCAAGGAATTATCGACGGCTTTGCAAGCGCAGGCAACACTGGAGCAATGATGGTCGGTGCAACTCAGGTTATTGGTGTCCTCGACGGCATCATCAGACCTTGCCTGTCATCAATTTGCCCCAACAACAAAGGCGGCAACAACCTCATCCTCGATGTTGGTCTCAATGCCGACCCCAAACCCGAAGTGCTTGTGCAGTACGCCCTCATCGGCAAAGTGTATTCGCAATATGTAATGGGTGTCGAAAATCCTAGAGTCGGCCTGCTGAACATCGGTTCCGAAGAAGGAAAAGGAAACCTTACTGCCAAGGCAACTTTCAAGCTGCTGAAGGAACAGAAGAACCTTAACTTCATAGGCAACATTGAAGGCGGTGACTGCTCGGATACAAACAAAGTTGATGTTATAGTTACAGACGGTTTTGTTGGCAACATCTACCTCAAACATGCCGAATCTATTTACAGCATCTTGAGACAGAGAGGCATAAACGATCCGTTCTTTGAGAACTACAACTACGAAAACGTTGGCGGCACACCTGCTCTCGGCGTAAACGGAACAGTTATTATCGGTCATGGCAAAAGCAACGGCAAGGCTATCAAGAATATGATTCTTCAAACAAAAGCTGTAGCCGCTGCCAAGCTCCATGAAAAAATTGCTTCGATAATAAAATAAATTTGCTTTTTCATAGAAGTGCAAATCCCAATCATGCGGTTGGGATTTGTTTTTTAACCATCGCCTTGGCGATACCTTGATTGCCGCCTTGGCTGGTGAGCGTTAAGAAAATCAGTGAATCGGAGCGTAAAAAGTCAGGCTGTTTGAAGTCGGAGTGAAACGCAGACAAGTTTCTGACTTTTAGCGTAGTGTAGCTGATTTTTAGCGAAACAGACGCAGCGGACATGGTTTTTTGTTTACTTTTTTGCCAACAATTGTCGAAGACAATCATGAGCACCGCTGAAAATCAATTGTATGGGCGAATAACAAAGTAAAAGCCACCGCGGCTGGAGCGGAATGTAAAAAACTGATAATCATTTTCCTTTATGTTTGATAGGATATTCTTATCAATTAACTCCATCCAATATGTCGGCTGTTCCAAAATTCTTTCATGTGCAGCAACAACTATAATAGTCAAGCAGAGCACACAACAAAATCACAAATCGTAAATCTAAAAATCGTAAATTAGTTTTATCTTTGCACAAATTTAAAAACTTATTGCAAATGAAACAGATAATTGAATGCGTTCCTAATTTCAGCGAAGGACGCGATATGGCTGTCATCAAACAGATTACCGATGTAATCGAATCGGTTGAAGGAATAAAACTCCTTGATGTTGACCCGGGTGCAGCCACCAACCGCACAGTTGTAACCTTTGTCGGAGAACCCGAAAATGTATGCACAGCAGCATTTCTTGCCGTAAAGAAGGCTTCTGAACTCATCGACATGAGCAAACACCATGGCGCACATCCGCGTTTTGGAGCTACAGACGTTTGCCCACTCATCCCAGTCTCGAACATAACAATGGAACAGACTGTAGAATATGCCCGCAAGCTTGCAAAGCGCATCGGTGAAGAACTTTCAATACCAGTTTACTGCTACGAAAGCGCAGCATTCGAACCAAAGCGCCGTAACCTTGCAAACTGCCGTTCGGGAGAATACGAAGCTTTGCCAAAACGTATCGGCAGCGAAGAATGGCATCCAGATTTCGGTCCACGCGAATGGAACGACAGCGTAATGCACACAGGAGCTACTGCTGTTGGCGCACGCAACTTCTTGGTAGCTTTCAACGTAAACCTTAACACCACTTCGGTAAACAAGGCTAATTCAATTGCCTACGACGTACGTGAACGCGGTCGTGTAAAGCGTGAAGGTCATCCTGTAACCGGCAAGCCAGTTCTTGACGAAAACGGCAACAAGGTATATGTTCCCGGACTTTTGAAATCAGTAAAGGCAATAGGCTGGTATATAGAGGAGTACGGCATCGCACAGATTTCAATGAACCTCACCGACATTGATGTTACCCCATTGCATGTAGCATTCGACACCGTTTGCGAACGTGCTGCTGCTCACGGAATCCGCGTAACAGGCTCGGAACTCGTTGGTGTAACCCCACTCAAGACTTTGCTTGATGCAGGTCGTTACTTCCTACAGAAACAAGGTCGTTCGCTTGGCGTATCGGACGAAGAACTCATTAAGATTGCAGTTCGCTCACTCGGACTGAACGATGTTAAGCCATTCGACCCGAAGAAAAACGTTATTGAATACATGCTCGAGGACAACAAGCCAAAACTCATCGACATGGACTTGGTAAAATTCTGCCACACTACTGCTTCGGAATCAGCAGCTCCTGGTGGAGGTTCTATTTCGGCATATATGGGTTCGCTCGGTGCAGCATTGGGAACTATGGTAGCAAACCTTACTGCCCTCAAGCACCGCAACGATGACACATGGAAAATTTACAGCGACTGGGCAGAAAAGGGCAAATACTACCACGATGAACTTTTGAAGATGGTTGACGAGGATACCAACGCATTCAACAAGATTATGGACGCATTCGGTCTGCCAAAGTCAAACGACGAGGAAAAAGCTCGCCGCAAACAGGCAATTCAGGACGCTACAAAGTTTGCCATTGAAATCCCATTCAAGACCATGAGTTTGAGCTGCGAAAGCATGCAGGTAATGCTTGAAATGGCAAAGAACGGTCTCGAAGCTTCGATAAGCGATGCTGGCGTAGGTGCATTGGCAGCAAGGTCGGCTGTTCAAGGAGCATTCCTCAATGTGAAGATAAACTGCAAGTCGTACAACGACAAGGAGTTTGTTGCCCACATCCTCAAGAAAGGCGAAGAAATTGAAAATCGCGCCCTTGCAATCGAAAAGGAAGTGATGGAAATCGCAAACCAGAAAATAAACGGTTAATACAAACCGGCAAAGCAAGAAAGCTCGTCGTATGGCGGGCTTTTTTATGTAAAAGATGTTGTCCGCCAAACACACTCGTAGTCATTCCGTAAAACAAAGCGAACCTTCCGTAAGCCGAAAGCAGAGCAAAACAAACGGAGGACTTTTGCTCTGCTAAGGCGAGGAAGCTCTGTGAAACAAACCGACTAAGGAACGTGTCGTGTGAGCCTGTTTGTACGGAATCTGTTAACGTATTATTAGAGAACAGATTACTTCGTGAGGTTGCAAGCAACGTTCCAGACAACCGATTTCACACTGCTCCCCATGCTGTATCGCAGGTTCAATCAGGTTTCCGAACCTTTAGCTCACGCAGCGAAGCAAGTAAATGACAAGCCCCATCATCAACCTTCTTGCATAAGACATTGATAACAAGGATTTTATAGCGTTTGAGCATTTTTTAGCGGACACTAATAGTAAAAAAAGGTCGCCAGAAACTGACGACCTTGATATATCACCTATCTAAAAAATATCAATTATTTTACCTTGTTGCAGATTGCTGCAAATGCTTCGGGGTTGTTCATTGCGAGGTCGGCAAGAACCTTGCGGTTGATGTCAATGTTGTTTGCATGAAGCTTACCCATCAATTGAGAATAACTCAAACCATTTAGACGAGCACCAGCATTAATTCTCTGAATCCACAATGCGCGGAATTCTCTCTTCTTGTTTTTTC
>JAGCNN010000233.1 GCA_017645925.1 Bacteroidales bacterium
CTTAAATCGTAAATATTTTTTATTTTTGCCGAAAATTGAGTTTAAGTAAAAGAATATGACAGAAAAAGTTAAATGCCTGATTATAGGTTCAGGTCCTGCTGGTTTCACGGCAGCAATATATGCATCGAGAGCAAATTTGAGCCCTGTTGTTTACGAAGGTTTGCAGCCTGGCGGTCAGTTGACAATCACTACCGAAATTGAGAATTTTCCAGGTTATCCAAATGGAGTTACCGGACCCGAAATGATGAACCAGCTTCGCGAACAGGCAAAGCGTTTTGGCACCGATGTTCGCAGTGGTATTATTACCGAGGTTGATTTTTCTCACCGTCCTTTCCATGTTGTCGTTGACAATGGTGACGACATTGATGCAGAAGTTGTGATTATTGCTACTGGAGCAACAGCCAACTATCTCGGACTTGAGTCGGAGCAGAAACTAAAAGGTTTTGGCGTGTCGGCATGTGCTACCTGTGATGGATTCTTCTATCGCAAGAAGGATGTCGCTGTAGTTGGTGGAGGCGATACTGCTGCCGAGGAAGCTACCTATCTGGCAGGCATTTGCAACAAGGTTTACATGATTGTCCGTCGCGACGAACTGCGTGCATCAAAGGCAATGCAGCAGCGCGTGATGGAAAACCCGAAAATTGAGGTTCTTTGGAACTGCAATACAAAGGAAGTTCTTGGCAACGAGATGGATGGTGTAACAGGCGCACGCTTGCTCAACAACAAGACCAACGAGGAGAAGGTAATTGACATCAGCGGTTTCTTTGTCGCAATAGGTCATACACCTAATACAAAGGTATTTGCAAAGTATATCGACCTCGACGAGAAGGGCTACATCAAGACTATCCCTGGTACGGCAAAAACCAATGTTCCGGGTGTGTTCGCTTGTGGTGATGTTCAGGATCCGAACTACCGTCAGGCAATTACGGCTGCTGGTTCAGGATGCAAGGCTGCCATCGATGCAGAACATTTCCTGTTGGAGTATTAGTTTCTGACTACTGAAATATTGCTAATGGTGCGACAGCATGTGGTTTTCCTTACTGGCGCTGGTGTCAGTGCAGAAAGTGGATTGAGTACATTTCGTGGCAAAAATGGTTTGTGGACAAATGAAGAATGGCTTCGTCTGGCTAGTTCTGATGCCTTGTACAATGATACTCAAAAATGCCTTGAGTTTTACAATTTAAGGAGAAAACATCTTGCGGAAGTCTTTCCCAATGAGGCACATAGAATGATTGCTGAAATGGAGAAAGATTATGAGGTAACCGTTATTACGCAAAATGTTGACAATCTGCATGAGCGCGCAGGTTCTACCAAGGTAATTCATCTGCATGGTGAATTAAGTAAAGTTTGCTCCATGAATAATCGCGCAACATGTGTTAAGGAATACCCTTTGACAACTCCTATAAATGTTGGTGATAAAGCCGAAGATGGTTCTCAGTTGCGCCCTTATGTTGTGATGTTCGGAGAGTATGTTAGCAACACAAGTATAGCCATTAATTATATAAGTAATGCGGATATTTTTGTCGTAATAGGAACTTCTCTTATGGTTTATCCTGTATCGGATTTTATAAACTATGCGCACCGTGAAGTTCCGAAATTCGTAATCGACCCGGATGAAAGACTGGAATGTACGCAATTGGGATTTACACATTTTAAAACTACAGCATCAGAGGGAATGAAATTGTTGCTAGATGCGTTAAAGGAATTATAATTGGTTATGACAAAGAAAGATACGAAAAGCTTTTGTTCTTTCGAATTTACTGCTATGGCGGCGAGCTGAGGGTTATAAATCCAGACAACGTCGTTGCTAGTCTGTTGTAGTACCCAGACTGTTAAAAAATAAATTTTGCCATTCCATTCCCTTTTCCTATTTTTGCCCTCGGTTTGGCGATGAACCAAACCGTACATATTGATTAACGAAGCGTTTATGCTCGTCTTGTAAGTAGAAACCTGAGAAATTTCTAAACGATAGCAAGAGAGTGTAAGGGTTCGCGCATACGCGTGGACTGTTTGCAATTTCTTCTATCAAGGTAATTCTCAGGACCTCTACTTAAAGATGTGGTATATCAGTGCCACGCTTCTTTATTGATTGAATTTGCTCGTGAGGTGTTGGCGGGTGGAAAAAAAGGAATAAAGAAATGAAGAAATTGTTATTGATTTCAGTTTTATTGATGTTGGCGTCTGTAATGTTTGCCCAGGAAACCGTTGCTGTTTATGTCGCTGTCAACGAGAAGGAAGATGCTAAGGAAGATAAAGATGCC
Source organism: Bacteroidales bacterium (assembly GCA_017645925.1). Taxonomy (GTDB): domain Bacteria; phylum Bacteroidota; class Bacteroidia; order Bacteroidales; family ML635J-15; genus Bact-19. Next base: position 2,262 of record JAGCNN010000233.1, read on the forward strand.
AAAAAGGTGTTTGGGGCAATGTTTGTTGAGGCAATTGTCAAACGCGGCGAATACAAGGCGGTAGAACGTACAACGAGATTTTTGGAGCTATTGTCTAAAGAAACGTCATACCAGCAAAGTGGGGCTGTAAGTGATAATCAGTTGTCTAAAATAGGCAAGCAGATGGGAGCCGATTTGGTATGTGCAATTGATATTTGTAACGTTTCGGGTGAAAAGTTTATTTCTGCTCGTCTAATAAGTACAGAAACAGCAGAGATATTTAAGGCATGCCATATCAATAGCGACTGGGGCTCTCTCGATGAGTTGACAGCAGAAGCTACTCGTCTTGCTACAGAACTTATTGCCTCAAGTGAATACAGCGGCCCCAAGAGGATACAAATTAATGGGCAGAAATATATGGTGTTCCCTGGTGATTCTGGCAAGCATAACTGGAGTGAAGCCAAGTCGTTATGTAAAAGTTTGGTGGCTTTCGGAAAAGATGACTGGTATTTGCCAAGTAAATCTGAACTTTATGGATTGTACAATAGTAGAGAAACAATAGGCGGTTTTGCAGACCAATGGTACTGGAGTTCTTCGGAGGCTGATAATGGTAATGCTTGGAATGTTAATTTTGTCGGTGGCTCATCGATTAAGAATGATAAGAGTAGAGAAGGTTTGGTTCGTTGCATTTGTAAATATTAACAATTTGAAAATATTGATATGAAAAAGTTTATTTTATTCTTTATGGTAGCATTTTTTTCATGCTTAGAGGTATTTGCGCAGGATATTCCAGCAGAACAGTCAAGTAATGATACTCTAGAAAAGCCGACTCTTGCAGTATATGTTGGAGGCAAAAAAGAGTCAGAAGAAATAAAGAAAGTATTTGCTTCTAAAGTAGTATCTGCTATTGTTGAGCAAGGAAAGTACGAGGCGGTGGAGCGGACTGCTAGTTTTTTGGAACAGATTAGCAATGAAACCTCATATCAAAAAAGTGGAGCTGTAAGTGAAAGCATGTTGGCACAGATTGGCTTACAGTTAGGAGCAAATTTTGTATGTGCAATTGACATTCTTGATGTGTTGGGAGAAAAATATGTAGTTGGTAAAATCATTGATGTACAAACAGCAGTAGTGGTTTGTTCTAAAGATGTTGAAGGAAAATGGGAAAATTTAACAGAGTTGTCAACAATAGCTAGAGATTTAGCAAATAAGTTGACAGGAGCATCGACTAGTGATGGGTCTACTGCTGGGAAATATGTATCTATAATAATAGAACGAAGTGGGTGTTGTTCTGGTAATTGATTTTATAGTTCTTTCGGATTTGCAATCCGAAAGGCTTGAATATCAGCATTTGTAATGCGTAAATATTTACAGCAGTTGGCAAAAGTCGGCTGCTGTTTTTTTGTAAAAACTACCTATACACTGAGGAAATCTTGCTTATTTTTACACATTTCCTCAGTATATACAGCATCACTATTTTAACTAAACAACTGATTTGTAGTAATTTGATATTGTATCTCATCTGCAAAATTACCCTGTAAAATTCCATTGGTTGTAATCATTGTCAACACTATGGTCTTCTGAGTTTTTGTCTGCTCAATAAATGTCAGTCGGCAAAAGTCGGCTGCTTTTTTTGTTTTGTGCTACTTCATTTATCGGATTGCAAATATCCAAAATGTTATATTGAAATAATTCGTATTTTTGCAAAAAAACAATGACTAAGAAAGAAAGATACGAAAAGGTTCTTGCTTGGTTCAAGCAGAATATGGGCAAGGTGGAGACGGAATTGCACTACGGCAATCCGTTCCAGTTGCTGGTGGCGGTTATGCTGTCGGCACAATGTACCGACAAGCGCGTGAATATGGTTACGCCTGCTTTGTTTGAAGCATATCCCGATGCACAGTCGATGAGCAATGCAAGCGAGGCGGACATTCTGTCGTATGTGAAATCGGTTACATATCCCAATGCTAAGGCAAAGCATCTGCTCGAAACGGCAAAAATTGTTGCAGAAAGTTATGGTGGCGAAGTCCCTGATGATGACAAACTTTTGCAGAAACTTCCTGGCGTTGGTCGTAAGACTGCACATGTGGTCCAGGCTGTGCTTTTCAATCGTCCCGAAATGCCTGTGGATACGCATGTTTTCAGGGTGTCGGCTCGCATAGGGTTGACGACCAAGGCAAAGAATGTGCTTCAGACCGAAAAGCAACTTGTAAAATACATTCCAAAAGAAGACATTCCCGATGCTCATCACTATCTGATATTGCATGGACGTTATGTTTGCACGGCACGGAAACCAAAATGCGAATCGTGCGGAATATCAGCGTATTGTGCATTTTATCAACAAAATACTAACATTGGTTGAAATGTTGGATACTTATAACTATTTTCGCGACCGAGAAATTTGAGTTATGGAGAAGGATATAGTTAGGTATATCGGAGAGGTATTGACCGATTTGTATGTGATTGATTTAAAGTCGGTAACAATATCATTGGAAAGGACAAAACCAGGAATCGACGGCGATTTCACCGTTGTCGTTTTTCCGTTCACGAAGTACAGCAAGAAGAGTCCGATGGACACAGCCAAGGAAATTGGCGTTTCGTTGAAGGCTCGTTGCGAGGATATTGATTCCTACAATGTGATACAGGGATTCTTGAATATAACAATGACGCACGAGTATTGGCTGAAGCGACTTAATAATCTTGCTGCACCGGCTAAAAAGAAGGACACTTCCAAGAAGCCGTTGATAATGGTTGAATTTTCGTCGCCAAATACCAACAAACCTTTGCATCTTGGTCATTTGCGTAACAATTTCCTCGGTGATTCTGTGTCGCGTATAATCAAGGCTGCTGGAAATAATGTTATGAAGGTTAACCTTGTGAACGATAGAGGAATCCACATTTGCAAGTCGATGATTGCATGGCTGAAGTGGGGTAATGGTGTTACTCCCGAATCGGCAGGCAAGAAGGGCGACAAGCTTGTTGGCGACTTCTATGTGCTTTTCAGCAACAAGTATAAGGAAGAAATCGCTGCTTTGAAAGCAACTGGACTTAGCGATGAGGAAGCCGAGAAAAAATCTGCACTAATGGCCGAAACACGTGAAATGCTCCAGAAATGGGAGGCAGGTGACGAGGAAGTTCGTCGCGTATGGAAGATGATGAACGAATGGGTGTATGCAGGTTTTGACGAGACTTACAAGAAAATCGGCATTTCGTTCGACCGCATTTATTACGAATCACAGACTTATCTGCTCGGCAAGTCGATAGTGCAGAAAGGTCTCGACCGTGGCGTTTTTGTCCGCGA
>JAGCNN010000034.1 GCA_017645925.1 Bacteroidales bacterium
AGAAAACGCCCTCGTCACATTCAGGCAATGTCGTGTAGCACTGGTAGCAATGCCCGTTCATGTAGCTCCGCTGGGTGGTCTTTCCGCATGATACACAATTTATAATATGTTGATATTCGATTGTAATACGGCTGCCAATAAGGTCGTTCATGTAAATTTCTGAATCATTGGCTGCAAGAAATTACTTGAAATGAAATCCGTACTCGCTGCGAATTTTCGAAAGATTCAGTTCTGTTGTCATCGTGTTATTAGCCTGTCTAGTTTCTGTATGTTGTACCACAAAGATACGCCTTTTTTACAAAATCCGTTGCGAAAATCCCGTGTACTTATAAAAAAACAACCAGCATTTACTGATTGTTCTTAGTGGTGACCCCTAGGCGAATCGAACGCCTATCGTAGGAACCGGAATCCCAAATTTTATCCATTAAACTAAGGGGCCAATTGCGTGGCAAAACTAATTATTTTTTCGTTTGTTTGAAACTAGAATTTGAAGAAATGTCAAAAAGTATTGCAGGCTTGCAGTCTTACGGGCTTGCAGGCTCGCAGTCTAACAGTCTGTTGTCCTTTGTGGCTGTTAGCCTGTTAGCCTTTTAGCCTTTCAACCAGCTAAGCTTCTCGCCGCCAGTTCGTACGATTTGAGCCCGAATCCTGTAATAACGCCCTTGCATTTGGCTGCAATGACATTTTCGTGGCGGAAGTTTTCGCGAGCATAAACATTTGAAATGTGTACCATAACGGTAGGTGCTGAAATTGCAGCAACAGCATCGCGGATAGAGTAGGAGCTGTGCGAATATGCGCCTGCATTAAGAATTACGCCATCGAATCCTTCTTTGTCGGCATTGTGCAGGAAATCAACAATTTCGCCTTCGTGGTGAGATTGCTTGTAAATGATTTCGTGTTCGGAAAATTTCTTTCTCAATGATTCTAAAAAGGGTTCAAAATCTTCATGCCCGTAGATTTCTGGTTCGCGGCGACCAATGTTTCCGAGGTTTGGTCCATTTATTATCAGCAGTTTCATCTGTTTTTATTATTTTTGCAAATGTAAAACTTATTTGCGAAACATGGAATAAAAATGAAATCGCGCGAAACAACACTCAAGGAATACGAGTTCTACATAAAGTTGGAACGGTCGCTTTCGGAAAATACCCACGTGTCCTATATGCAGGAACTGAACAAATTGGACATGTACCTTACCAAAATCGGATATTCTGGCGGTTTTGCAGAAATAGACACCGACATGCTTCGTGAATACATACGGCACATAGCTTCACAGGATATTACTCCCACATCGCAATCGCATGCAATTTCGGCAATTAAGTCGCTATACAAGTTTCTGCTTGTTGACGACCAGATAGAAGATGACCCTACAGAACTTATTGAAACACCGAAACTTGCCCGCCATCTGCCAACTGTGCTTACTGTTGAAGAAATAGATTCGATAATAAGGACTATTGATGTAAGCAACGAACTTGGGCATCGCAACCGCGCTATTATAGAGGTTTTGTACGGCTGTGGTTTGCGTGTGTCGGAACTTGTGGGTTTACGTTTGTCCGATTTGTTTTTCCCGGAGGAATATATTCGTGTGGTCGGCAAGGGCGACAAGCAACGTCTTGTTCCGATTGGGCACAAGGCAATGCAGGAAATAGACAACTACATGAAGTCGTTTCGCAACCACATTGAGCCGCAGAAGGGCAGTGGCGACATACTTTTCCTAAACCGTAACGGAAAAAAACTCACGCGGGCAATGATTTTCACAATAATAAAGCAGACTTGTGCGGCGGCTGGAATTGAGAAGAATGTTTCGCCTCATACGTTCCGTCATTCGTTTGCAACTCATCTCATTGAGCGTGGAGCCGATTTGAGGGTTGTGCAGGAAATGCTTGGACACGAGTCGATTACAACTACGGAAATATATACCCACATCAACAAGCAGACTTTGCTGGAAGAGATATTGATGCATCATCCGAGAAGCTAGGGGCTACGCCGTTTCTGGGTTTCACGTTTCAATGGCTGCGCCGTTTCTGGGTTTCTATGCCTGCGGCGTTTCTACGTTTCACGTTTCTATGGGCTAACGCCCGTTTCAATGTTCTATGCCTGCGGCGTTTCTGGTTTCAATGGCTACGCCGTTTCTGAGACGCAATGAATTGCGCCTGTACAGAATGGATGCGGAGTTTCTGTGGCTAAAGCCGTTTATGGGATGAATCGCGCCATGACGCGATTTTACTATCGTTGAGGGAGATTTGTTGTCTTTGTTGTCTTTGAAAAAAGGAAGATTGTACAGATGCAAAATGTTGTATCTCCACAATTTAATACATGGCTATGCAAATCCAATTAAAAAGAAGACAAACCGGACTACTTTGGACAACATTGGGGTATCGATAGAGATGTTGCGCGCAACGTCTCTACAAATACAACAACACTCCTGAAATAAAAAATGTTGTCTTTGTTGTCCTTGTTGTCTTTGAAAAAAGGAAGATTGTACAGATGCAAAATTTTGCATCTCCACAAATTAATCCATGGCTATGCAAATCCAATTTCAAAGAAGACAACCCGGACAACTTTGGACAACATTGGGGTATCGGTAGAGATGTTGCGTGCAACATCTCTATTCCTGAAATAAAAAATGTGATGTGTGATTTACGGCATTCGGAGGTCGGTTGTTGATTTTTTTGTTTCTTTGAAGAAAATAATTCGTATCTTTACACCTTAATTTCTAAAAAACGATTTTGCAATGAAAAAGATAGCATTGGTATCTGGCGCAACTGCTGGAATTGGCAAGGCAACTGCCGAAATATTAGCTAAAAACGGATATAATGTAATAATCACCGGTCGCCGCAACGAACGGCTTCTTGAACTGAAAAAAGAAATAGAAAATTCAACCGATTCTAAGGTTTATACGCTCAATTTTGATGTTCGCGACAACAAACAGGTGTGCGAGGCAATAGATTCGCTGCCTACTGAGTGGAAAAATATAGATGTGTTGGTCAATAATGCAGGTCTGGCATCTGGTCTCGACCCGATTCAGAGCGGCGACATCGAGGATTGGGAAAAGATGATTGACACCAACGTGAAAGGTCTGCTTTACCTTACCCGCAAGGTTTCGCCAATGATGATTGAACGCCGTTCTGGTCACATTGTGAACATTGATTCTATTGCAGGCAAGGAGGTTTATGCAAACGGAAATGTATATTGCGCTACAAAACACGCAGTTGATGCGCTGACAAAAGGTATGCGCATCGATATGCTTCCGTATGGCGTCAAGGTTTCGCAGGTTTCGCCGGGCATGGTTAACACCGAATTTTCCACCGTTCGCTTCCATGGCGACAAGGAACGTGCCGATCACACTTACGATGGGCTTACTCCGCTTTACGCCGAGGACATTGCCGACTTTATCCTCTACATCGTTACCCGTCCTGCCCACGTTTGCATCAACGATATGATTGTGATGCCGGCTGCTCAGGCAAATTCAACTGTTAACTTCCGTAAAAAATAAATAGTATGATTACTTTTTTTATAGCCATTGCGGTGCTGATTGTCGGTTATTTCCTTTATGGAAAGCTTGCCGAGCGCATTTTCGGCATCGACAAGAACCGCGTTACACCTGCTGTCAGCATGGCCGATGGCGTGGACTACATTCCCATGAAGCCATGGCGAATATTTATGATTCAGTTCCTCAACATTGCTGGTGTCGGACCAATCTGCGGTGCCATTATGGGTGCAAAGTTCGGAACGGCATCCTTCCTGTGGATTGTATTCGGTAGCATCTTCGCAGGTGCAGTCCACGATTTCTTTGCAGGAATGATTTCTCTGCGCAACAAGGGTTGCAGTCTTCCCGAAATACACGGCGATTACCTTGGCAAGGGCGTAAAGCAGTTTATGCGCGGTTTCATGGTGATACTGATGATTCTTGTCGGTGTCGTCTTTGTGAATACGCCTGCAACTCTGCTTAATACGCATTTCACTCCCGATTGGAACATTTATATCTGGGTGGGAATAATTTTGGCTTATTACCTGATTGCCACATTGTTGCCAATCGACAAGGTCATTGGACGCATTTACCCGATTTTCGGCATTCTGTTGCTCGGAATGGCAGTGGCTATCGTGGTGGCGTTCATCTATTATCAGCCAGCAATTCCAGAAGTATGGGACGGACTTGACAACAAGCATCCCGCTGCTGCAACAAATCCAATTTTCCCAATGATGTTCATTTCCATCGCATGCGGAGCAATTTCGGGTTTCCATGCTACGCAGTCGCCGTTGATGGCTCGCTGTATGGTAAACGAGAAGCAAGGTCGTCCGATTTTCTACGGGGCAATGATAACCGAAGGCGTTGTGGCTCTCATCTGGGCTGCTGCTGCGGCTTATTTCTTCTCGCCCGAAAGCGGAATCGACACAGCTGGCAAGAGTGGTCCTGCTATGGTCGGACTTATTGCCGAAACATGGTTTACGCCTGTGATTGCTGTGATTACAATACTTGGCGTTATTAGTGCCGCTGTTACTTCGGGCGATACAGCTTTGCGTTCGGCACGACTGATAATCGCCGATTTCATGCATTCCGACCAGAAACCGATACGAAACAGACTGATTATTGCCGTTCCGATGTTCGCTGTAACGGCTGGAATCTTGATTTACAGCTTGGCTTCGCCCGAAGGTTTTGATGTTATCTGGCGTTACTTCGCGTGGGCAAATCAGGTGCTGTCGGTGTTCACATTGTGGGCAATTACGGTTTATTTGGCAATAAAGAAGAAATTCTACTGGATAACATTGATTCCTGCCTTGTTTATGACAATGGTTTGCTCTACTTTCATTTTCATTGCCGAAAAGGAAGGTTTTGGATTGGGCAAGGTCATTTCGTACTCGTTGGGCGGAGTTGTAACGGTAGCGTCATGTGTTGGATTTTTCCTCTGGAAGCATTTCCGCGCAGCAAAGTCAAAAGTAAATGAAGAATAATGTAAAATGTTGATATTTAATTTGTAATATTATGAAGAGAATACTAGTATTATTATTTTTAGTCGCATCTTTCTGTGGATGTGATATGTTGTTGTCCACCACTGGCGGAAGCAATCTTAACTCAATGTCACAGACCGAATTAGGCAAGGCTGTGAAGGAACTTTTGCAAGTAAGTGCCGACAATTCTTTGGAAAAGCTAGGTGTTGCCAATGGCTTTTTCAAAAATAGTGATGTGAAGATACCATTTCCTCCTGCACTACAAAAAGTTGAGGAAAAACTTAAGCAAGTAGGTCTTACAAATCAGGTTGATCAGTTTACCGAAAAGTTGAATCGCTCTGCCGAAGATGCAGCAACTGGTGTTAAGGAAATATTCAAGACCGCAATCACGCAGATGACAATAAATGATGCACTTAGCATAGTTCTCGGCGGTGAAGATGCAGCAACCCAGTATATGAAGAAAACCACAACGGCAGCTATAACATCAAAGGTTTCATCGGTGGTTGCAAAGTCGAACGAAAAGATAAAGCTGGCTTCGTACTGGACTCCGCTTGCTACCAAGTACAATACGTTGATGTCGTTAACTGGTGGTGCTCAGGTAAACACCGACCTCACTCAGTATGTAACCGAAAAGGCTGTTGAGGGCATATTCAAGACTATGGCAAAGGAAGAGAAGGTAATCCGCACGAAGACCTCGGCTCAGACATCAAGTTTGTTGCAGAGAGTTTTTGGTGGCTCCAATTCATCAACAAGCACATCAACAGGCTCGTCTTCAAGCACTGGCAGTTCTGCAACCAAGACGGGTGCATCAACGTCAGGCAAGACTTCAACATCAACATCAGGCAAGACAGGCTCAACATCTACAGGCGGTTCAGGTTCAACAACAGTGAAGAAGCACTAGAGATTGGCTTTCTTTAAAATGTCTTATTGAATGTTTTGTGTTTATGTCAAATCAGAATCCGGAGCAGATTGCTCGTGATAAGATTGACTCTCTCAACGACTGCTGATGTGGTCTTGTCTTGTTGTAAGCACCAGCATCCCTAAATGAATAATTTCACAATACATTAGTATTATAAAAAAAAGTATTATTTTTGCACTGTTTTCATATATACTGAAAATAGTGCAAAAATGCTGAAATATGGAAGTAAAATTGTTCAATAATCCTCTGTCAACCAAGTCTGTAGCTAGTAAGTCATTGCGGCGCAATGGCATACCGCCCGATGTGTGGATGTGTTTCGATGTCGCCCAAACTATATATAAGGAACAACCAATGTTGTTATTAAAACAGACTGTCAATCAGAATTATACGCCAAAGCAACTGCGATATTTTTCCGATTGTCTGAGCGAAGAGTTCGGTATGCCTGTAGCATTCGTGTTTGATTCAATGCCATACTATTTGCGCGAGCGCTTGTTCGAAAAGAACATTTACTTCATAGTTAGCAACAAATATGTCTTTTTGCCATCTTTATTCATAAACTCAGCATCACAGGACACAAAGCTCCATACCGAATTGACGACGGCAGCACAATACCTGTTGCTTTTCCATTTGCAAAAGTCGAGCCTTGACGGATTTACGGCGCAGGACATTGCCGCGTGTACACCATTGCAATATACAACTGTAACCCGTGCAATAAAAGTTTTGGCAGAATTAGGCCTTTGCAGAATTACAAAGGATGCGTTACGCTTCAAAAGAATTTGGTTCGATGCTTCTGGCGCCTCACTGTATAAAATGGCAACGCCTTATCTTGTCAGTCCAGTGAAAGTAGTGTATTATTGCGATGCAGTACCGCAGAATCACAATATGATGTTGGCTGGTGTGAGCGCACTTTCGCGATATACAATGCTCAACGATGACGAAACGACAACATACGCTATCGACTTCCATACTTTTAGTGAATGTAAGTCCGATTTCAGTTTTCTTAATCCGATAGAGGGCAAATACAGGATTGAAGTTTGGAATTATAGTCCTATTCCGACTGAAAAAGAAACGGTTGACAAATTGTCGTTGGCTTTAAGTATGAAAGATAGTGACGACCCAAGAATAGAAAAGGAGAAAAAACAGTTGACTGAAGGCTTATGGTAACAGGATTTGATGTTTTCAGGGATGCGATGTCGCAATTTGCTGATAATTTTGTAGTTATCGGTGGAACAGCATGCGATGTCAGTCTGGCAAACACCGGACGTACAAGGCACGCAACCAAGGACATAGATATAATTGTAATCGTTGAGAATCTTACCGCCGAGTTCATAAAGGCTTTTTGGCGTTTCATCAGACAAGCTGGATATAGGATTGGCAAGCGCGAAAATTCAGTTGGCAATAGCGTGTATGCTCTTTATCGGTTCAATCGTCCCGAACGAGAAGGTTATCCGTGGCAGATAGAGTTGCTTGCCCGTCAGTCGGATTTGCTTGACGATTCGGCATTGAAAATAGAGCCGTTGAATTTGGAAGATAGCCAATATTGCTTGTCGGCTATTGTTATGGACGACGATTTGTACCATTTTGTAGTGCAGCATAGCGAATCGCGCGAGGGGCTTAGGATGGCCGACGAGTATGCTCTTGTCTGTATGAAGATGGTAGCCTACCTGAATATGAAACGGGATAAGGAATTGGGAGTGTCCGTTGATGAAAATGATATAAAGAAGCATAGGCGCGATGTGTTCAACTTGCTCGCGACAGGAAAAATGAACGATTCGGTTTCAGTGAGCAAAAGTATCTACGATACATATCAGGATTTTATCGGCAATATGACAAAACTGCACGCAGAAAATCCTAATGTTCTTGCACAATCGTTAGGTGTTAACCCTATGTTGGTTGAAAGATTTTTTGAAATGTTGGAAACGATTTTTATTCTTGAAAAATGAAAATACAATATGTAAGCGATTTGCACCTTGAGTTCAAGGAAAACAGCCAATATCTGAAGGAAAATCCTTTGGATGTCGTTGGTGATATTTTGCTGATTGCTGGGGATTCAGCTTATCTTGATACGCCAGAATTCAGTCATCATCCGTTTTGGAACTGGGCTTCCGCAAATTATAAGGAAGTTGTGGTTTGCTTGGGCAATCTTGAATTTTATCAGTATTATGATATTTCCAAACTGAAAGATGTATTTTGCGGCGAAATAAAACCCAATGTACATTACTACTACAATTCGGTTGTTCGTTTTGATGATGATGAAATTGTGGTTTCTACGCTATGGGGACATATA
>JAGCNN010000234.1 GCA_017645925.1 Bacteroidales bacterium
CCTTCTTGCTGCACGAAACCATAAGGCTTCCCATAAGAAGCACTACAACAAAAAAGCGTAATTTATTCAACATCATAATAATTTTGTGACAACCGCAAAAATACATAAAAATTGCGCTGTGTGGAAAAATAGATTGTTTTTTCTTACCATACAATCACCACGCGACATTGGGATTGCTCAAAATCATTCTCGCACAAGCTGCGAATGCTTTCACTTGTTATTCGCCCCTATAAATGATTTTCAGCAGTGCTCATGATTGTCTTCGACAATTGTGACAAAAAAGCAAACAAAAACCACGTCTGCTGAGTCTGCTTCGCTAAAAATCGGCTACACTTCGCTAAATGTCTGGATTATCAACATTTGTAATGCGCAGATATAACAACCATAAGCGGATTGTTATTGGCAACGAGCTGAAGGTTATAAATTCTAATATTCGCGTTATCTAAAAAAGACAACCTTGACAACCCTGGACAACATTCCAATTCAAGCGGAAAAAAGTTGTCTTTGAAATAAAAGCAGACAACGTTGAATCATTCATCGCGGGCTGAAAGCCCAGCAAGCACAACAGGTTTTGGCAACGCCTCAAACCAATATGGACACGCAACCTAGCGCCCTGAAGGGGCAAAAGCAAAATGGTTTTACGGCAGGAGGACGTTCAAGGGTTCAAGGGTTCAAAAGTTTAAAGTTTCAGGTTTCTGGTTTCATGTTCAAAATTCAAAGTTCAAACAGTTGTGTCGGATTTATTGCCTTGGCAGTGTGCTAAAACAACATTGGTTTATTTGTGTTGTTTTATAATTGTTTTGGATTAAATGCTTTACCACCTTGTCTGCAATCCCATATTGCTGCAACATAAATTGTCTGTTCTTCCACAAAATAGTATATCCTATAGTCAAGCACTACCAGATAACGGTAACAAGGCGTATGTGGAAATTCTTCGTCAATCTTGCCGATATTAGGCATAACCTCCAAAATGTCAGTAGCCTGCAAAATTTTGGACAATCGTCTTTTTGCAACATCTTCACCTGCTACCAGCTTATAATACAAGTAGATTTCGTCAAAGTTATTCGCAGCTCTTTGTAACCAGCGGTTTTTATAAGTCATATCTTGCCCGAAGTTCTTCTTGTGTAACAAATCGTCCTGCCTTAAAGTCGTTGTCTGCTTCATTTAGAACATCCGCAAACTCTTCCTTTGTATAGGTACATGGCAATTTCTTCCCACTAAGCATTGCAACTATATCAGCCAAAAGAAACACATCCTCAGATTGAGAGGCAAGCTCTGAAGCTCTATGTCGCAACGAAATCAATGTCTCGCGCATTTTTAATTTTGTATCTGCTGTTGTTTCCATTGTGTGCGAATCATTTTCAGTTTACAAAAGTATAATATGTCCACAACATAGAGAAAAGTTTTTAGCAATATTTGCAAACATGGTTCGTCATCCTGAACTTGTTTCAAGATTCGGAACCATGTTTTGTTTCCTATGAATGATGTTTTAGAACTTCGGCTTTATCGAGTAGTTCTTGCTCAACCAAAGCATCTGTTCTGCAAAGTTGTCGGGGTATGAAATTTCAATGTCCTTCAGGTTGCCCTTTTCATCAAACACCTGCGTAAGTTTCGGATTTACAAAGCCTCCGTATGGGGCAAGATTCAATGCGCGGTAACGTTCAAGCACTTCCTTGTGCAATTCTGGGTCAACCTTAACTGCGTATTTCTCGACCAATGCTGCACCTGCTGCATAGTCGCCTTCCGACTTTATGCGCTGTATTTCGGCAAGCAAAGTTCCGAAGAGTTCACGCAGTTTTACATAGTCGTTTACCTTTACGTATGTCTTGCCGTCCTTCTTGAACATTTCAATCACATTGTCGGCCTTGCCGTTTTCGTAGCACCAGCGCGAAATGAGCGCACGGTTGCGCATGTGGGCTTCCTCAATGTTCTTGCCTTCGAGTATGCGGGTCAACTGAGTGATAAGTCCGTTGCGGATATAGCCATCGTATTCAGCCTTGTATGCTTCCTTGTCGGGCAAAAGTCCGAGTTCAACCATCTTGTCATCGGCAAGGTAGTAAAGTCCGAAAAGGTCGGCGCGTGCTTCTTCCAATGTCGATGAATGTTCCTTGAGTGCATTGGGGTCGGTGTCGGGCAAAAGCTGACCGCTGCCGTGTCCAAGACATTCGTGAAGGTCGGTGTGAAGATTGTCGGTAAGTGAACTGTATTTCTTGGTTCTTGCGATTTCTTCTTCGCTGGCTGCAAATTCCTCAAGGCTTCCGCCACGTTGCAATGCAGCTTGGTCGTAGGCGTATGTGAGGTTGGTAATTGTAACCGACTTCGAGCCGTGGTCCTTGCGAATCCAGTCGGCGTTAGGCAGGTTGATTCCGATTGGCGGAGCCGGGAAGCAGTCGCCACCAAGGGCAACAACGTTGATGGCCTTTGCCGAAACGCCTTTTACCTTTTCCTTCTTGAAACGCTTGTCAACAGGGCTGTTGTCCTCGAACCATTGTGCGTTTTCGCTGATGAGCTTAGTCATCTTGGTGGCTTCGATGTCCTTGAAGTCAACAATTGCTTCCCAGGTAGCCTTAAGTCCCAGAGGGTCGCCGTAGTTTTCGATGAAGCCGTTCACATAGTCAACGCGCGGATCGGTATTTTCTGCCCACATAACATTGTATTCGTCCCAAGTTGTAAGGTCACCGGTCTGGTAGTATTCAATAAGTTTGCGCAATTCAGCTTTCTGCACATCGCTTTCGGCAAATTCGATGGCTTTTTCAAGGTTTTCAACAATCTTCTCAATTGTTTCACTGTACATTCCCCCAATCTTGTAGATACGTTCTACGATTTCTCCGTTGTCGGCTGTCTTTATCAGCTTGGAATTCAAGCCTTTGGAAATTGGTCTTGCGGTGTCGGGAACTTGCATCTTGTTGTAGAAGTCTTCAACTTCCTTTGCGGTAAGGTTCTCGTAGAAGTTGTTGCACGACTGCGCGATAATGTCAACGCCTTCGGCAGTGTTGTTCTTGCTCTGGTACTTGTCGGAATTGAAGATAATGTCGCAAAGCAGGTCCGCAAATTCGTTCTTGTCCATGCCTTCAGTTGCGTTCATGGCAACATATCCGTCCTTCGACTGCTCAAGCAACATCCTGAAATATTCCTCCGAAAACTTCGGCGTAAACTTGTCGTTGGAATAATGGTGGTGGATGCCGTTTGCAAACCAAACTTTCTTCAGATAAATTTCAAAGTTCTTCCAGTCGTCACATTCCTTGTCGCCGTCGTAGGTCGTGTAAATTCCTTCCAAAGTATTGCGAATCATAAGGTTATACTTAAAGAACTGGTCGTACAAAATATCGCGTCCCCAATAGGTAGCTTCTGCTAAATAATAGATGAACTGCTTCTGCTGTAGCGACAACGAATCCCAGTCGGGCACTTGGTAGCGCATAACCTTGATGTCATCAAACTGGTCAATCTGCCATTGGAATTCATTTTCAACGACAGGAGTGTCATCGACTTTCTTTTCCGTGCACGATGCCACAATCAAACTTCCACTTAACATAACGAATAATAATTTTGATAAGTTTCTCATAAACAAATTTTTAAATATACAAAAATCAAAACATCTCCAACGCATATTCAACCGACTTGTTCAGCAAGCTATTGAACTCGTATGTAACTTTCAAATCGGCTACTACTTTTTCGACAAAATGTTCGTCCAAAATGTAATCCTCTCCTATTTCCTTTTCCACAAGAAAACTTTTAAGCCTATAATAATCAGCAAATTCGTCATCAGCATTGAACCCAGCAGGGACTTTTTTCAGCGAATCTTCCCAACTAATCTTAAACCCCTTAGCCTTGCGAATCGAATTGTCAAATATCTTTCCTTCAAGCATAATTTCTTCCCTCACGCTCTTGACAAACCTCGGTTCGGGACACCACAAGCCAGCACAAATAAAATTCGTAGCATTGGGCTCTATATGAACATAATAGCCAGCATATCCACTCTTTTTTCCGTGAGGACACACAAATGTACCAATGTGCTGCTTGTATGGAGTCTTGTCGTGAGAAAAACGCAGGTCGCGATAAATTCTGTAGGTACAATCCTTCACTTGCAAATCCGCAACCGACTTGTCGAAACCTGCAATACCGGCAATAAGTTTTTCCGAAAAAGCATTATGCACAGCAAGCATTTCCTTGTACTGCTGCTTATGAGCGTCAAACCATTGCTTGTTGTTGTTCTGTTGAAGTTCCTTGAAGAAATCCAAAACTCGTTTCATGCAAAAAAATTTGATTGCAAATTTACATGTTTATTTTTATGCCCAACAAAAAACTTTAGCAGCAAAAAAAAGAATCGTCATTTACGACTTAACTACGAGAAATCTTTTCTTAATAAAGCACTATGAAACAAAGCATTAAACAGACAAACAAAAGTATATCCACGCAAAAAAAATCATAACAACAGGCAACCATTTCGCGCTACAAACGTTGAAAACATTGACACCTTGAATAATATTTAAGTTTTTTGTTCTTTATTTGAAAAAAAAATTATATGTTTGCTCACTTATTAGAAGTGTAACTATATACTATTGGATATGAAGAAGATAGTCATCATACTGCTTACAATAATCGGCTGTTTATCAGCAAATTATGTAAATGCACAGCAACCGAGGCGCACCTGCACCGACGAAGAATTGACATTCACCGTAACGCACAATGATGTGATATGTGATGGTGCAGAATCCACAGCAATGGTAAATATCATATATGGAGGCGGCGGAAACGACAATGTTTTCTGGTTCGAATGGTCAACCGGTGAAATTTCACAGGTAATTCCAATCTACTCCTCCGGACAATATTCCGTAACGGTTACAGATACCTACAACGCATGCTCCAAACCATATTATTTCGAGATTCTTCAAGCGCCAGCTGTAAATGTAAGCCTCTCCAAGACCGATGTTACATGCTACGGACGAAACGACGGTACCATGACGGCTGTAGTAAGCAGCGGAACAGAACCATATTCTTATTCGTGGTCAACCACAATGCACAGCGAAACCATCACAAACCTCGTCCCTGGAACATATTCAGTTACCGTTACCGATGACAACCAATGTACCGCACGAGCAACCGCATCTATAATCGAGCCGACAAGATTCCTATACACAATCTCCCCGAATCAAGGTATTTGCCGCGGAACAGAAACAACAATTACAGCAACGGCAACAGGCGGAACTGAACCTTATACCTACGAATGGGACGATGGAACAACCGGAATCGGAAACAGAATCGTATCGCCAGACTCGACAAGCGCATACACGGTTACAGTTACCGATGCTAACGGCTGCACAAACAATCCACAGACAACAAGAGTCATTGTCAGCCAGCCGATAGAAATGAACCCTGTAATACACAACATACTTTGCCACGGAGAATGTAACGGTTACGCAGAACTTAATATCCACGGCGGTATTCCTCCATTTACTTACACATGGAACAGCAATACCGATTTCATTGAAAATCTTTGTGCAGGCAGTTACGCTGTCAGCGTTACAGACTTATACAACTGCACAGGAAGCTCGTCCTTCGTCATTACCGAACCCGACACCATATATGTGGCAACACTTTCGGGACCGGCAACCTGCTACGGATACACAGACGGATTTGGACAAGCCGATGTAACTGGCGGCGTTCATTTCACTGGCGAAGACGACAACTACCACTATCTATGGGATAACGGCGAAACCACAGCCCATGCAAGTATGGGCGCAGGATACCACACTGTAACGGTAACCGATGCCAACGGCTGCACCCACACAGGCTCGACCTTTGTTGACCAGCCCGAAGCAATATATGTCCCTGACCCTATTCCTAACGGCGGAACTATATGCATTGGAGAAACTTTCCACTCGTATGCAAACGCAACCGGCGGCGAAGGTCCCTACGAATTTATATGGGCAGGTCCAGACGATTTTGTATGGTACGGACACAACTTTACAGCATCGCCAACGATAAATACAACATACACACTCAACGTTACCGATGTTAACGGATGCACCGCAGCACAGAAACGCATGGTTGTAAATGTAAATACTCCTATTGAAATAATATCAGTAACTCAAGAGAACGATGAAATATGCAAGGGTGACAAAATTGTATTCGACATTGAAATAACAGGCGGAAATGGCGGTCCATATAAGATTGTTTCTGATGATTTTGGAATAATCAACACGCCTTGCAGCATGTACACGCCCGAAACTGGGTTCTACGCATTCACGGTTAGCGACGCCTGCGGCTCACCAACTGCCCGCGACTCCGTTTATGCACTCGTACATGCACTCCCAGATGTAGGATTCTATTCAGACAAAACAGCATCATGTCCTCCGGGAACATTCCAGTTTTATGAAATATCGGACGAATCGGCCAACCAAACCTATCTGTGGAACTTTGGCAACGAAAGAACCTCATCGGTTAAAAATCCGAGACAGACTTTCGATGAAACCGGTTCATACAACGTTTCTCTTACCGTTACTTCAGATTTTGGTTGCAGCAACACCAAGACGAAGAACAACATGATTGTAATATACGATGAACCAAGAGCCGAATTTGTCGTTGACCCAGACCTCACCTCAATCCTTTCCACCGAAATAAAATTCATAAACTACTCGGAAGGCGGAACAACCTACCTATGGAACTTCGGTGACGGCAATACAAGCATCTGGTCAAACGAAACTCAGATACATACCTACGAAAAAGCAGGCGACTACACAGCAATGCTTGTAGCTAAAAACCAATATCAGTGCGTAGATACCGCATACAAGAAATTCAGCATCACAGACATATACACATTTTATGCGCCTACGGCTTTCACCCCCAACGGAGACGGCGACAATGACTTCTTCTACATAAGCGGAAACGGAATTGACAAAAAGAATTTTGAACTTACAATATACAACCGCTACGGAGAAAGAATGTACAAGACCAATACTTTCGACATGGAAACTCCGCAAAATATGGCATGGGACGGCACCAACGACGGTAGCATACTCAAGGGCGACAAGATTGCAACTACAGGTGCATACAACTGGGTTTGCAAGTTCCTTGACTTCACCGGCAAGCCTCACGAAAAGAGAGGAACAGTATTTTTGCTGAAATAAATGTAATATTTCGACCGTATTCGCGTTCTAGTTCTGATGAACAAACTGCTCACAATACTAATTATGGCGCTGATAGCAATATCGGCGTTATTTTCTTCGTGCCGAAAGGAAATCTTTACAAAAGACCCTGCCGACAAACTTCTGTTTTCCACCGACACAGTCCAGTTTGACACAATTTTCACAGGAATCGGCAGCACCACCAAATACCTCATCGTAAAAAATCCCAACAAAAGCAAATCAATCAACATTGACCGCATATACCTTGCCAGTGGAAGAGCTTCGAAATATAGGCTCAACATTGACGGGAAAAGTGCAGAAAAAGACTTCGTACTTGAAAACTGCGCACTTATGCCTGGCGATTCTATATTCATCTTCGTAGAAGTTACCATAAACCCGGGAACCGACGACATGGTGGAGCAGGACTCAATAATATTTGAATCTAATGGGAACGCACAAGATGTTGACCTCGTTGCATTTGGACAGAACGTAACACTTCTCAGCGGACGAATGATAACTCAGGACACAACATGGAACGCCGACAAACCAGTGCTAATTTACAACTCGGCAATGGTTGATACGCTTGTAACACTTACCGTCATGCCGGGGACAAAGGTTTATTTCCACAACAAGTCGAGCCTCTTTGTAAAAGGAACACTAAAATCGCTTGGCGAAATTGGCAACCGCATAACATTTACTGGCGACCGCCTTGAAGAATACTACCGCTACACTCCCGGACAATGGGGCGCATACCTACAGGACGAAGTCGGCAACACTCGTGGTGTTTACGGGGGAATACATCTGCTTGCAGGTTCGCGCTACAACGAATTCAACAATACCGACATTACCAATGCCCTAATCGGAGTGCAGGTCGATTCGGTTGTTACCGCAGATGCGCCAACGCTGAAAATGAAAAACACCAACATAGAAAATTCCAAGATTGCAGGACTTTACGCACTCGGCGCACACATTGAAGCCGAAAACTGCGTTTTTGCCAACAGCGCGCAATACACTGTTGTATGCTGGATAGGCGGAAAATATTCGTTCAAGCACTGCACTATGGCAAATTACTCGGTCGGTGTACGCCAAACGCCGCAACTTTCGCTCAACAACTACTACACCTACCGCGATGCAAACGGCAACACTCAGATTTCGTACCGCGACCTTACAGAAGCCTACTTTGCCAACTGCATAATATATGGCTACAACAAGAAAGAAATAGGATTCGATTTCATTAGCGGTGCTGACGCAAACGTCCTATTCGACAACTGCCTAATACGGTACGATGAAAACTCGGAACTTACGCAATCCGCACCATCGTCATTCATCAACAATATATTCAACGAAGACCCGATGTTCATGTCAACCGTAAAACCATACCTATATAATATATTAGAGGTATCGGCTGCACGCGACAAGGCTAAGCTGGAAATTTCGGAAACAATACCATTCGACCACGAAGGTACAAACAGAATGACATTCGATGGAAAGCCTGACATTGGAGCCTACGAATATGTTCCAGAAGAACCGGAATCCAAATTCTTTAGAAGAAGATGAAGAAAATAGCATTAATCGTATCAATCGCCATCGTTGCAATAATTTTTGCATTCTCATGCAAAACCGGCAAGGACAGCACAACCGACAAGTTCAACGAACAGCTTGTCCGCGATTCGTACAGGATAATGTTCTTCAACACCGAAAATCTTTTTGATACAATAGACAATCCAGATACAAGAGACGATGAATTCACACCTCAGGGCGCAAAATTCTGGACAGGCTACCGATACAACACAAAACTATCAAATCTATCGAAGGTCATAATTGGTGCTGGTGGCTGGGAACTTCCTCAGATAGTAGCACTTAGCGAAGTAGAAAACCGCAAGGTTGTAGAAGATTTGATAAAAAAGACACCGCTTCGCAACTCCGACTACAACATCATACACAAGGAATCGCCCGATGCCCGCGGAATAGATGTCGCACTGATGTACAGGAAGAAATACTTCTCCCCTATTTCCGAAACATTTATTCCAGTGAAATATCCGTCACACATAGGCAGCGGAACCACCCGCGACATCCTGTACGTAAAGGGCATGACCAATCGCAATGACACCTTGCATATCTTTGTAAACCACTGGCCTTCGCGCTGGGGCGGACAGATGGAAACCGAAGAAAAGAGGATTTTTGTGGCAGGGCTTGTAAAACATACAACCGATTCCATCTTCAAAACAGACAAGAATGCAAACATAGTCATTGTTGGCGACCTCAACGACTACCCCACCGACAAGAGCCTAATCCAAGGTCTAAAAACCGAAACCGAGTTTGACAACATAAAAAGCAACAAGCTCTACAACCTTTCGTTCTACTTGCAGGAAGTCAAGAAGTTAGGCACGCACAAATTTCACGGACAATGGGGAATCCTAGATCAGGTAATAGTTTCCGGTGCTCTGCTCGACACCTCCTACACCCTGCACACTACCAAGGACGATGCCCACATCTACAACCCCGACTTTATGCTTATGCCCGATGAAGGCTATACAGGCAAACAAGTTTTCCGCACATACGTCGGCTACAAATATCAAGGTGGATACAGCGACCACTTGCCAACCTACATTGACTTGAACTGGAAATAAAACTTGCAGAGCATATACAAAAAAAGCCGTTACTAAACGGCAACAAAAAAAACAGCAGTTCTACTGCCGTAGCTAATAAAAAAGGAATACTAACCTATTGTTCCTCTACCTCTTCGGGAAACTCCGGCTCCTCAAAATATTCGGGCTTTTCGGCCTTCATAAAGGACATAATTTCATCGTAGGCATGAGTAAACTTATAGAAATCTTCCTTATAAAGGAAAATCTTATGCTTTTCAAAACTACCGTCCTGAATACGCCTGCTTTCGGTCATTACAAGATAATAATCACCATTAGCCGTAGCCTTAACATCAAAGAAATAGGTTCTCTTTCCTATCTTTACCGACGAGGAATTCACAGTCCTCTTTCCATTCTCATTTAAATCCATAAAAAATATTTAAGCGGACAAATGTAAACAAATAACTTGATTTAACAATAAAATAATTATTATTTAACAATTATTTTTTTAAAATTAAACGGCAAAAGATTACTCACTCTCTAATAAAATGACTAAATTTGCCGTCTGTAAAATATATTAACAATGATTAGCAGAAGATTGGTTAGGATAAAAGCGGTTCAAACCTATTATGCTTTTGTTCAAGGAAATTATGATGGTTCGCTTGAAAAAGTATGGGAAGCTCTAGAAACGAGCATTGAAAAGTCGTATGATTTATTTGTTGAAACTTTTTGCCTGATGCTTGCAATTGCAGACCATGCCGAATACAAGATAGAATTCAACCGCAACAAGTTGCTTCCATCGGAAGAAGACCTAAACCCAAACCGCAGATTCGTTGACAACCGCATCATACAGGCATTCCGTTCCGAACCGACAATAAAGAAATTCATGGAGAATGCCAGCTCCAACTGGTCGGAACATTATGAATTTGTCCGCAATATATTCAACAAGATGACAAAATCGGAGTTCTACAAAAAATATATGGAGGACACCGACAACAACATAAAGCAGGATGCAGATGTAATATGCAAAATCATAAACAAATATCTCGTTGACAACGAAGAACTTGACGAAATACTGGAAACCGAAAGCATATACTGGAACGATGACATTGAATTCGCGCTGAGCAACCTCATTCAGTCAATAAAGAAACTAAACGACGACAACATTGACAAGTTCAGGCTGCCACCTATATTCAAGAATGAAGAAGACCGCGAATTTGCACATACGCTCATAAAAAGCACCTGCCTTTTCCGCCAGAAATTCGACGAGCTGATAGAAAAGAACCTGCAAAAATGGGAACTTCAACGCATAGCCTTCATGGACAGAGTTATACTCCACCTTGCATTGTGCGAAATGACACAGTTCCCCGAACTTCCTGTAAAGGTTACAATTAACGAATACATCGACATTGCAAAGGGATACAGCACCGAAAAAAGCGGAACTTTCGTCAATGGAATACTCGACAGGATATATAACCAGAGCAAAAACGACAACACCCTGAACAAAATAGGCATGGGACTATTATAATAGTAAAGACGCACACTGCGTACGTCTCATATTAAAAAAGTAACAATGAAAACAGAAAAAATATCAATCATACTAATCGCCATAATGGCACTTGCCACAATATCGTGCAAGGAAACGCCTAAGACAGGTGGTGGCGAATACGGAATCGACAACCCCATTTCTGCCGAAAATGTAAACAGCGAAGAAAAAATTACCGATGGCCTTCCAAAGATGGTTTTCACCGAAACAGAATACAACTTTGGCACTGTAATACAAGGAGAAAAGGTAACGCATAAGTTCAAATTCACCAACACTGGCGAAGGCAACCTCGTAATTTCAAGCGTAAAGCCATCATGCGGCTGCACCTCTCCCAAATGGACACGCGAACCGGTGAAACCCGGCGAAGAAGGCTATGTGGAACTTACTTTCGACAGCTCAAACAAGAAAGGAATACAAAACAAAAACGTGCGCATTGCCGCCAACACCGACCCAAACGAACATGTTCTTTACATAAGGTGCGATGTTGTAACAAAATAGTTAACTAATTTAATATCATTTATATGCAAAACTTATTATTAATTTTATTAGATGAAGCAACCGATGCTGCCAATGGAAGCACTGGAGGTTCAAACATTTGGATGACAGTAATTTTCTGGGTATTACTAATTGCTGTGATTTATTTCTTCATGATTAGACCTGCGTCAAAGCGCAACAAGGAAGCTCAAAAGTTCAAAGAAAGCCTGAAAAAAGGAAGCAAGGTAATAACCGCAGGCGGAGTATATGGAATTATTGATGAAATAAACGACAACGTTGTACTCCTTGAAATCGCTAGCGGCGTAAAAATCAAGATTGACAAGAACTCAATCGTAAGCTTTACCGAAGCAGAAAACCAAAACAAGGACGACAAGTCGAGTAATGATACTGCTGAAAAGAAGTAGTCCATTACAAACCAAAACATTAGATGACAGAACAGCAGGAGCCAAATACGAAAAGGAATCCCGTTGTAAAACTGGTCAATAACAGAAACTTTCTGGTATTCCTCGCTTTTGTTGTCCTGTCATTTTTTCTATGGTTCCTCAACTACCTTAACAAAAACCTTAACAGCGACATAACAATCAAGTACAAGTTCAAGAACATCCCCAAGACTATAATTGAACAAAATACACTCAGAGGAGAACTGATTGTAAACGCATCGGGACAAGGCTACAATTTACTGCAGGAAAGCCTAAAAACAAGGAACATTCCTCTGAATATTGACCTTGAAGCCAAAGCACAGGACGGACGACCATTGCTTAAGTTCGTCAGCGAAAAAGGATACGCCTACATTCTGACAAACGACCTCAAGCCTATTATCAGGAAAAAAATTGGCGACAAGATAACCCTCGGAGACATAAAGCCCGACACAATGTTTTTTGAACTGATAAACGTAAAGGAAAAACGAGTTCCCGTTGATATTTCAAACGCAAAATACGAACTTACAGACGGGCAAGTGATTACAAAGACAATGATTGTCCCCGATTCAATAACCATAATTGGGAAAAAATCGAGCATTGACAGCATTGAATCCATAAGCGTAGAACACGAAGACATTGGTTTGCTAAAAACCAAAAAACAATATACTCTCGGACTTGACCTGCCCGAGGGAATAAACGCCTCGCAGACGATTGTAAGCATATCGCATGAAATAGAAATGTTTACCAAAGCCAGCAAACGCGTAAATATAAAGGCGGTAAACTTTCCACCAGAATATTCGTACACATTGCTTCCTAAATACGTAAATGTGAGCTACATCGTTCCACTGACACATTACGACAAGGTAAACGAATACAATTTCACAGCAACAGTTGACTACCTGTCTGCCAAAGGAAACATTATTGAAATAATAGTCAAGTCCAACGACGGCAAAGCAAGAATCCTTAGAAAAAGTCCCGAAACCTGCACTTTTATACTAGAAAACAAATGATTAGCATTGGCATAACAGGAATAATTGGTTCGGGAAAATCTATGCTAAGTCAGGTCTTCCGCACAATGGGCATTCCCGTATATGATGCCGACACACAAGCCAAAGTTCTAATGAACAGCAACTTGCAAATCAAGAATTCGCTAGTGAAAGAATTTGGTGAAGACACATACATCGAAGGAACAATTAACAAGGATTATCTGCGAAAAATAGTATTTGGCAACGAAGCCAAAAGGCAAATAGTAAATTCCATTGTACATCCGGCCGTAAAGGATGACTTCATTGCATGGCGACAACAGGCGGGAACAGAAATCACGGCAATAGAATCGGCAATATTGTTTGAAGCGAATATTGACGACATTCTCGACCACATAATATTTGTAGAAGCTCCCGAAGACGTGATTATCAAACGTATATGCTACCGCGACAAAGTAACGGAGGAGATTGCAAGACAAAAAATACATATACAAAGACAAAATTCAGGACATGAAAAATGCGATACGTTTTTTGTAAACGACAGGAACCATTCGCTAATAGAACAAACAGAAAAATTCATTAACAACTTAAAAATCTGATATATGGGAAAATGGAAATGGATACTAGGAGGTGTTACCTGGGTGCTTACCAATCCAATCGGTGGTCTTATCGGCTTTCTTATAGGAACCGCGATAGACGGATTTAGCAGTTCAATGAGCAATGCCCCAAAAAGGACAAACCGTAACAAGCATACCGAACAAGGCGATTTCATGGTAGTGCTGCTCACGCTTTCGGCAGCAGTAATGAAAGCCGACAACGTTGTAAAGAAAAGCGAGCTGGATTATGTCAAGTCGTTCCTAGTCCAGAACTTCGGCAAAGAAAAGACTCTCAAAGCATTACAGATTCTAAAGCCGATGATGAATGCTGATATTCCGCTTGATGATGTCTGCAAACAGATAAGGTACAACATGAACAATTCGTTGAAACTGCAGCTTCTGCACTATTTGTTCGGAATTGCCAATGCTGACAACGAAATAGTAACCGAAGAACTCAACATGCTAAGGCGAATAGCAGCAGGAATAGGCATAAGCGAATACGACTTCAACTCAATAAAGTCGATGTTCATCATTCAGGGAAGCGATTCCGACTACGAAATTCTTGGCATAACTAAGGATGCTACAAACGAAGAAGTGAAAAAGGCATACAAGCGAATGGCAATGAAGCACCACCCCGACAAGGTTTCGGGCATGGGCGAAGAAGTAACCCGCAAGGCTACCGAAAAATTCCAGGCTATAAACGAAGCCTACGACAGGATAAAGAAGGAAAGAAATATGGTGTAAAACTATTTTTTCTTCTTGCTGTTCTTACGCACACCAATATTTTTACGCGCACGCTTAACAGTTTCACTTGTCCTCAAACGAGTTGCATTGTCGGCATCAACAACCACTTCATCCTCTTCAAACTCAGGCTCACCTTTTTTACGTTTTCCTGCGTTAGGATTATTAATAGGTTTGCCTCCATACAATACACTCTCTAGATTAAACTTGCTATCGCGGAAAGCATTTTCATGAAACAAAACATCTTTTACTTTGCCAGTTCGTCCCGTATTGCAAAGAACTTTTTCCAACGAACGACACTCGGCAAATGCATCGGCAGCAACAATAGTCTTAACATTCGACTCCAGAAGCTTGGTAAACACCACAATATTCAAGCTTCGACACGACATAAACGCCCCCTCTCCCACATTTCGCACCTGATCGAACAACGAAACCGAAGTCAACGCCCAACAATTTGCAAACGCCTCCTTGCCTATAGTTCTCAACGACTTGGGGAAAGTTACAGAAGCCAGAGCCTTGCATCCTTCAAATGCATACGCACCTATATCTTTCAAGCCTTCCGGAAGCACTATCGACATAAGTCCACTTGCACGGAACGCTCCAGAACTTATCGATTGCAAATTATTGGGCACATGAAAGTTACGCAAATTGGTACAATTACGGAAACAATCAGGTCCAATACGTTTGACATTACTCGAAATCCCTATGTTTGAAAGATTTACGCACCAACGGAAGGCACTACTGTCAATAAATTCTACATTATCGGGAATTGTTACGCATGTAATATTTCGGCAACCATAAAAAGCACGCGGACCAATGCGCTTCACGGGATAAAACTTCCCATTTATTTTTATCTGTCGCATAATATTGACCTGTGTAGGAGTTTCCTCGTTATAATTTATATCAACATACAGCGACTTTTTGCTTTCCTCAAAGGCATAACGTATTCCAAAATACTTAAAATGCATTGAGTCAACAGTTTCCACAGTATCTGCTTGAGCAAAAACGACACTTGCAAGTGGCATTAACAGCAACAATATCAATAAGGTTTGCTTCATAAAACAAAATTTACGGCACAAAGTTATAAAACATAAAGGAAAAAATTGACAGAATCGGGCATTTTTTGAAATAACCATCAAGGCTCTTTCATTTACAGAAGCGTTTTGCGAGCAAAAATTTGTCGTAAATTTGCGCAAAATTCAAACATGCTACTCGACAATACCAAACATAGCCGTACACATGCCATTGCACTCATAGTGATTACAACGATTGGTGCAGTGCTCAGACTTGTCGGTTTCTTTGATTGCCCATTTACCCACGACGAGCTAAGTGCTATCGGACGTTTGCAATTCGACAGTTTCATGGATTTGATTCGCGGTGGAGTAATGATTGATGGTCATCCAGCCGGAGTACAAACATTTTTGTGGTTCTGGTCAAAGATTTTTGGAACCTCGGAAATTGCAATCCGCCTGCCGTTCGTGCTGATGGGCATAGCTTGCATTCCACTAATGTACTTTGTTACAAAAACTTGGTTCAACCGTACCGCTGGTATTTTTGCGGCTTCTATCATTGCTGTTAGCCAATACACCATATATTATTCAATCATCGCACGTCCATATATTTTCGGTCTTTTCTTTGTTCTGCTGGCACTGGTGTTCTGGTCGAAGATGATATACGAGAGGGATTATTCATGGAAAAATGTTGTTCTCTTCGGAATTTTTGCCTCATGCTGTGCTTATTCTCACCAGTTTTCGATGATGGTGGCTTTTTTGACAGGCATTGCAGGACTTTTTTTCCAAAGGCGCAGCACAATTTTCAGATACTTGATAGCAACACTGATAGCGATTGTGCTTTATGTGCCGCATATCCCGATAACATTTTACCAGCTTACCGAACTGAAGGGCATTGGCGGATGGCTTGGCGCACCTAACTTTATGTTTATAATCCAATATTTCCGCTACCTTACTCATTTCTCGTACATTGCACTAATTGTCATAGTATTGTGCATTCTAATGTCAGGAGAATATACGCGCGAACATTTTTCTGCGGTACTTGTAAAATTTATTACCGCGATGCTGCTTTTTGTAATACCTTTCGTTATTGGATATTGGTATTCAATACTGGTTAACCCTGTTTTGCAGCAGTCGTGCCTGATATTTTCATTCCCGTTTCTTGTGTTGGCGGCGTGTTCGCTTGTTGGAGAAAATTTCAATTTGCGCAGGATAATTTCCGTTGCTGTATATTGTGTGACGATGGTATTGAGCCTTATTTTTGTACGCGAGCATTATACTGTTATCACCAAGAACATTTTTGAACCTGCTGTCAAGAAACTTATTGAATGCAACGAAAAATATAGAGAAAACAAAGTATGCGGTCTGCTGAATATTAGCAACAAAGTTATTGAATATTACGAAAATAAGTTTGGTAAGAAAGTAGAAAATAGGTATGTTGGCTACAATCTTTCCGAATTGTGCAGGCAACTTGAAAACGAGAATGCAGAATATTTGGTTGC
>JAGCNN010000235.1 GCA_017645925.1 Bacteroidales bacterium
ACCGCCCACTAATAAATACTTAATATGCTTATAGAGAAACACTTACGGTAGCGTTTCCTCGCTACCGTGCGCATACTCCGCCGCAAAGATACGCAAAATTAAAAAAAGCAAAAAACATGGTCAAATGAAAGAGCCGTGCTTGCCCTGCAAGAATATTTTTTTCTTTTTATCTATATCGTAAATATTTTACTACCTTTGCACCCGCAAAAGGTTAAGGGAAGCGTGTGTGATTCACGCACAGTACCCGCTGCTGTAAGTTCTTTTATTGGATTTGCGAATTTATGCCACTGTAATCCTCACGGTTATGGGAAGGCTCGCAAGTTTGGAACAAGTCAGAAGACCTGCCTTATGCATACAAGTGAATGGCTTTCGGGAGTTAGAGCCTTGATGATTCGATTTTTCCGAAGACGCATTCATTTTTATGCAGTTGCATAAACTTTATGTATTGTTGATTGTTAATGTATATGTTATGGTCAAGGATGTTTGCAGGAAAATTGAATTGCAACAACAAGTAGTGGCATCGCTCGGTGTAAACCCTGCCTTTGGACTATGGAAGTCGTCGAAACCATTCGCAAATCTTATTGCGTTTCTAATCTGTATTTTCTTCAGCGCAAATACCCGATTCTAATCCAAATTCCCCTTATAGGTTTCTGTTTTTATGGCTTTGTCAATTGACAGAAGCGTAAGGGTTTATTTTCAATTTGCATGTTGTTTGTCAGTTTTGTAAAACTGAGTTGATTAAAAAGATGATAGATTTTTTTATGTTTAATAATATTTATCCCATTCGTTTTCATCAACAACACGATGAAAAAGGATGCCATTTCGGGAGATTCCGCATAGTCGAACAATATTACGCTCCTCGTTCCGTATCGCGTTATTGTTCTGACTTGTGGAATGACTTTGTGAAAGACAACTGGGAGAAAATCCGTACTCATATTGCAGTACTTATGCTTTGCATATTTTTCTGCCTAAGTGCAAAGTCGCAAGTATCCGTGCCAGTGCCTGTCGTTACAATGGAAAATACTCCTGCTTGTGGCGAAACCGCAATCCTGATAGCAAGCCTTTCAAATAATGCATCTATTCCTAACGGCTATATCTGCCAGTGGTTTACCGATGCCGAATGTACCAACGAAATCACAAGCGGATATTCAGGCACCCACAGGGAACAACTAGAAATAACATCTTCCAACGGCTTGACAATTTACTGCCGTCTGCGAGCAACCACTACAGCAACCCTTGTTACAAATTTTCAATATACAGGCTCCGAGCAAATTTATAACTTTCCTACTGGTTACCAATCGTTTAAACTAGAGGTTTGGGGCGCGCAAGGTGGTGGTCGCCAAATTAATGGTCGTGGTGGTGATGGCGGAAAAGGCGGATATTCGGTTGGCACGTTGAATTCCAGTTCTGGCATTACAAGCATATATGTGTATGTTGGCGGAATGGGCAGTTGCAGTCCCGACGATGGCGGCATTGCCAACGGCGGTTGGAATGGTGGCGGTACATCTTGGGCATCACCGCGTACTATTATTGGTTTGAACAGTCCTGCCGCTGGTGGTGGCGGAGGAACTGACATTCGCGTGAACGGCAACACCTTCTATAATCGTATTATTGTAGCTGGTGGTGGCGGCGGCGGTGGCGAAGACATTGGTGATGGTACGGATATATTTGGTGGCGTTCACGGCTACGGCGGAGGTTTGGAAGGCGGCGAGCAAAGAGGTGGATACAATAACAATACAAGTCCTGAGCACGGTGGTTCGCAAACAGAGCCTGGGCGTGGCGGTGCTTTCGGACTTGGGGCAAATACCCGTTGCGATGGCGGCGGCGGTGGTGGTGGCTGGTACGGCGGCGGAACCTATAAAGGAACCCAAGAAATGCCTACATTAAATGATTCCGATGATTCGGGTCGCGGTGGTGGCGGTTCTGGATATGTATATACATCTTCTACAGCAGTCAATTACCCAAGCGGATGTCGGCTGAATAGTTCGTTGTACCTAAGCAATGCACAGACAATTAACGGAAAAACTTCTTTCCCTGCTGTTGGCGGAGGCAACGAAACTGGTCACGAAGGCAACGGTTATGCGCGTATCACAACCGTCTATTATCCGACAGGAACGGCAGGAAACATTATGCTTTCGTGCTGTAATCCTGCTGATGCTCCGCAACTTAACCATATTTCGGGCGCTGAAGAACAACATTTGTGCAATCTACAGAGCATCGAAAACATTGTATATACTTACGACGGCGCAGCAACAGGCATTGTCGTAAACGGAACTTTGCCAAATGGCGTTACATACAGCACCGAAGGGCAAACATTGACAATAAGCGGAACGCCAACAGAAACAGGGCCTTTCCCATTTTCGGTAAGCACAACAAGTTCGTCGTCATTGTGTGGCGATATAACTAACCAATTATCAATAACTATAAACAACAGTCCTACAGTTTCAATTAGCGCGGAAGCAACGGAAATATGTAATGGTTCGTCGGTGACAATGACTTCAAATCCAGACACTTTCAATTACTATTCGTGGACTTGTGCAAGTTCAAGCAACGAAACTTACACAATCACAACTGGAATGCCATCGGCAACAAACAACTCATCGTTAACGGTAAATCCGACAGTATCACAAGGCAACACCGATGTCGTTTACAATCTGCTTGTTACCGACGCTAATAACTGTACGGCAAGAGCAAGTCGCACAATCTCCATTTCACGGACGCCTGCCGCAGAAATCGCATCTGTACAGAATACCCGTTGCATTGCACCTTTCAATGGTTCGATAACGGTAAGCGATTTCTCTGGCGGGCTTCCAAATTCTTCATATACTGTAAGCGTAACAGGTCAAACCACACGCACGACTACTGGCAATGCTTTGACATTCAATGACCTTGAGGCTGGCCCTTACACTATTCGCATTACAAACGAATCGACTTCGGAGAATTGCTACTACGAAGAAACGGTAACGATTGGAAATAACACATCAAGTCCGACTGTCACAATATCTGGCTCAAATTCAGTTTGTTATGGAACAAGCACAACGCTTAGTGCCGATGTTTCTGGTGGATTGGCTTCATATACTTATTTGTGGTCGGACAACTCTACCGAACAAACTTTTGTAACGCCCAACATTACGGGACCTTCGCAGTATTCTGTCTCGGTTACCGACGAAAACAACTGCTCGTCAACTGCTTCTGTGAATGTCATGATTGGCAACACACCCGAAATTTCCCTGTCGGCAACGGCAGAACAAATTTGCCTTGGTAAAAGCGCAACGTTGCAAGCCAATGTTAGCAATGCAGGTTCGGGATATTCGGTGCAATGGTCGGCAAGTCCCTCTGCAGGTTCGGGATTGACGGCAACTTCTGACGAAAGCATTACGATTACCCCAACGGCAAGTGGCACATATAAATATAAGGTAACGCTTACTGCCTATTCCTGCGGCGGTGGACAGCCTTTTGTCGTTTCCGACAGCGTTTCGTTGACTGTCAATGCTTTGCCAGTGCCTACGATTACAAACAACAGCGGAACAAACGAACTTAACTGCTCAGTGAGTTCAATTTCGGTCACAGCAAGTGGCGGCACTTCGTATCAGTGGTCAAATTCGGTATCGACAGTCAACAATACATTTGCAACTGCTGACACTTATTATGTGACAGTGACCGACATAAACGGTTGTAGTGCAACATCATCCATACCCATAAGCCAAGCCGAGGAATTTTCCGCATCGGTTTCATCGGTAGGAACAATTTCGTGCTACGGCGGAACGACTTCTGCTTCCGTAACTGTCAGTGGCGGTTCGGGATACTATGAGTACCATTGGAGCGACGACAGTGAGCGCATAACTGCAACAGCCAACGGACTTCACGCAGGTACATATACTGTAACTATTAACGACACACAAGGCTGTTCGTCAGTTAAAACAATAGAAATCGCACAACCCGATGAACTTACTGCATCGCTGTCGGCAGGAGAAATCCTATGTTATGGCGAAACTACTACGGCAACAATTACAGCCAATGGCGGTTCGGGAACTTACCAGTACCACTGGAACGATGACGCTGGGCGTACAACCGCAACAGCCAACGGCCTTCACGCAGGCACTTATACCATAACGGTCAACGATACGCAAAATTGTTCGGTTGTCAGGAGCATCGAAATCTCGCAGCCCAATGAACTTACCGCTTCATTGACGGCAAACGGCTCCATCAATTGCTACGGAGGAAGAACTTCGGCAACTGTCAACACCAACGGCGGTACACCAGACTATAGCTATGTGTGGAGCAACAATGTGGCTGGCAGTCAGAGTACTACGGCGAACAACCTTTCTGCGGGAACCTATACGGTAACGGTTAATGACACCAACGGCTGTTCTATTGTGAAGAGCATAGAAATAACACAGCCCAATGAACTTACGGCAACATTGTCGGCAGGAGAAATCAATTGTGGCGGAATGACAGCAAATGCAATCGTTACAGTCAGTGGTGGCACAGGAATTTATGTTTACCATTGGAGCGACAATGTTACGAACAGCAATGCTGGTACGGCAAGTAATCTTTCCGCAGGAACATATACGGTCACAGTCAACGATGCCAACGGCTGTTCGGTTGTAAGAACAATAGAAATCAGACAACCCGATGAACTTACTGCATCGCTGTCGGCAGGAGAAATCCTTTGTTATGGCGAAACTACTACGGCAACAATCACAGCCAATGGCGGTTCGGAAACTTACCAGTACCACTGGAGCGATGATGCTGAGCGTACAACCGCAACAGCCAACGGTCTTCACGCAGGTACTTATACCATAACAGTCAACGACACACAAGGTTGTTCGGTTGTAAGGAGAGTCGAAATAACACAACCCCGTGAACTTACGGCGTCATTGACGGCAAACGGTTCCATCAACTGTTACGGAGGAACAACTTCGGCAACGGTCAACGCCAATGGTGGTACACCGAACTACAGTTATGTATGGAGTAACAATGTGACTGGCAGTCAAAACACTACGGCTAACAACCTTTCTGCGGGAACCTATTCGGTAACGGTTAACGATGCCAACGGCTGTTCTGTTGTAAAGAGCATAGAAATAACACAGCCTACCGAACTGACGACATCGTTGTCGGCCGGAACAATTTCGTGCTACGACGAAACGACTTCTGCTTCCGTAACTGTCAGTGGTGGAACTCCAATGTATCATTATGCTTGGAGCAACGGACAGAACGCGCAGACCGCAAACGGACTTTCCGCAGGTTCATATACGGTTACGGTGAGCGATTCGCGCGGATGCTCGACGGTTTTGCCGATCAATATAACGCAGCCTATGGAACTCGGTTCGTCAATCGTCGCCCACGATGTACAATGCGGTGTTTCACAAGGTTCGCTCAATGCTACGGTCGTTGGCGGAACACAGCCGTATGCATATATGTGGTCAAACGGTGTTAATACTGCCGAAAATATTGGTGTGGCTGTTGGTTCATACGGACTTACAGTGACTGATGCAAATGGCTGTACTGCAACTTCTACGGCTCAAATTTCACGACATGAAACATTGTCTGTGACAGCATCGGTTTCACATCCAATTAGTTGTCATGGTTTCAGCGACGGTGCAGTTGCAACACAATGTCCAAATGCGGCAGAGCCAATCATATATTCGTGGAATACTGGCAATGTGTCATCAGAAATGTACAATCTGTTCGAAGGAACATATATGGTAACGGTTACCGACTTTTGGGGATGTACGGGACAGGCAGGTGCAAGCCTTGTTTCGCCACCAGAAATGGATTTGCAGGCGGTTGCCGTTTCCCCGAAATGCCACAATACAGCCGACGGAATGATTACGGTCACGGCGTTTGGCGGAATGGCACCATATAGTTATCTGTGGAATACATCTGCTTCGGGAAGCGAAATTGCAAATTTGAGTGCAGGTACATACTCGCTCACGGTATCGGATATTGCAGGATGTTCGCTTGTAAGGAATATAAGTCTTGATGCACCGGAGTCCATTACGATGGAAGTTGCAGTGCAGGATATTGATTGCTATGGCAACAAAAATGGTCGCATAGAGATTTCGGCACAGGGCGGTGCAGAGCCTTACAGTTATTCAATCAATGGTCACGGAGTGGCTTCGGGAGTGCTTGGCAATTTGAAGGCAGGAATATATACCATTGGTGCTATTGATAACAATGGTTGCGAAGTCAAGCAGAATGTATATATCTTGCAGCCCGAAAGGTTGGAATTGTCATCTATTGTTACTGCTCCCACCTGCAAGGACTTGAACGATGCTTCGGTGGAAATAACCGTTGTTGGTGGAACAGCCCCATATTCATATAATTTGGGAACAAATAGTTCCGATTCGTCGGTGTTTGCAAGTCTGCGCCCAAGCGTGTACAGCGTGTTTGTCACCGATGCAAATGGTTGTAACAGCAAGGTTTACAGCATTGTTGTCCCCGAAAGCAAGATTGACTGTCTGCGTATTCCCAATGTGTTTACTCCAAACGGTGATGGTGTGAACGACGAGTGGATAATCGAGAATATTGAATTGTTCCCTGAAGCGCATATTTATGTTTACAATCGTTGGGGACAACTTCTCTACCACGGACGGGGCGACAGCGAGCGTTGGGACGGCAGTTATCGCGGACATTTTGTGCCGTCGGGAGTGTATATCTATATTGTTAGTCTTGAATCCGTTGAGGAAAAGTATGAAGGAACGGTTACTGTACTATATTAAAGTATTCCGCCCCCTGAGCGTAGTCGAAGGGAGGCTTGTTACTAATGAATAATTTGATTATTAATATTTTATAACTTATATTTATGTTTAACAATGTTTGCAGAAAAATGAAATCCAATACGCAGTCGGCGGAAATATTCCGTATCGGCAGCGCCTTTGGATTGTGGAAATCATCAAGGTCGTATGCAAATCTTTTGGCATTATTGATTTGCATATTTTTCAGTGCAAACACTCGGGCACAAATCCCTCCCACTCCCAACATTGCATTGACAAACAGTCCATTGTGTGGTGAAACTGCAAACTTGAGAGCAAGTCGTCCGGATGGTAATGAACCGACCGGATATAAATTTCATTGGTTTAGGGATGCCGCATGCACTGACGAAATCGCAACAGGCGTTTCTGGCGACTACAACGAAAACCTTGCAATAACTATTACAGACGGACTGACAATATACTGCCGTTTACGTAAAACCACAACCGAAACTGTTATCAATAATTTCCCTTATACTGGTAGCGAGCAGGTTTATTCCATTCCCCTTGGTTACAAATCGTTTACATTCGAAGTATGGGGTGCTCAAGGCGGCAATAGTACCATGTGTGAGGGTGGCAAAGGTGGATATTCAGTTGGAACATTATCTGCGACATCTGGAATTTTAAGCATTTATGTTTATGTCGGAGGACAAGGAAGTTGTGGCCCAGAATCTCGCGGATTAGCCGCTGGTGGTTGGAACGGAGGTGGTTCATCGTGGAGAGGTGCAAACCCTGCTGCCGGTGGTGGCGGTGGTACAGATATTCGCATAAACGGTAATACATTCTATCATCGTATCATAGTCGCTGGCGCTGGTGGTGGCGGTGGTGAAAATGGCAATTTGGAACATGCTGGCTATGGCGGTGGATTGGAAGGCGGTCGTGGAACAGGCGGATATCGTAATGAAGATGGTGGCTCTCAGACCGCTGCAGGACTTGGTGGGGATTTTGGGCACGGAGCAAATACCCGTTGCGATGGTGGCGGCGGCGGTGGCGGCTGGTATGGTGGCGGAACCAACAAAGGTTCACAGACAATCCCCACATCCGACGATCCCGATGACGCAGGTGGAGGCTCTGGCGGTTCGGGATATGTATATACTTCTTCAACAGCAAGCAACTACCCAAGTGGTTGTGGGCTAAATTCATCATTATATCTCACAAATGCACAGACAATTGCAGGAAATACATCATTCCCTGCAGTAAATAGTGGCAACGAAACCGGTCACTCTGGCAACGGCTACGCCCGTATTACAACTACATATTATCCTACTGGTGCGGCTGATAGCATTGTTTTGCATTCGTATGTTGACGACCCAACAAGTGCCACAGATGCTGCCGACTGCGGTTCGGCTACTGTTTCGGCTGTTGCTCCCGATGGTTGCGTTATTGACTGGTACGATGCCCCGACTGGCGGAAATCGGCTTGCACAAGGCTCCGACACCTACACGGCAACGGCAAGCGGTACATATTATGCCGAAAGCCGCAAATCGGCAGGTTGCGTGTCCGAACATCGCGTTGGTGCTGAAGCAACAGTGTGGAATTTTAACGGTGGAATGGTGTCGGGATTTGACCAAAAAGTACAGGGTACGGCAGTTAGTATTCCGATTACCACAACATCTGCAACAGGAAGGCCGACAATCGAATACCAATGGTATATTAACGGTGTGGCAATTTCGGGCGCAACCGCTGAAAACTATACTATTCCGAGTGCCACTGTCGCAGGATTGGCGGTAGGCGATTATTTGTTTACGCGAAAGGCGAAAAACAACTGCAACAGCGGAACCTACGAATTGGCTTCAGGCTCCTTCCGTCTTGTAATTGTCAATCCATCGGGCGGAACTGGCGAAAATTGCGGAGACGGTCCTGTGCTGTACTGCACATCCGATGGTTCAGATACTGGCACTGGCAGTACAACCGAACCTATGGATATTGTAACGGCTTTAACAACGGCAGCAAATTGCACTACGAAAACTGCTACCTCCCCCGTAATCATAAGGATGGAAAAAGGCGATTACAATGACATTAATACTACGCTTGAATTAACCGATAATCTTATAATTGATGGTGGCTGGGATGTTACTTCCACTGGTGTGTGGACAAAAGGAACTGGCGAAACAAATTTGAATGGTACTTTTGGCACTGTGACTTCTGGGTCTTCTAGCAATGCGGCAATTCACAGGATAGCAATTAGGTCTGAAGGCAAGCAAAACTGGAAATTGCAGGACTTGTCTGTAAATGTGACTGGTTATGGTAGTTCAGATTGCCATTCCTTATCCAAGAAGGGCAACTCAGTATATGGCTTGTATATGACCAACACAAGCGATGGCGATGAACTTATAAGGGTTAAGATAGATGTTGGTAACGGTGGAAAGGGGGGACAAAACACGATAACCTTCAATCCAACTACCGCAGGACTTAAAGGTGGAGACGGTACAATTGGAAATGGGAAAAATTGTGATACAAATAAACCTGCTGGCGGAACTCCCGTTACTAGCAATGTTGCGTCTTCACGATGGGGTGGTGCCGGTGGCACTGGTGGCTTTGGCGGAAACCGTAATCATGATGCAGGAAGTGGCACTGAGGGTTCTCGTGCTACAACTTATATTACTGGAAGCGCAGGAACTTTCGGATTCGGTGGTGCAGCTGGAGCCGCAGCAACTAGTAATTGGTGGAGTGATGCTGCTGGTAAAAATGGAACAAATGGTTCATCTGGCGTTAGTTATACCGACACATACGTAGGTTCAAATCCTGAAGCGCGTTCTTTTGGAATATATTTCATTCCTCGTGCATTAGGTAGAACAGGTAAGGCTGGTGGCGGCGGCGGTGGCGGCGGCGGTGCTGGCGGTGGTGATGGTGGAGCATCAACTACTGGAGATCCTGGTGGTGGCGGTGGTGCTGGCGGTGCTGGCGGTGCTGGTGGCGGCGGCGGTGCTGGTGGCGGCGGTTCGTTTGCTCTGTACTGCTATAATTCAGGGCATCCTGTAATCGAAAATTCCATACTATCAGAAGGCAAAGCAGGAGAAAAAGGGACAGGACAAGCTGGTCAATCTGGTGGGGCAGGAGGAAATGGAGGTAAATATGACAGTAAAAAATGTAATGGCGGTGCCGGAGGCACAGGAGGAAACGGTGGTTCTGGTGGAAAAGGTTCAAAAGGCGAGGATGGGATACCAGGCTTGGCCTATAGGATTGCTTCGGTAACTACTGCTGGAGTTTGTACTCCTACAACAAGTGGCTATAACGCTCGACCCACACCCGTCCTAACTTCCATCGACTACGGCATATCATCAAAGAAAGGCTGTACCAATTCGCAGATTGCGCTCACACGCAGTGGCGGTTCGTGGAGTGGACAATATGGAACACTAATAAACGATGAAACAGCAATTTCGTCATCGTATTCTACTGACGATAATGAAATAATTGTCGGCTATACAGCAACGGGTTCGTTTGCACCGACATCGGATGGCAGAAAAGTTTTCATCACGCAGGCACGCAGCATTGGCGAAATTGGCGGAACCGCCGAGTTTGATTCCGACGGAAGCGGGACTTATCAGTACGACGAGGGCTTGTCGTCTGGCGATGTGATGTACTGGTCGGTAGTTTCTGCCGATGGTGCTACACAAGGTTCTGCCGTTGCGGTTTACGATGGCACAGATGCAACTAATACATTTACAGCAAATTCCGCCGAACTCGGTCTTACTCCCGGCAACTATTACATAAAACTGGAAGTTGACAACAACTGCTGCGGATTGTCGGTGCCTATCTGGAAGAGCATAACGGTAAATGAGCCGTCAAATCTTCCAATAGAACTTACATCTTTCACTGCCGAGTGCGATGGCAAGTCGTCTCTTGTGGAGTGGACAACCGCCACTGAGCACAACAACGACCACTTTGTGCTTGAGCGTTCAGTCGATGCAATCAATTTTGCGGAAATCGCGCGTGTGACTGGTGCTGGAAACAGCATAGAGCCTCAGGACTACACTTATACCGACTACGACATCCGCAACGGCGACAACTATTATCGTCTGTGGCAGGTCGATTACGACGGTACGCGCACCGCATCTGAAATCATCGTTGCAACTTGTGTTGGCGAAACCCTTGATGCACCCGAAGTGCTGGCATATCCAAATCCGTTCAGCGGAGAACTGACCGT
Source organism: Bacteroidales bacterium (assembly GCA_017645925.1). Taxonomy (GTDB): domain Bacteria; phylum Bacteroidota; class Bacteroidia; order Bacteroidales; family ML635J-15; genus Bact-19. The sequence continues at coordinate 10,903 of JAGCNN010000235.1, forward strand.
GGTTTTGGAAAACTTTGGCAACAGCAAGGCTCGCATCGAGGTTTACGATATGCTTGGTGTGGTTGTAAAAGCCGTTGATATTGATTCATCAACGCAGACCAACGTCATCTTGAACCTCAGCAATTTGCCGAATGCGGCATATAACATTAGGGTAAGGACGAAGGATTTTGTGATAAATAAAAATGTGGTAAAAAATTAACAATTGATAATGGATAATGGACAATCGGTTGCATCGCGACAAGTCGCGATGCAACAAAATACAAATCAATTGTCAATTGTTAATTGTACATTGTCAATTATCCATTGTCCATTAATTCTGCATACTCTACACATCAACTATATCTTAAGCGGAATTGTCTCCCCGGCATTCCGCTTTATTATGTGCGGTTTTCTAAAAAAACATATTTTTTATTTATTGTATATCCGCGATTATTTTGTAATTTTGCGACCGCAAACGGTTAAGGGAAGCGTGTGAGATTCACGCACAGTACCCGCTGCTGTAAGTTCCTTTTGTGGACTGCGTAGCATGTCACTGTAATCCTCAAGGTTATGGGAAGACGCGCAGTTCGGAACAAGTCAGAAGACCTGCCTGTTGCAGTCAAAATTAATGGCTTTCGGGAGATAGAGCCTGACAAATAATACTTGTTTTCCCGTAACTATGCGTTTTGACAGTCAAAGTTCTTTATTTATTAATTTTTAAATTTTTAAGTTTATGAAAAAGACTGTACTAATGGTCGCAGCACTTTTATGTGCATTTTCTTGCTTTTCGCAAGTTGTTGATTTCGAGGATTTGACACTCGAACCAAATTCATCGTGGAATGGTTCTGACGGAACAGGACAATTCGTAAGTTCGTATTTAACATTGTATAACGATTACAACTCTACATGGGGTTCGTGGCAGGGCTTTGCCTACACTAATGGTACCGATACGGAATCAGAAGCAAGTACCAACCTTTCAAGCTGTGTCGGTCATGGCGCTGGCAATTCAGCAACCTATGTAACGGCATACGTTGGTTCCGATTGGATGGGCGATTATTCTCCAATACCTGTAGGCATGAGGATAAATACCGAAGTTGCTGGTAACTTTGCACATCGTGGTGCATATTTCTGCATGCCGGTAGCATTGAAAAAATATGTTGAAAGAGAATATCCTTCAGATCACTTCTATTACAAGTTGAAAGCATCTGCTTACGCAAACGGCACTTTGGTTGGCGAACGTGAAATAATGATGGCTGACTTCTCTGGCGAAAATTCATACATGATGGACGACTGGACATTTGTTGACCTCTCATGGATTGAAAATGCTGACAGCTTGAATTTCATTGCATTGAGTGACGATGCTGATGCATACGGAATACTTACTCCTGCATATTTCTGTATGGATAATTTTGGTGCTCAGGATCCTAATTATATTAACTATACAGATGTTGTTGATTTTGAGGAATTTGATCTTGAATCCAACACACACTGGATGGGAACAGAAGAAACAGAAACTTTCCAAAGCTCATATCTTACTTTCTATACTCATTATGACGAGGACTGGGGAACACCGTATTGGGAAGGTTTCACATATACCAATGAAACAGATACGGAAACATTTGATTATGACAACTTGTCATCAGCAACCGGACAAGGAAACAATGGTTCTGAAAATTACGCGACCTGCTATATGGGCTGGTATAATACGGCTGGCATAAAGATAGACACAGAGCATTCAGGTAGCTTTGAAAATCGTGGTGCATACTTCTGCTTGCCTGCAATAGTATCGTTACACATGAATACTGTTGATTTTGCAGCAAACAATTACTACTTCAAACTTGTTGTCACAGCTTATGCAAATGGAGAAGTAATAGCAAGTCGCGACATTATGATGGCCGACTACACAGAAGGACATTCTTACAAGATGGACGAATGGACATTTGTTGACCTTTCGTGGATCGCAAATGCAGATAGCTTGTATTTCTCTGCTGATGGCAATGAAATGAACAGCTATGGCTTGAATACTCCTACATACTTCTGTATGGATGATTTCGGTGCAGAAGCTCCTGTTGAAATTAACTACACAGAAATTGTTGATTTTGAAGAATTTGATCTTGAATCCAACACACATTGGATGGGAACAGAAGAAACAGAAACTTTCCAAAGTTCATATCTTACTTTCTACACACATTATGATGAGGACTGGGGAACTCCGTATTGGGAAGGTTTCACATATACCAATGAAACAGATACGGAAACATTTGATTACGACAACTTGTCATCAGCAACCGGACAAGGAAACAATGGTTCTGAAAATTACGCGACCTGCTATATGGGCTGGTATAATACGGCTGGCATGAAGATAGATACAGAGCATTCTGGCAGTTTTGAAAATCGTGGTGCATACTTCTGCTTGCCTGCAATAGTTTCGTTGCATATGAATACTGTTGATTTTGCAGCAAACAATTATTACTACAAAGTTATCGTTACTGCTTATGCAAATGGCGTAGAGCTTGCAAGCCGTGACATTATTATGGCTGACTATAGAGAAGGCAATTCGTACAAGATGGACGATTGGACATTTGTTGACCTTTCATGGATTGCTAATGCTGACAGTTTGTATTTCTCTGCTGATGGCAATGAAATGAACAGTTATGGCTTGAACACTCCTACTTATTTCTGCATGGATGACTTCGGCGCAGAAAATCCGGGTCCGGTTTATGTTAGCAATAACATTGCAGAATCTCTTTCACTTGACGCATATTTCGATGCAGCAGGTATGCTCAACCTCAATTGCGAAAGCCGCATCCTCGATGTCTGCATTTACGATATGGCAGGACGCCTTGTAAAGAATGTTTCGGCAAACGACAATAATGTTTCAATGCCTTTCGATGTTGTAAACGGAATGTACATTATTTCGGCTCGCACCGAAAAGGGTAAGGCTACATGTAAAATAATTAATAATAGGTAATATTTGTACAGAAGATTTTTGGTGGTGGGCGAAAGTCCGCCACTCAAAAATTGAATTTTTGTGAGATATGAGAAATTTATTGCTTGCCATTTTTGTGCTACTTTCTTTTTCCATTCATGCACAGAATTTGTCGAATCCACTGGCTATGCACAAGGATTCGTCGGCTTTTATAGGCTGGGCTACATCGGCAGAAATAGTCCGCGGCTATGTAAAAATATCGGATACTACTTTTACATATACCGATAGACCTTCCGGTGTAACATCAAATCACGCTTTCTACGGAACAACTTCAGATTGTCTCGGTCAGGCAAACGGTCGGTTCATAAGTCTTGGCGATGGCGGCAGCATAACATTGCAATTCGATATTCCCATAGCAAATGGAGAAGGTCACGACTTTGCAGTGTTTGAGAATGCGCTTATTCCAAATGAAGTGCCAAATCAGGACTCCATTGTTTTCTACGAACTGGCTTTTGTCGAGGTAAGCAGCAATGGCGAGGATTTCGTACGTTTTCCTGCTGTGTCGCATGTTCAGACCGATGTACAGGTAGGAACTTTTGGTTACGAAAATTCCAACTTGCTAACAAATTTGGCTGGCGTCTTCCCTGTTTTCAACGGTTATCCATTCGATTTGGAAGAACTCGCCAACGAACCCAACCTTGATGTCAACAACATTACTCACGTTAGGCTTATTGATGTTGTCGGTTCTATAGACCCACAGTATGGAACTTACGATTCGGAGGGAAATATAATCAACGACCCCTACCCTACTCCTTTCCATTCGTGCGGTTTCGACTTGGATGCTGTAGGAGTGATTCATTCGCTTAATTCGGTCGAAAGCAATGTTTTTGCAATGGCTGACGTTTATCCGAATCCAGCAAGCGACTATGTAAATTTGTCATCGGATAGGGATTTTTCGGTTGAAATATATAATTTGATGGGACAAAAGGTGTTGTGTGATTCAGAAAAAAGCACTTCCTTTGCAATGAATATTTCAGATATTCAGTCTGGGATATATTTCGTGGCTTTTGTGTTTGACGACTGCCGCGTTGTAAAAAAGATTGAAATTATGCAATGATAGGACAGATTTTACTCGTTCCCCGTCATTGCGGAAGGTATAATGAACCAACGATACCGGAGGTGGAGTTGTGTGAATTAACCTATCCGCAACGTTGCATGCAACCTCGCGAAGCCTGCGAGCAATCTTCCTTGTGTTCTGATGGGAGATTACGCATAAACAGGCTCACAAGCAACGTCCCTTATGCTGTTCGCTTTGTTTTGCGAAATGACGTAATGAGTAGGCTTCTCTTCCTTTTGCTGTTTATATTGTCATCTTCATTGGCTTTTTCGCAATCCGACACTATAAATCTACCCGATGTTGAAATAATCGAGCACCGCGAAATGCTTGAAACGGGAACATCTGTCGTAAAACTTGACAAAATAATCCTGAAAGTTAAAGAATTAAGTTCTCTTTCAGAAGTGCTGTCGGAAAATACTTCGGTATTTGTGAAGACATACGGACGAGGTTCTCTTTCAACAGCTTCGTTTCGCGGCACAACTGCTTCTCACACAAAGGTTTCGTGGAACAATGTGAGCCTTAGTTCTCCTATGCTCGGAATGGTTGACATGTC
>JAGCNN010000236.1 GCA_017645925.1 Bacteroidales bacterium
AAGCCATAAAAAGGGACAAGGTTTACCGATTATTGTCTGCTAAATTAGCGTTGTCACAATTTTTGTATGCTCTCGCGACAAAAATATGCGCCAACGCTCCAAAAATACACATACTTTTCTATAAATATGTAACCTCTCCGAGGTTGTTGAGTTTCTTCGAATGGAAACTCAAATAATCCATCTGTTGTATTTTTTAGCGGACAACAACAATTTAACTATCCTTAAACCACCTCAACCCACCATTCCCATTTTTCACCCATTTTCACCTCTTTTGCTTGTTCGTTTTCTGTTAGTAAATGCCCAAAAAATCACTTGCAGGTTACAATTACTGCCGAAATATATTTTGTAAATTTGCCAAAAATTTTCAAAAAAAGGAATATTGATATGGCAACTGCAAGTGAACTTAAAGCAAAAATAACAAAGATTTTGACAATCGTTGAATACCTTGAAGATGAGAATATAAGCGTTATTGAAAAGGATATTTTACTTCAGGCGATTAGGGAATTGTATTCGGATATATTGTTGACGAGAACAGATGTTTCGGTTGACGAAAAACCAATGTTGGAGGAGGAGAAAGAAGTTGAAGAAGAAGCTCCTGCAGAGGTGGAAGAGAAAATTTCCGAACCGCCAGTTATTGCCATTCCGTTTGATGCTGGAGAAATTGATTTTTCGGATTTGCTGAATGTCAAGCCGAAAGAGGAAAATGCTGAGGCTCAGGAGGAAAATATAGAAACAGAAGCTCCAGAGGAAAATTTTGTTTCGGAGGATGTGCCTGTAGATGAAGTTCCAGAAGAAGAAACTGAGCAGGTTGTTGTAGAAGATAACGAACTTGGACTTGAATACAGCGAGGAAGAGGATGTTCCTGCTGAAGACATTGAGCCAGAGGAAGAAACGGAAGAACATAATTACGATTTTGAAAACAAGGATTTTGAAGGACAGGATTCCGAAAATATTGATGGTTCAGATGTGATGGAAGATGAGCCCGATAGTGACGATTTGGACGAAATCTTGAATGAAGAACAGGATTCGGAAGTTCAGGACGAAGCAATTGAAAATGAGGAATTTGATACAGCCTCTAACCTTGAGGAAACAATAACTGACGAAGAAGAACAGTCTGTTTTTGAGGAAGAACCTTTGCCTGAAGAGCATGAGGACGAGAATGTAGAAAATCCAATTGTAGAATCGCAGCCTGTTGAAGAAGAATTTGTTTCGGAAGAACCCGTTGCAGAAGAACCTAAGCCAGAAGAAGTGCATGTAGAAGAACCTGTTGTTGAGACTCCGCATGAAGAAATGCCTGTTGAGAAGGAAAAGACAGAAACTATGCACATTACACTTGGCGAACAGCTTGGACAGTCGCGGCAGTCGTCGTTGAACGACAAGTTTGCCAGCAGCAAGCCTATCGACCTTTCGGGAAGCATTGGTTTGAAGCCAATTTCCGACATTAAGTCGTCGATTCCTTTGGGCGAGAGGTTCAGGTTTACACGTATGCTGTTTTCGGGAAATGGTGTTGCCTTTGATTCTACTGTGGCAGCCTTGAATGAAATGTCGAGCATAGAGGAGGCTGACAGCTATATCCGCGCCAATTTCAGTTGGGACATGGATTCGCCTGTGGTCGTTGACTTTATGAACATTGTTCGCAGAAGATATTTGTAGAATATGTTGCGTAAAAGCTTGATAATATCGCTTGTTCTGCTTTCTGTCGTTTCATTGTCAGCGCAGAACCTCGACAGGGTAAGGCAGCATATCCAGACTTTGTCGTCGCCAGAGTTTCACGGTCGCGGATACACTTTTGGCGGTTCCGACAAGGCTGCCAAGTATATTGCCGATGAGTTCAAGTCGCTGGGAGTGAAACCGTTTGGTAAGTCGTACTATCAGAACTTTTCCTATGATGTGAATACATTTCCAGCAAAGATGAAAGTTTCAATTGACGGAAAAGAAATGCAGCCAGGCACAGACTTCGTGGTGGGGCAGATGATGCCGACAACAAAGGCTTCGTACGAACTTTTTCTTCCTGATTCGCTTCTGCTGAATGATACGATTGCTTTTATGGCTCGCTATTTTGCCGAGGACTGGTCGAAGAAAATGCTCGTAATCGATTATGCACAGACCGAGAACAAGGAAATCAAGATGTTTTATATCAAGGTCTTGTACGGCAATACGCGCTTCGGTGGAATTATGGAACTTATTCCCGAAGAACTTGTTATGTCGGTGGGAAAGGTGCAACAAGACTATCCTGTAATCAAGTTGAAGCGTGAATCTTTCGACAGGTCGGCAAAGATGGTGTCGATTGACATAACCGCCAAGCTGAAGAAGAATTTTGCTGCAAAGAATGTCAACTGCTATGTGGAAGGTAAGAATCCCGACAAATATTTTGTCTTCTGCGGTCACTACGACCATTTAGGAACGCTTGGCAAGGACGCTTATTTCCCTGGCGCGCAGGACAATGCCTCGGGAACGGCTATGGTTCTCGACCTCGCTGCATATTATGCAAAACATCAGCCCAAGTACACAA
>JAGCNN010000237.1 GCA_017645925.1 Bacteroidales bacterium
AGCTGGTGCAACTGCGACAATCCGAACCTTTCGGCACTTTCAATGACCATAACAGTCGCATTCGGCACATCAACCCCGACCTCAATAACAGTGGTAGCAACCATTATCTGAGCATCGTTCTTCTCGAACAACCTCATTCCCAGTTCCTTCTGGTCTGGCTTCATACGTCCGTGAACAACAGCCACATGATAGTTTGGAATCGGGAACTCTCGCGTTATACGGTCGTAGCCGTCCTCCAAATCCTTGAGGTCAACGTTTTCCGATTCCGATATGAGTGGATACACAACATACACCTGATGTCCCTCGGCTATCTGCCTGCGCATAAAGCCATACACGTTCAACCTGTAGGCATCGGTAAAATGGCGGGTAATAATCTTTGAACGTCCTTTGGGAAGTTCGTCAATCACAGAAACATCAAGGTCGCCATAAAGTGTCATTGCAAGTGTACGGGGAATAGGGGTGGCTGTCATCACAAGGATATGCGGCGGCATAATGTTCTTTTTCCACAATTTTGCCCTCTGTTCTACGCCAAAGCGGTGCTGCTCGTCAATCACAGCCATGCCCAAATTCTTGAACACAACAGTATCTTCAATAAGCGCATGAGTGCCAACAATAATATTGAGGCTGCCATCACGAAGACCACGGTCTATTTCGTTGCGCTCCTTTTGCCGCGTTGAGCCTGTAAGCAGACGAATGGTTACGCCAATTCCATCAAGCATCTTCGACAGCGACCTGTAATGCTGTTGAGCAAGCACTTCGGTCGGCACCATCATACAAGCCTGATAACCATTGTCAACCGCCATAAGCATAGTCAGCAAAGCCACCAAAGTCTTTCCGCTGCCAACATCACCTTGCAGCAGACGGTTCATCTGTCTGCCACTGCCCACATCGGCACGAATCTCCTGCAGTACACGGGTTTGCGCACCTGTCATCTTGAACGGAACTTTCTTGTGAAAACATTCCCTTAGGAAATTGTCCTTGGTACGGTCAAAGACAAAGCCTTGCACGGTATTGTGCCTATGCAGTTTGGCTTTCTGTATGTTAAGCTGGATAATGAAAAGTTCCTCGAATTTTATGCGGTACTGGGCTTTGCGTAATGTTTCAATGCTTTCGGGAAAATGAAGCTCACGAAGTGTTTTCTCCAAGCCCATCAGGTTGTATTTCTGAATGATATACGGCGGAAGCGTTTCGGTTACTTTGCCATATATATCAGGGAGAAGCGAAGCTATAAGCGTCTGGAAAGTCTTGGAATTTATGTAGTTGTTCTTCGACTGTTCGGTCGTGCTGTACTGCGGTGCAAGTGTCATCTGAGGTTTGCTCTGCCATTTCGAGAGTTCCTCCATTTCGGGATGTACAATGTTTATTCGCCCGCTGAATTCGCTCGGTTTGCCAAATAATATATAGGTTTTGTCGCGGTTGATGCTCTTGCTTATCCAGTCGAACCCTTGAAACCATACAACTTCTACTGCGCCCGTGTTGTCGGTAAAAGTTCCCACCAACTTCTTTTTATTTGCACCAACTTTTTGCAGTTCAAGGTTTATGAATTTCCCTTTAAGCTGTATGTAAGGCAAATCCCTGTTTAGTTCCGAAACTGAATAGAAACGGCTACGGTCAACATAACGGTATGGAAAATAGAAAAGGAGGTCGCGGAATTTGTGTATGCCAAACTCCTTCTTGAAGATTTCGGCACGCTTTGGTCCCACGCCTTTCAGATAAGTGATGTCGGTTTCTAAAAATTCCGTAGCCATATTCAGCAACAAAAAGCCAAAGTTTTTTCCTAACTTTGCAAGCGCAAAAATAATAAATTTTGAAACTGCCCGGCAATATATCATATCTGATAAGGTCTAAAGAGAATGAAAAACTTCCCGATGTGTTCAACGAGTTCATTCTTGACTCTATGTTCCAGATGAGCAGTTTCGTTGATTGCTGTGAATACCGTCTTAATATGCTTTCCGATGACACAAAGTTGAACGTCAAGGATTTTGGAACTGGCAAAAGCGGAGTGCGAAAAGTGAAGGACATTGCTCGCAGGTCGTCAACACAAGTGCGTTACGGCGGTGTTATGCAAAAGATTATTGATGCATTCAAGGTGAAAAATGTCCTCGAACTTGGCACATCGGTTGGAATTGGCACAATGTTTCTTGCGCGGGCAAACGCAAAAACGAATGTAACGACCGTAGAAGGCTGCCCCGAAACCTACAAGTTTGCAATGTCTGAATTTGCAAAGCGCAAAATCGTCAATGTTACATTTGTAAACGATGACTTTGACCATCTATTCAGCAGCAAAGCCCTTAATGGACAACAGTTTGACCTCTTTTTCCTTGACGGCAACCATACGGCAGAAGCCACAATCCGCTATTTCGACCAAATAATGAAATCGCATTGCTGTAAAAAGTCAATTATCATCATTGATGATATAAACTGGAGCCGTGATATGTTTCGTGCTTGGAATGAAATTTCGGAGCGCATGACCGATTCGCTCTGTCTCAATCTTTTTCGCATGGGAATAATATTCTGCAATTACGGATTCCCAAAAGGAGAAATCATTGCGGAAATATACAAGGAATGGTGATTTTTTTTGAGCGACTTGTCTTCAATACCTTGATGTGGAAAAATATATTTGTATGGTTTAAGTAAAAAATGTATCTTTGAGGTCTAAAAAATTATAAGGTATGGCAAGAAGCGAAGAAATTAGCAACAACCTGAACATAATTGGCAGTGGAACATCCATTGTCGGCAACATTGTTTCGCAGGGTGATGTTAGAGTTGACGGAATATTGGAGGGCAACCTTACGACGCAGTCAAAGATTGTTATCGGTGCAACAGGAAAGATTGTTGGAGAAATAAAATGCAAGGATTGTGAAGTTTCCGGTTCGGTACGAGGCAAAATAAAGGTTGAGAACCTGCTTATGCTAAGGGCAACGGCTACCGTAGAAGGAGAAATCAGAACCTCGAAGTTGGCGATAGAGCCGGATGCCGTATTTACTGGCACCTGCAGCATGAGTACGACCGAACCTCAGGTTGAAGAGCAATATAATGGATAGCAACGAAAAAGGCGACAAGTTAAAATCCGGACTTGGCAAGTTTGCTCGTTATACCTCGTTGGCATTTGAAATGGGCATAGTTATTTTTGCCGGTGCCTTCGGTGGTTTAAAGCTTGACCAGTATTTTTGCACCTCAAAACCATGGTTTATGGTGGCATTGTCGCTTTTTGCAGTGTTCGCATCAATTTATTTGGTTGTAAAAAGTCTGAAGAATGAAAAGTAATTCTCTTGTCGGAGCATTGGCTGTGCTTGCTGTGTTTGGCGTATGTCTGTTTGCTGTGCATTTTCTGTTGGCCCGTGCAATCCCTGTATGTGCTGCCGAAGGAATATATGAGGCTCATATCTTTTTGTTTGGGCTTACCGCTGCGGTAGTGCTGGTGTTGAAATTTATTTTTAGGAAAATGACCGAGAAACAGGGACTTTTTGGCTATGCGTTCATGGCTTCAAGCTTGATAAAAATGGCACTTGCTGTTGTCTTTCTGATTCCTATTATAAAAAGTGATGCCGACTATCGCATTGCATACGTAATACAGTTTTTCATCTTGTATTTTGCCTATCTAATTATGGAAGTTGTGCTCGTGGCAAAACTTTTGAAGCAGCAGGACAGTCAGAAGCAAGAAAAATTGCAGCAGGAGAATAAGTAGATAAATTTTGCAAAAAAATCTTATCTTTTTTAAAACAAAATACTGAAATAATCGTAAAATAACTTGAGTTTATTTTATTAAATAGGTGTGTTTCTAAATAGGAATGGATATGGAAGAAGAAAAAACAAGATATTCAAAGGAAGAACTTGATGAATTCAAGGAGATAATTCTCAAGAAGTTAGAGCGTGCTCAGGCTGATTTTGACTTGTACAAGAGCATGCTTACCAAGGAAGACATGAACGATATTGATGATACTTCGCCGACTTTTAAGGTATTGGAGGAAGGTCAGAATGTATTGTCAAAGGAGGAGATTGGCCGAATTGCTCAGCGTCAGTTGAAGTTTATACAGAACTTGCAGGCTGCACTTTTCAGAATAGAGATTGGAACCTACGGAATTTGCCGCAAGACTGGCAAACTCATTCCCAAGGAGAGACTTCGCGCAGTTCCTCATGCAACACTTTGCCTCGAAGCAAAACAAAATCGGTAGTTACAAATTAGCCCTTCGTCAAGTCGGAGGGCATTTCCGATTTGTAAGCTGCTATTATTGCCTGATTTGTCAGGTATAGTAGAGGTTTATGCCTATGTCGCTAGCAATGTTGCTTACGCCAAATATTTCTTTTTGTTGAATATGCTTTGCAATTTCATCTTCAGCACACCAAAAACGGCTTCTCCGATAATTCCTCCACTCATTTTCGACGAGCCTTTCTGCCTGTCGGTAAAGATTATTGACACTTCCTCAATCTTGAATCCGTGCAACCATGCTTTGAATTTCATTTCTATTTGGAAGGCATAGCCAATCATTCTGATGTGGTCAAGATTTATGGTTTCCAGAACCTTGCGTTTGTAGCACACGAAACCAGCAGTGGTGTCGTTCAGTTTCATGCGGGTTATGAATCTTACATATTTTGACGCAAAGTACGAAAGCAGGATTCGCTTCATAGGCCAGTTTACTACATTTACGCCTGTCTTGTAGCGTGAGCCTACGGCAACATCGGCGCCTTCCTTGCAGGCTTTGTAAAGGTTTTGCAGGTCGGTGGGGTTGTGTGAGAAGTCGGCGTCCATTTCGTAGATGTATTCGTAGCCGGCATTTATGCACCATTTGAATCCCATTATGTAAGCAGTGCCAAGTCCAAGTTTTCCTTCGCGTTCCATGATGAATAGTCGGTCTGGAAATTCTGCCATTAGTTTTTTCACGGTGTCGGCGGTGCCGTCTGGCGAACCGTCGTCAACTATAAGTATGTCGAATTGTACCTCAAGACCAAAAACATAGCGAATTATTGCTTCGATGTTCTCGATTTCGTTGTATGTTGGTATTATGACAATGTTTTCTTTCATGAGAAAATTTCAGATTGCAAATTTAGTGAATATTTCGGATATGGAGAAATGTTTCATGGAAATCAAGGTTGTTGACTTGATATTTTGAGATGGAATGATTTGTGTCACAATGAAATAGTATGTAAAATGCTGTATTGAGTTTAATAGCGGCAGAATGTTTCTTGCTTATTATATATTAATAGGTATATAAATTCTCTCCCGCATAAAGCTTCTAATGCTCAACTTTTTTATGAGGTCTTCTGTTCATTCTGGAGAATGGTTCCGTCTGTTTTATTCAACTTTTCCGATTTGCTGCGCAGAAAATTCCGTTTGGGGTGTCTCCTGATGGTCTGAAAAATGGTGTTTTTAGCTTTTTTTTGCTTTTTTAGGTGCGAAAAAGCAAAAATTTTTCGTTTGTAACAATCTGTAAATCAATGTATTGTAAAATAAACACAACTTTTTTGAAAAAAAAGTGAAAAAAGTTTTGGTAGTAATAAAAAATGCACTACTTTTGCAATCCCAAACGATGAGGGACGGAGGTCATCCGGAAGGCATCGGGAGGGGAGAAAAAGTTCTTTGAAAGATTGACAAGTAGCAAAAGATAAAGACAGGTTAACAACTTTGAAGATTCTAATAGAGTTTATTC
>JAGCNN010000238.1 GCA_017645925.1 Bacteroidales bacterium
GACGATGAATTCAAGAACATTGCCGTAATTGACGAAACCGGAATGTTTGACCAATATTCGCTGAAGAACACCAAAAGCATAAATTTCGACTTTGTTTCGGATAAATATTTTGAAGGAAACTACTACAACGTGTCAAAGGCAAAGACCGACCTCAAGGATTCTGAACATTTTGCATTGCTGTACATTCCGATAAATTCATTGTCGGCCAACAACGGTTCGGTACAACTTTATTCATATCAGCAGCCAAACATGGGGTTGAAAATGCACATTTCCAATGGAATAGAAAAGAAAGCCGAGGAACTGAAACTCAGCAAGAAAGCCGAAGAACTGGAAATCACTCAGCAGGAAATTGATAATATCCTTATGGTTGCCAACACTTCCATCAATGTTATTACCACAACAATGAACGACGATGGCACAGAAAAGGAATCGTCCACAACCGTAGCTATGATAATTGGTTATTTGTGCGGATTCCTGATTTATATGTTCATATTCATGTACGGCTCAATGGTGATGAACGGTGTTATCGAGGAAAAGTCGAACAGAATTGTGGAAGTTATTGTTTCATCGGTAAAGCCCTTCCAGCTTATGCTCGGCAAGATTCTCGGTGTAGCTCTGGTGGGCGTAACGCAGTTTGTACTATGGGTAATGTTGACTCTTGGTATCGTAAGCGTTACGTATGCAGTGCTGCAGAAGGATTTCTCCACAGCCGACCTTGCACCGCAGACTCAGATTATGGGTTCTTCGTTAACCGAAACCGCAGATGTCAATGCTGATGATATGGCAGAACTAAGCGAGATAATGACCGCAATGGATTCTGTAAATTATGTAGGATTGCTGCTGATGTTCCTGTTCTTCTTCGTTGGCGGCTACCTGCTTTATGCAGCAATGTTTGCAATAGCAGGTTCGGCAGTCGATAACGAAACCGACACACAGCAGTTTACTCTGCCAATAACGGTACCGCTTCTGTTGGGCATTTTTGTCATGCTTTCGGCAATCAACAACCCCAATGGAAGTCTTGCATACTGGTTCTCGATAATTCCATTCACCTCGCCAATAGTTATGATGGTAAGGATTCCGTTTGGCGTACCGTTTACCGATATTATAATATCAATGGCACTGCTTGTTGTAACTTTCATTGCAATGACATGGCTTGCCGCCAAGATTTATCGTGTCGGAATACTTATGTATGGCAAGAAAACCAACTACAAGGAATTGTGGAAATGGCTGAAGTATAAAGGATAATAACAAAAAAAAGCGGAGAAATCCGCTTTTTTTGTTTTTTCTGTTTGTGCTGCAATTAGAACAATCCTAAAATTGTTGTAAGTGCGTTTGCTGCACCGGTCAGCGTTGATTCGCTCGACGATGTGTTGATGTTTGACAATGCATTTGTTGATGTTACCAGATTGTCATAAATGTTGGCAGCCTTGGTTTCGGTAAGAATACCAGCACCACCGAGAAGCATACCTGCTATGTATGATTTGCGGTAGTTGGAGTCCTTGCCGTTCTGCTTCAATCCTGAAATACTGGTTGACAATGCAATAGCGTTGGTGAGTACTGATGCATCGTTCATGTTAACCTTGTTGCCGGCAGCCTTGTACGATTTGTACAGGTTTACTAGCGAAGAACCACAGGATGTTCCAGCTGTCTTTGCAACAGTATCAGAAGAAGCAACATTCGACATAGAACCGCATGATACAAATGAAAATGCAATAGCTGCAACAAACATCATTAAGAAAATACTCTTTTTCATTTTAATATACTTTAAATTTTACATTCGTTTTACAGCGCAAAAATAATCTTTTCATTGAAAAGCAAAACAAAAAATTATTTCAATGATTCCGTGTAGTACATTTCGCATTGTTCAACACTTACGCCGATTTGCGTTATTATATCGTTCACGAGGTCGCAGACAAAGAGCGAGTGTGTGTCGAAAATGAACATAGTAGCATACCTTGTTGCGTTGCCCTGCTGTATTTCTATGGTGTAATCCATTGTCTGAGTGGCATATTCAAGCGAAAGTTCATCCTTGGAGAACACAAACAGCCCAAACTCGTCGAAGCTGCCATAAAATCCGTTGGCAACCTTGCTGACCTTGCTTTCTATTATGCGTTTAAGTGGAATAGCCAGCGACCAGAATTCCTCTTCAATTCGTCCCATCAGCCTGCGGTGAATACCATAGCTGTAGCCGAACTTCCTGATTCTTTCAATATCGCAATCGGAAATGTCGTCGTTGCCAGCCATGTCGGTAATAAGCGAAATTGCATCGGCACGACCGGTTACCATTGCCCGCGTAACCTCTATGCCTATTCCCGCACAACAATCCTGCAGGTCGGGGCGGTCTCGGTTGACAAGGTTTGCATACTTGTCGCCCAGCAAATCTACAAGTACAATTTTGGCGTACCTTTCAAAAAAGGTGGTGTCGAACTTTGGCAGCAGAGATATGATTCTTGTTTCATTCATCAATGCAAAAGTAAAAAATATTTACGATTTGGCTGCGATTTGTGATTGGGTAAAAATGCGTATTGTGTACAATGAAAAACTGTCCTTGCATTTTGGCGAATACCACATTTATTCCTAATTTTGCAAATTGAAAATCTTAAATTTAGAAACTATGAGACTTGATGGAAGACGCGAAAGCTCTAATGTTGATGATAGGCGAGGTAAGAAAATGGGTGCAGGACTTGGCATTGGTGGTGTTATTATAGTAGGCATCATTGCTCTGTTGCTTGGACAAGACCCCTCTGAAGCAATACAAAATCTGAACATCGGTACCGAAACCGAAACAGAATACGTTCCAACTGCCGAAGAAGAGGAACTGGCAACGTTTACTAAAAAGATTCTGGCAGGAACAGAAGATGTATGGACTGCGGAATTCAGCAAAAGAGGCAAAAGGTATGTTGCACCTAAATTAGTGTTGTTTACCGGTTCTGTACAATCTGGATGCGGTGGCGCTTCTTCATCTACGGGACCATTCTATTGTTCTGCCGACCAGACCGTGTATATTGACTTGTCTTTCTTTACCACAATGAAGCAGCAATTTGGTTCTGCAGGTGATTTTGCATACGCTTATGTAATAGCTCACGAAGTCGGTCACCATGTACAATATTTGCTTGGTACACTGGGCGATGCTCACGAAAAGATGGACAGGGTAAGCAAAACTGAAAGCAACAAAATAAGCGTTCGCCTTGAATTGCAGGCCGATTTTTACGCAGGTGTGTGGGCAAATCGAGACAATGCCATGTTCAATTCGCTTGAAGATGGAGACATCGAGGAAGGCCTTGAGATTGCTGCCCGTATCGGTGACGATTACCTGCAAAAACGTGCAAAAGGCTATACCACTCCCGAAACATTCAACCATGGCACCTCGGCACAGCGCTCACGTTGGCTGAAGAAGGGCATCTCCACTGGCAACATGGAAGATGGCGACACATTCTCACCCGACTACAGCAAGCTATAAATCTGCATAACGCAAGATATTTTTGTAATTTTAGACCTTTTTTTTATTAAAAACAAGGTGTTTTTTGATGTTATTTCAAAACATATTTTCCATGCATTAACAATATAACATGCTGATTTACATTAAAATACATAAACGAATTTTCCTAAATGACAAAAAATCACTATCTATTTTGCATAATACAAAAAAGATAGTATTTTTGCATAAAAATAATGCTCATGAAAAATCCGTTTGTACTATCGCCGAAAGTTGACAAGGAATTATTTTGTGACCGTGAAAGCGAATTGCAGAATCTGCTTAGCATTGTTACCAACGGAGCCAACGCCACGCTGATTTCACCACGAAGAATGGGGAAAACCGGACTAATCTATCGCCTATTCGATGAAATCAAAGAGCAAAAAATGGGCATCGATACCTTCTATGTTGACATATACGCCACACAAAATACGGAGGATTTCGTTACCGCATTCGCCGAAGCTATAGTTGAAGCCTACCAGAAGAAAATGCCCGTACTTAAGAAACTTCTCAAAGCAATAGGAGGCATGAAGCCTACACTTTCTTTCAACAAACTGACTGGCGGTCCCGAACTGTCGCTCACCTTCAACAGTGATGGCGAAAAGCTTACCACACTGAAAAACATTTTCAATTTTCTTGAGAACCACGACAAGCCGGTCATCGTTGCTTTCGATGAATTTCAACAAATACGAGAATACAAGGGCGTATATATGGAAGCAGTGCTGAGAACACACATCCAAATGCTCAAAAATGTAAACTTCATCTTTTGCGGAAGCCGCCGACACATGATGATAGATATGTTCATTAACGCCCGTAAACCGTTCTACTGCAGCACAATGCCCGTAAACTTGGACAAAATTGCCGCCGACAAATATTCTGAATTTATAAATAAGCTATTTGCTTCTAATGGCAAAGCAATAGAGCCAGAAGCCGTGGAGTTCATACTCGACTTCACACGATGCCACACATTCTACACTCAATCGCTTTGCAACTTTATATTCCAAAATTCAAAACGAAATATCACGTTAACAGAAGCAAGAAACTTGGCGGCTCAGCTTTTGGCTCTCATCGAAACGATATTCTTGCAATATAGGTCGCTTCTCACAACGCAACAATGGAATTTCCTAAAGGCAATAGCCAAAGAAGGTTCTGTTTTGCAACCTATGTCAAGCAAGTTTTTATCAAAATATTCAATTGGAACGCCAGCAAATTCGCAACGGTTATTATCATCACTCATAGAAAAAGATTTGATATTAGACGAGATAAGTATCAATAAATCAGAATATTTTGTGTATGACGTATTCTTTTCGCGATGGCTTGAAAACAACTAATTCTACTATCTATTTTGCATAATACAAAAAGTATAGTATTTATCAATTATAAAAGATTAAAAATGCCAACCATCAAAAACATAATATTCGACCTCTGCGGACCAATAATTACAATCGATGTCAACCTAATTGACAAAAGGTTGTACGAATTTGGCATAACAACAGAGAGTCCTTATCGTAAACTCTACGACCTTGCGCTTACAAAACGCTTTGAGTCAAACCAAATAACAACAGATGAATTTTGTAACGAATTTCGCAATATCCTCAACACCAATCTCTACAACGAGCAGATTTGCGAGGCGTGGAATACACTGATTGTCGATTTCAAACATGAACACCAATTGCTTATACCCAAAGTACATGAGCATTATCGAACATTCATGCTCAGCAACAGCGATGTGGTAAATGCCGAATATTTCAGCGAATATCTAAATCGTGAAGCTGGATTTGATTTTGTCAATCAGGGATTTGACGAGATTTTCTTTTCATATATGATTGGAGAACGCAAGCCTAGTCCGAAAGTTTTTCAGCACATACTCAACAAACATAAACTCAATGCCAGCGAAACTCTTTTCATTGACGACTGCGAAAAGCATTGTCTTGGCGCACAACAAGTTGGCCTTAACACAATATGGCTCAAGAAACCAGCTGACATCTGCGATATTTTCAACGATAACGGAACATTAAAACAATAGACATGGAAAAAAGCATATATCTTGCCGCTGGATGCTTCTGGGGTGCAGAACATTACCTCAAGCAAATACAGGGAATAACATTCACTCAAGTTGGATTTGCTAACGGCAACACCAAAAATCCGACCTACGAGCAGGTTTATACCGACCTCACAGGATTTGCCGAGGCAGTGGAAGTAAAGTACGAATCCTATATTATTCCACTTAGGACAATTTTGCGGTTGTATTTCAAGGCAATAGACCCTACAAGCCTAAACCGTCAAGGTGCTGACTTCGGTACACGCTACCGCACTGGGATATACTACACCGACAAATTGGACTTACTTGTCATACAGGAAGTTATGGCATTGGAGGCAAAGAAATACAACCAGCCTTTGCAGGTAGAAGTCGCACCTCTCAAGAATTTCTATCCGGCGGATGACTACCATCAGGACTACTTGGATAAGAATCCGACAGGCTACTGCCATTTGCCAATCGAACTTTTTGCCTACGCAAAAAAGTATAAGCCGGTAACTGTCAGAATCCGAGAAAGCCTGTTTACCAATCATGACTTGGGATACCGCGATTTTCATTCAAAGCTAATGCCCAACATTGATATTGAACGTATAATTGGTGTGCGTACTCCGCAACTGCGCAAGCTTGCAAAGGAATTTGCCAAAGACGCTGAAATTGATGATTTTCTTTCAAATATTCCGCATCAGTACTACGACGAAAACAATATGCATGGCTTCATAATTTCCGAAATCAAGGATTATGACCGCAGCATATACGAATTTGACAGGCTTCTGCCGCATGTTGACAACTGGGCAACCTGTGACCTGCTAAGTCCCAAGTCATTCAAGAAAAATCACGACAGGCTGCTGAAAGACATTCGCCGATGGATGAAATCCGACAAGACCTACACCATACGTTTTGGAATAGAAGCTCTTATGACTCATTTTCTTGATGAGGATTTCCGTCCGGAATACCTTGAATGGGTTGCTGCTATTCGCAACGATGAATACTATGTGAAAATGATGGTGGCATGGTACTTCGCAACGGCGCTTGCCAAACAATATGAAGCTACTTTGCCAATAATTGAGCATAAGCGCCTAGAAAAATGGACACACAACAAGTCAATCCAGAAAGCCATTGAAAGCTATAGGATTACCGATGAACAGAAAAAATATTTGAGAACCTTGAAAGTATAATCTGTGATTTTGCCTTCATTGAATTGTCGGAAGTAATTTTTCTTGTAATTTTGCATACCAAAATATTTGAATTATGTTTTCAGGAATAGTAGAAGAAACCGCAAAATTGGTCAGAATAGAGAAGGAGCAGAGCAACATCCATTTTTATTTTACCTGCTCGTTTGGCGACCAGCTTCGCATTGACCAGAGTGTAGCTCATAATGGTGTATGCCTCACTGTTGTAGAAATTGATAAGGCTACCAAAACATACAAGGTAACTGCAATGAAGGAAACCCTTGACAAGTCGAACCTCGGTTTGCTGAACATTGGCGATGAAGTAAACGTTGAGCGCAGTATGACAATGGACAAGCTCCTTGACGGTCACATGGTGCAAGGACATGTTGACCAGACTGCAAAATGCATCGACGTTACCGAAAACGGAGGAAGCTGGTACTATACATTCGAGTACGACAAGTCGAAGGGAAACATCACAGTTGAAAAAGGCTCTGTTTCGGTTAACGGCGTGAGCCTCACTGTTGTAAACTCAAAGACAAATACATTTTCGGTTTCGATAATACCTTATACATATCAGGTAACAAATTTCCATTGCTTCAAGGTGGGAACGGTTGTAAACCTTGAATTTGACATAATCGGAAAGTACATACAGAAGATTATGGCAGGTTATCTTGAAACACTCGGCAAATAGCAGGTGTCGGTGTTAGCCAAATACTTCAATAGTGTCAGGGCATTGCAATTTTTGCAGTTGTTCCGCTTTGTGGCATTGTTGCTGGTAGGTGTCATCCTGTCGAAGACAAATATCGGCATAAGCCAAATAGGAACATACGAGACTTTTCTGCTTATTTCGGGGGCTTCGTGTTTCTTTTGGACAGGCGGAATGCTACAGACAATGCTGTCGCTGAAACGTGAGCCTCAGTGCGAAAAATCGGAGGCATATTTCAATATATTCCTGATATTCGTGGCTTTAGCACTAATCACAGCTCTTGCCGTTTTCTTGCTGCGAACACAGATTGCCAGTTTTGTAGGCTTCAGCGGACAGCGCATTCCTTATTTGTATATTATGCTTGCGTATATTGCATTGTCGTGTCCAACTAACCTCGTTGAATACATATACCTTATTGAGAACAAGCCGTTTAGGATAGTAGCATACGCCTCTGTTGTGTTCACAATGCAGATTTTGGCGGTAACAATTCCTGTGATAGTAACCAATGACCTTGGGTACGGTTTGTACGGACTTCTGATAACCACTGCGGTAAAGTTTGCCTGGCTTGCAATAATGGTGCTCAAGTATTCGCGATTAAAATTGTCGGGAAAATATATCGGTGTATTTCTGAAACTATCGGCTCCATTTATGTTGAGTGTATTTATAATCAAAGGAATACAATATGTTGACTGCTTTCTTGTCGCTTACAAGTTCGATGAAGGTGCTTATGCTCAATTCCGCTACGGGGCAAAGGAATTTCCGCTTATACTGCTGCCTGTTACGGCCCTGTCGGAAGCAATTTCGTCGCGTATTGCCAACAACGACAGCTTGACCGACACTCTAGAAAGCATCAAGCGAGAGAACAAGCGCATAATGCATCTATGTGTGCCAATTGCAATGATAGCGATAATAAGCAGCAAATACCTATACCCATTGATATTCAACGATGACTTTTACGAAAGTGCATTGATATTCAACATCTACTGTTTTGCTGCAATGTTCAGGTTTATTCTTCCCGAAAGTGTCCTTGTTGGGAAAAGGCAAAGTCGTCCTATATTGGCGGCGGCGTCCATCAATATAATTGTAAACGTAGTTCTTGGTTTTATTCTTATGAATTTCATTGGGATTGTCGGTATAGCCATCGCATTCCTTGTTGGAAATATCATTGAGAAAGTGGTGCTTGTTTCGGTTGTAAAATCCCTCTACGGCATTAGTCCAAAGCAATACCTTGATACAAGAATTTTTATGTACTATTTGATTCTGATGTTGGCTGGTATGGTCGTAAGCATTGTGATGATAAGGTAGTTAAAGAATTAGTGTTGTCCGCTAAAAAAATGCTCAAACGTCATAAAATCCTTGTTGTCAATGTCTTACGCAAGAAGATTGATGATGGGGCTTGTCATTTACTTGCTTCGCTGCGTGAGCTAAAGGTTCGGAAACCTGATTGAACCTGCGATACGACACGGGGAGCAGTGTGAAATCGGTTGTCCGGAATCTGTTAACGTATTATTAGAGAACAGATTTCGGACAAGTGAACTCACAAGCAACGTTCCTTTTGCTGTTCGTTCTACTTTCCGAAATGACTGGATGGGTACTTAGCGGACACTAATATTAAAGAATCAAGCAGAAATAAGTTGCAAGGATACAAAAAAAGCTCGGAGTTCCGAGCCTTTTTTATTTCTGGGGAATCCTCTTATGCACCAAGCATCGGTATCAGCCAGAGGAATATTACTTGTGTCAAAATGTAAACAGGAAGAAGAACAATCAACGAGAACTTTATGATGTATCCGAAGAATGACGGCATCTTGATTCCGTTTTCCTCCGCGATTGACTTAACCATAAAGTTAGGTCCGTTGCCAATGTAGGTCATTGCTCCAAAGAATACAGCACCGACCGAAATAGCCTTCAACAGGATTTCTGGAATGTCGGCAACGATGTTTCCGCCTATTGCAGCAACGGTTTCAGATGGAAGTCCAGATGCAACACCATGGAATGCCAATGCGGTAGGAGCGTTGTCAAGGAATGAACTCATTGCTCCTGTAAGATAGTAGAACTGCCATGGAGAGTCAAGTCCCCATTCTCCAGCGTTTGCCTTCAAATACATCATGGTAGGTACCATTGTGGTGAAGATACCGAGGAACAATACTGCGACCTCGATAATTGGTGTCCACGAATACTTGTTGTCGGTGCGAACTTTCTTCTTGGTTGTAAGAAGCGACAATATTATCAATATCACAAGGACATATTCGCGCAGGAACTTTATCCACCTAGGAGTATCTTCGGCACCCATTGCCGGGATTGTGCCTGGATTGATGAAAGCTA
>JAGCNN010000239.1 GCA_017645925.1 Bacteroidales bacterium
TAAATCCACCTGATGTGTATATTACCGAGCATGGAGTAAATGATTTTCATCGTATTAGAAACGGACAATATAGGTTGACGGCAGAGGTGTTTAATGCTGAAAATGAAAAATGTGTGTCATTTATAAAGCAGTCTGTAAAAAATAGCAAGGCAAAGACAATAATTGTTCTTACTCACCATGTTCCTACAAGTCTTGCTGTCGCCAAAGAATTTAAAGGTAGTCCAATAAATGGTGCATTCACTTGTGATTTATCCGAATATATTGCAGAATTAGGCATTGATTATTGGATTTACGGACATTCGCATCGCAATATTGATTGTACGGTTGGAAAGACCAAAGTCATTTGCAATCAACTTGGATATGTGTTCAATGGTGAGCATCTTAATAATGGATATGTAAAATCAAAATTTATTGAAATATAATAGTTTATGGCTGACCTAACATTTATATTGAAAGCAGTTTGAAATGTTTTAGGAATATAATGGAGGATATTGGAAAATAAATATCTTCAATAAAAAAGCCCCAACTCGGGGCTTTTTTGTTATTTCAGATATTCGTAATACCATTTTATTGCATGTTTCAGTCCTTCGTGGACATCGAATTGTGGATTGTAGCCTAGAATTCGTTTGGCTTTTTCGATTGAAGCAAGCGAATCGCGGATGTCGCCAAGCCTTTCGGGACCATGTTCAATTTTTACATTTGCAATTTCTTTGTCAAATTCGGAAAGATAGGCAATTAACTCGGTGGAAAGATTGTTGAGCGAATTGCTTTCTCCAAATGCAACATTGAAAACTGTATTTTCGGCTTCGGGATTTGTGGTTGTAGCTGCTAATTCGTTGGCTTGGATTACATTGTCAATGTATGTGAAATCCCTCGATTGTTCTCCGTCACCGTATATTACTGGCGACTTGTAGTTTATGAGTGCCTTAATAAACTTCGGGAAAACTGCTGCGTAAGCACTTTCGGGGTCCTGTCTTTTGCCGAACACATTGAAATATCTTAAACCGATGGTGCTCATGCCGTATAGTTTGCCGAAAATGCCAGCATAAAGTTCGTCAACATACTTTGTTATTGCGTATGGCGATAGCGGTTTGCCAATGTTTTCCTCGACTTTTGGCAATGTCTTGGAATCACCGTAAGTTGATGAGCTTGCTGCATATACGAAGCGTTTTACCTTGGCATCTCTTGCCGCAACAATCATATTGAGGAAGCCCCCGATGTTGACCGCGTTGGTTGTTATTGGGTCGTTGATACTGCGAGGTACAGAACCAAGTGCGGCTTCGTGAAGTACGATTTTGATTCCTTCGCAGGCTTTGCGGCATGTTTCGAGGTCGCGTATATCGCCTTCGATGAGCGTGAAATTGCTGTCGGAGAGGTGGTCGTTTATGTTTTCGCGCTTTCCTGTTGAAAAGTTGTCGAGGCATACGACCTTGTTGTTCTGTGCGAGCAGACGGTCAACGATATTGGAACCGATGAATCCAGCTCCACCGGTAACCAATACTTTTGAGTCGTGCAAAATACCTTTACTTTGCATAGTTTACTGATCTTGTTTCTCTGATAACTGTAATTTTTACCTGTCCAGGGTATGTCATCTCGTCCTGAACGCGTCTTGCAATTTCTAGGCTGAGTTGTTCAGATTCTGCATCTGTAATCTTTTCGCTGCCAACTATAACCCTGAGCTCGCGACCTGCCTGAATTGCGTATGTCTTGACAACGCTCGGGTAGGAGAGGGCGAGGTTTTCGAGGTCTTTCAGACGCTTGATGTACGATTCTACGATTTCGCGGCGAGCACCTGGGCGAGCACCTGAAATAGCATCGCAAATCTGTACTATCGGGGCGATGAGGCTTGTCATCTCGGTTTCGTCGTGGTGAGCGCCGATTGCATTGCAAACCTCTGGTTTTTCCTTGTACTTTTCGGCTAACTTCATACCATATATTGCGTGTGGAAGTTCCGGTTCTTCATCCGAAACCTTGCCGATGTCGTGGAGCAGACCTGCACGTTTTGCCAACTTGGTGTTAAGGCCGAGTTCTGCAGCCATAATTGCGCATAGGTTAGCAACTTCGCGCGAGTGCTGCAGCAGGTTCTGTCCGTACGATGAACGGTATTTCATCTTACCGATGAGACGGATAAGTTCTGGATGCAAGTTGTGTACGCCAAGGTCGATAGAAGTACGCTTGCCGACTTCAATAATTTCTTCTTCAATCTGCTTGGTGGTCTTGTTTACAACTTCCTCGATACGTGCTGGATGGATTCTGCCGTCGGTAACAAGTTGATGCAGAGAGAGTCTTGCAATTTCACGGCGTACAGGGTCGAATGCAGAAAGCAGAATTGCTTCGGGAGTATCGTCAACAACGATTTCAACGCCTGTTGCAGCTTCCAAAGCCCTGATGTTACGGCCTTCACGACCGATGATGCGGCCTTTCAGTTCGTCGCTTTCAATGTGGAATACAGTAACGGCATTTTCTATTGCTGTTTCGGTAGCTACGCGCTGTATGGTTTCGAGGATAATGCGTTTTGCCTCCTTGTTGGCGGTCATCTTT
The DNA here is from genome assembly GCA_017645925.1 of Bacteroidales bacterium. Lineage (GTDB taxonomy): Bacteria > Bacteroidota > Bacteroidia > Bacteroidales > ML635J-15 > Bact-19. Next base: position 2,542 of record JAGCNN010000239.1, read on the forward strand.
GCTTCGTCAATTATGTCGTTGATGAGTGTAATTGCCTCAGCCTTAGCATTTTCCTGCATCGATTCAATAAGTTCCTTCTTTGCCTGCTCCGATGAAAGTCCTGACAAGCTTTCTAGCTTTTCAACTTGAGCCTTGTGCGCTTTGTCAAGTTCTTCCGCCTTCTTTTCCGCCAGTTCAATTTGCTTGTTCAGGTTGTCCCTAAGGGTTTCGTTTTCCTTTTTGGCTCTTTGTATTTCTTCCATCTTGGCGGTAATGTTGGCCTCCTTTTGCTTGATTCTGTTTTCGGCAACGGCAATTTTCTGGTTTTTCTCGTTGAAGTTCTTGTCGTTTTCGGCTATCAGTTGTAGGAATTTTTCTTTTGCGGCGAGTTCCTTTTCCTTCTTGATTACTTCTGCTTCCGTTTTCGCTTCGCTAACAATCTTGTTCTTTTTCTTTACAAGGATGTGGTCCCAAAGAAAGAATGAAAGAGCAATTCCGACTGCGAATGCTACAACTCCGATGATAATTCCAATAGTTAATGTGTCCATATATATAATTTATAAATAAAACAAAAAACCCGCAAAGTCTTTAACTGTGAAAAAACCCCTAGTTATGAATGGGCGGAGCCTCCAAACTATTTCCGGCTTCCAACGGTTGCAAAGCAACTGGCTATTTCTAGCCATAAGGCCTGTCGTACATAATCAGAGAGTAGCTCCAATTGTGTGTAATTTGTTAAGTTTTTCAGCCTCTTAAAGACTTATACGGGCGATATTTAAACCACGATAATATTTAAAAGAACGTTTACTCTTTGCTGTTAAGTTTGTTTAGAGATTCGATAATTTCTTCCAGCTTAAAATTCAAGTTTTTCAGCTCCAAAATAGAGTTCTCCATCTCTTCATTTTTCTTGGAGACGTTGATTTCGTTGCTCAAAGTCTTATATACGAAGTTCAATAGTGCAAGCACAACGATATCGCGGTCATCGGTTAGGATTCCCGCCGAGGATTTTCTTTTATGTTCAATTAACGAGTTCATAACCTCGGCTGATTGTCTCAGCAACATTTCTTTTTTTTCATCACCTTTTTGTATGCCGCCAAGCTTATAGCTTCTGCCATCAATGTTCAGGCTTATGGTCATTGTCGTTAAATTCTCGTTGTATTCCATTTTATTCTAACTACTTTTTTAAAAGAGTAATGCAGTTTTCTATTTCCCGTATTATTTTGTTGATTTTCTGCTTGGCTTCCTTGTTGCCGTCCGATATTGGATTGCTGAAGGCCTGTGCCAGCTTCAAATCGTTGTATCTTTTTTCTATCTCAATTAATCTATCCTTCTTTATGTTAAGTTCAATATTCAAGTTTTCAATCTCTTTCGTCAATTTGGCATTTGTTTCGATGAGGGAATTGCAGTACGACACAATCTTGTCCACGTTGGAACTCAAATTTTTAAGTTGTGCCCTATGTTCTTCTTCTCCCATTTATGGCCAAAATTTTCAATTTGCAAAGTTATTTCATTTTTTTTGAAAATAAAATATGCTTTTGCTGTTTTTTTGAAAACTTTTTTTGTGTTTTGATTGTCAAAAGGTTAAAAGGCTACGCCCGTTTAACTTCGTTGAGGGCTTCGCCGTTCAATGCCTGCGGCGTTTGAAGGTTTCATGTTTCTGTGGCTGACGCCGTTTCTCGCTTCGCTGTTTCTATGCCTGCGGCGTTTCTATGGCTTCGCCGTTTCTGTGGCTGACGCCGTTTCTAGGTTTCTAAGTTGGGACGATGCAGGCATCGTCCGTTTCAATCTAAAATCGTAAATCAATTTTCGTTTCCATCCAGCATTATAAACGCTGCCCAATACCTCGGATTCTCGAAACCTGTGGTTGTCTTTACCTTGTTTTGTGCAGCAAGGAAGGCTTCTCTTTTCGACATTCCTTTTGTAAGGTTAGTGTAAAACTCTGTCATCATCAGCAGGGTGGCGTTGTCATCTACAGGCCAGAGGCTCATAATGATTGTACGCGCACCAGCCTTCTTGAACCCACGTTGCAGACCGAAAACGCCTTCGCCGGTGATTTCGCCAAGTGCTGTCTGGCAGGCGGAAAGTACAACCAAGTCGGTTTTGCGCAAGTCCATGAAACTGATTTCCTTGGCGGTGAGAATACCGTCCTCTATGCCTTCGGGAAGAGGTTTGTTTTGCCA
>JAGCNN010000240.1 GCA_017645925.1 Bacteroidales bacterium
ATCGACCAGAACTGAACACATTCCTAAGAATGTGGAAGAGCAACGCCCTCGGAGTTGACTTGAACAGGAACTTCGATGTCAACCGTCATATCAAGACATTTTTGAAGTCGCCCCGTAGCGCAAACTACCGAGGTCCCAACGGGCATTCAGAACTCGAGACGCAGGCTTTGGTCGGACTTGTGGAATCGCTTGGAAACATAGTGACCCTGATAAGCTATCATTCGGCTGGCGAGGAAATTTTCTGGGCATACGGACAGAAGGGCGATTTCCGCCAGCAATGCCAGAACCTTGCCGAAGGACTTAAGGATGTCACCAACTACGAATATCATTCGGAGGAGGATTTCGGCACAGGATGCAGCAATTGGGCTACATCTAAAGGCATAAAGGCCGCCACTATCGAAATCGGTTTGGGCACATCCCCCCTGCCTATATCCCAATTCCAGAAAATATGGAACGACAACAAGGATGTGCTGCCGTTTCTGATGAAAAGCAGATAAAGGCTACGCCGTTTCAGGGGCTGACGCCGTTTGAAAGTTTCTGGTTTCTATGCCTACGGCGTTTCAAGGTTTCTCAGTTTCTATGGCTAACGCCGTTTCAGGGGCTGACGCCCGTTTCTGAGTTTCTCAGTTTCTATGCCTACGGCGTTTCAAGGTTTCACGTTTCTAAGTTTGAATGGCTTCGCTGTTTCTTGTTTCACGTTTGAATGGCTAAAGCCGTTTCTATGTTTGCAAACAGAAATCGACTTCTTAAATCTCATTTCGGTGTTTTGCACAATTTTTATTACATTTGCCACGCAATCAAACAGCGAAAAGCAATGGAAGCAATGAACAGGAAATACCCAGTCGGGATACAGACATTTGAAAGAGTAAGGGAAGAAGGTTATCTATACATAGACAAGACCGACTTGATATGGAAAATGACCAAGGAAAGCCCCTTTGTATTCCTTAGCCGCCCGCGTAGGTTCGGCAAATCGTTGCTTACAACAACATTGTCTTCTTATTTCAAAGGGCAGAAAGAACTGTTTGAGGGATTGAAAATAATGGCTTTGGAAAAGGAATGGGAAAGTTATCCTGTGATACATCTGGACTTGAGCGTCACCAAGGCCGAAACTTCTGTTGAGGGACTGAGAAATGTGCTTTTCAGACTTCTGGAGTACTACAAGAATATTTATGGCGAGGGCGCTTACGAAGACACTCCTGGTGGTCGTTTCAGCGGCATAATACACCGTGCATACGAAAAGACTGGCAAACAGGTTGTTGTAATCATTGATGAATACGATGCGCCTCTGCTCGACAAACTTCACGAAAATGGGTTGCTCAACGATTTTAGAAATGCGATGCAGGAATTTTTTGTCCAGTTGAAAGCCAACGAGGCAATGATACGCTTCTGCTTCATAACCGGCATAACAAAGTTCTCGCAGTTGAGCATTTTCTCAACCATCAACAACCTGACAAACATCTCGATGGACTCAAAATATGCGGCTATCTGCGGTATTACCGAAGACGAGTTTGTGAACGATATGGCTCCAGACATAGCAATGCTGGCAGAAGAATACGAATGTACGCCCGACGAAATGCACGCCAAACTGAAACTGAAATACGACGGTTACCGATTTGCAGATAAGTCGCCAGAAATATACAATCCTTTCAGTTTGCTGAAGTGCTTCAACCAGAGAAAAATAGCCAACTATTGGTTTGAAAGTGGAACACCTATGTTCCTTATCCGACAGATGCAACACTTTAGAACTGACATTACATCCCTTGAGAACATTGAAGCATCGGCAAGTTCTTTCGATTGCCCAACCGAAGCGATGACAACCGCATTGCCACTGCTATACCAAAGCGGCTACATCACAATTAAGGACTACGACAGGGAATCGGAAACTTATATGCTTTCAATACCGAACAAAGAGGTGCTTGTCGGTTTGATAGAAGGGCTAATACCAAGTTACATAGGTATTGACAGCGGAAGTGTCAGGGACGGCTTTGCTTTGAAATTGTGGCGAGCAATGAAAAAGAATGACATCGAAGCTGCAATGAACGAACTTAAAGCATATCTTGCAGGCATTCCATACGTCGAAGGATTCAAGAAGAAACTTGAGGACGCTGCGTTCTCGGAAGGCTTCTACGAATACACTTTCTATCTGATTTTCAGTATGCTGAATGTCTATGCAAGTACGCAGGTGAAATGTAACGGCGGTCGCATCGATTTTGTAGTGCAGATGCCCGATACAACATACGTCTTTGAGTTCAAGACAAATGGTACTGCACAGGATGCCATCGACCAGATAAACAGCAAAGGCTATTATCTGCCATATTGTACCGAAGGTCGTATGGTCGTAAAGGTTGGCGTACAGTTCAACCGCGACAGTATGACAATTGGCGAATATATTGTGGAATAAAGGATTTCATGTAATTGTACTGCACAAAAGTCACAAAAAATTGCCTTCTACCATCCATCTATTTGAACAAATTAACTCGCCAATTTTGCTGTTTTGAGTAGCATTTAGGCGAAATATAAAATATAATTCGCCGATTTTGTTCTTTTGGGTGGCATTTAGGCGGATTATAATAACCAATGATTTGTATTGACTTTATTTGAAGAAACTTTACAACCTCGGAGAGGTTACATATTTATAGAACAACGTATGCATTATGCGGCGTTGGCGCATATTTTTGTCGCGTCTTGTGCTGAGCTAAGTCGAAGCAAGCATACAAAAATTGTGACAACGCATAATTTAGCGAACAACAATCTATTTGAACAAATCCTCTAGTGTCACAATCTTTTGTACTATGCCAGAATATTCATTGTAGGTAACGCCTTTTGTAGTAACCAACGTAAAATGAATGTTTTTCTTCGATTGTGTGATGCGAGAAAGGACATCTATCTTGTTTTCAAAATTGGAATAGTCTGACTGCGTGATTGCGAAATTCTTTTTGTAGAATTTCATTTCGCACAAGTTCAGCACATTGTCATCGCGGTCGATAATTAAATCTACCTGCGCTCCTTGTGTATTTTCGTCTCCCTTAACCAGCAAGGCCGACTCCCTTGAAACTACTCCCGAAATTCCTAATGCTGACTTTATCTGGCTGATATGATTGAAACAAACCTGCTCGAAGGCAAATCCACGCCACGAAACATACGACTGCGAATTTTGGCTGTTCTGCATAAAATTCTGGTCGGCAGTAGAATTGCCTGCCACAAACTTCAGATAGAACGAGCAAAACGGGTCGCATAACTTATAGTATTCCTTGCTACGGGCGTTGGCTATAGGTGTATATTTGGCTACAAAGTCGCTGTCAATAAGCGATTTAAGCATATCCGACAGCCCACCGCCCATTGAGATTCCACACTTTTCGGAGATTTCATCCCTTGTAAATCCATAATGCCGTGTAGCAAGAAGGCTTACAACACTCTGATAATCTTTCCAATGAACAAAAAGCGAATGAAACATCCGGTCGAATTCCTTTGCAAGCACGGCATCCTTTGCAAACAGCAGCCTGTCAACATTCTGCGCCAAACTCATGCCTTTAAGGAAGAATCCGAGATAATATGGGATGCCGCCAAAAATCATATATGCCTGTGTGACATCGTATGGCATCATGACAATTCCATTAGATTTCAGATACTCGTCACATTCCTTCAACGAAAATGGCGACAATTTTATTTCGTAGGTAAGCCTACCGTACAAACCGCCATAATTATTAACCAAATTGCTCAACATCCAAGTCGTTGAAGAACCACAGACAATAAGCATCATATTGTCGCGCATGGATGCCCATCCGTTCCAAAAACTTTCAAAGGCTGAAAGAAAGCCGCTCCGAGGAGTATCCATCCACGAAAGCTCATCGATGAAAACAACTTGCCGTTCGCCAGTGTCAAGTTTTATAAGCAGTTTCTCAAGCATAAAGAATGCCTCAAGCCACGATTTTGGGCACGCCACAGTTTCGTCCATTCCGCTGCGTATCAGTGAATAATAGAACGACTGCAACTGGTCGGCCATAGTAGTCTTGGCTTTGCTGTCGAATGGAGACAGCCCGGTATGGTGGAATGTCATCTTATCCTTGAACACCTGATTTATAAGATAAGTCTTCCCTACCCTACGCCTTCCATACACAGCAACAAATTGAGCTTTCTTACTATGATACAAGCGGTTAAGTTCTTCTATTTCAGTTTTTCTTCCTATTATTTCTGACATAGTCCAATAATTATAATCCGCCACAAAGGTATAAAATTTTATCAAATAGGCGAAATATAAAATTATAATCCGCCGATTTTGTTGTTTCAGACAGCATTTAGGCGGATTATAAAATTGTTGGGTGCATTACTGCTCAAAACTAATGCATAGTTTCTTGTATTTCGCAAGGCGCACTGCCTTAATTTTTCCATTTCCCTAATATTTTTACAAAGGTGTTTAAAAATTACCTATATTTGTACCGTCAAATGGCAGTTGCTGTTTGACAGACATATTGATTAACGAAGCGTTTATGCTCGTCTTGTAAGTCGAGAACCTGAGAAATTCTGACTACGTATGACACGAGGAGCATAGCGGTATCCGCGCTACGCGTGGGCTGCTATTTCCATATTGTGTTATACAGGTAATTCTCAGGACCTTCGACTTACGAATGTGGTATATCAGTACCACGCTTCTTTATGTGTAGAATTTTGCCTGCTTGGTACTGGTGGGCAGAAAAAAGTTGCGCCCGACACGGATAAGGGATATAGAAATGAAAAAACTAATAATTATTTCAGTGGCTTTGATTGTTTCTGTTGCAATTAATGCACAAGAAAGCCCCAAAGAATTTCAATTCAATTATCAGAGTTATGAAATATTACCTGGTGATTTGGAAGGATTTTATACATGGTCAGATGCTATGTCAACATGCAAAAATCTGAGTGCTTTTGGAAAAAATGATTGGTATTTACCAGACATGCATGAATTAGATGCAATATATAAGCGCAAAAACGAAATTGGTGGGTTTGAAAAAGAATTTGTTTATTGGAGTTCAGAACAAGATGCAGAAGGGATTTGGGCTCAAAATTTTAGTGATGGACGTCATTTACAAGGTTCTCATGACGGATATGCAATGGTTCGTTGTATTCGTAAAAAATAAATCTATAATTAACGACAAAAAGATATTAAGATGAAAAAATATTTTGTATTACTCATTATTTCTTGCATGATAGAAATATGTGGTTGTAGTTTGGGTGTAAAAACTGACGAAAGTGGAAGAATTGGCGGACGTGCATATGTAGATTTAGGACTTTCAAGTGGTCTCTTATGGGCGACCTGTAATATAGGTGCAAATCAACCTAGCGATAATGGTGGGTTCAGCACTTGGGAAAACGCAAATAATAACCCTATTTATGGTGATGATTGGCGACTTCCTTCAATTCAAGACTATAATGAATTAATTATAGAGTGTAAATGGGAATGGAGCTTCTTTTCTAAAGGATATGTGATAACAGGACCAAATGGAAATAAAATGTTTCTACCTGCGGCTGGTGTTTCAGGGTCATCTGTAGGTGAACTTGGGTACTATTGGGCTAGTGAAGATGCAAAAGCACTAAGTTTTTCTTCAAGCTATTATAAAATTGATGCATTTGACAAATCTTTAGGACGATCAATACGTCCAGTACATAATGCTATTGTAAGCGATCTTATATTACCTGAATTTTAATAAAAGTTGATTTATTGGTATCTATGGCCTTTCTGATTTGCAACATTTAGTTCTCCCTATGGCAATCTGAAAGTTCTGAATATCAATATTAAAACTCACAAAGTAATGCAATCTACGGCAGTCGGCAATAGTCGGCTGCTATTTTTTTTACAGCAACATCATCACATATATTGGCAAATAGGTAATTCCATTCTCAAATTTGTAGTCATCGGCGAATTTTTTGAACTTCATTACTATATTGCAGCTCGGTTTATCATAGTTCGTCTATTTCTATTTGTGTGTTTATGTTTATTTTCCAACGGCTGTCGCGAGCGCTGTATTCACTTGTGGCAGTTGTGCTTAGGGGTGTATATTGAATGTTGTTATTCACAGAACGCAATTGTATGTACAATTCATCGGCAAGTTCCTTTTCCTCGACGACATTCTCCAGCAAATATCCTAATCGCTGCCATACCACACTTTTCACAAATGGAACAAGCAATCGGAAATGCTTCTTGATATCAATCTGCTCAGTCAGTTCCTCAATAATAGTTGCTGCGCGAGCGAGTCCACCTATATGTTGCTGATATTGAACAAGGTCGGCAGCTGTAAGAAGGGCATTTGAAATACGGATTGTCCCTGTTTCTGTGTTTTTTGTAATAATGCATTCCTCAGGAATTTGCTCACGATAGAACCATTCTGTTGCAACATTTCGCCTAGAAACAACGCTACGCTTTGGAAAAGTCGTCATTACAGAAAATTGCTGAGGCCGCTGATGTGCGGCACCTAACAATTCGGCGGCACTTAGCATACAAACATAATACGGCTTTCTTAAATAGTTCATTAACTGGTCGATATAATACGGAGCTGGAATTGAACCACGAAGAACATATTGGACTGGGAATATAACATAGAATCCGCGATACACATTGGCAATTGTCTTGTTGGCCGAAAGACGAGAAAGTTCGTTCTGCAGGATTTGCTCAGATGAACATAAGCCAGCCTGCCTTGCATCCTCAATGGAGAATGTTGGAAATCCGTGGATTGCCCTGTCCTTTATCCATCGTTGCAAAGTCATATTGAATAATTTTGGTGCAAATATAATGATTTTTTCATTAGTAACAATAAATAAAACTTCAAAATTGTTTTTCTCGTATTTATATTTCCCCCTTACAACCACCCTTTTTACACCCCTCTTGATACAACAAAAATAATCTTGGCACAACTTGAACCATTTTGGTACAACTTGAACGAAAAACCTATGTATCAATACGTTACCTTTGCGAGTGCAAAAATAGCAATAGTGTTTAATAATTAAGTATAAATTTAAAATTTTAGTGAAATGAAAGGTAAAATTTTGACAGTGGTTGTTGTGCTGTGCATTGCAGCAATGATGAATTCCTGCGCGTTGCGCATAACAAGTTCGACAACAAGAACGATTTCTCCCCTAGAGGAGCCTTTGATGGCCGACATTGAGGTCAAGACGGAGAAGATAACTGGTACTTACACCGAAAGAAAACGTGCCGACGAAAAGCGTATCAAGCAGAACGCCGTCTTCAACGCCTTGGCAAACGGCACAAAGGGCGACTTGCTTGTGGCTCCGCAGTACGAGATAGTGAAAGACACACGCTTCAAGGGAGCGAAGGTCAAGAGCATTACGGTGACGGTTACTGGCTATCCTGCTTTCTACAAGAACTTCCGCCCAGTGCCTAAGGTTACGGAATATGAGGTTCGTGAAGTTACTCCGCAGACACCATTTGTAGTAATTGCAAAGGATTCCGACGGCAATCCGACTAACTATCAAGTTGTTGACCCAGTGTATCCGCAGTTGGGAATCGGCGTAGAATCGGTTGAGTCGATAAGGATTAATCAGAACGCTACACACAACGAATCTTCCTC
>JAGCNN010000241.1 GCA_017645925.1 Bacteroidales bacterium
CGTATGACCAATCTTAAAGTTCTGTCTCCTCAGATAATCAGCCAGCTCGCCAACAATATTTTTGCCAATAAAACACTTTATCAGAAACGTTATTAATAATTACTTTCCCAACAATGATTCTAAAATATTCGTAGCAATTTCCGCATTTTTGAATCTAATCAAGTTGTCTTCGCTTAAATGAAAACCGATAATGTTGACACTACCATACCAAATAATAGCCTTATCAATGATAGCAGCGTGTAGAGAAAGATGTTCTTTCGTGATTATCTGTATTCCATTGTTTTGCAAGCGTATGGTATCCCCGTTTTCTTCCCTTGTATATAAAACAACCTCAACTCCATTTGCAACCAAATCATTAAGCCGTTCTGTTATTCGTGAAAACCTACCAAACTTTACTCTTGGACAGGAAATTAAAACAGAATGTTTAGCCTGTGATATATCCGAGATAAATGGGGATTCAAAGTTCTGACCATCATAAATCAAATCGACAGGAGAGAACAAACTGTCAAATATTTCACTGCTTCTGATTCTGTAGCCAATGGAAGCATAACCTTTCAACCGTTTGCGATACATTGATTCGCAAATGGGAACACGAATATCAATGTAGTCATAAATTTGTACATCATTCTTACCTTCATAATCACGGTGCAAACGACCTGCATATTGGGCGACTATACCTTTCCAAGAAATAGGAGAAACTAGAAACAAGGTATCGAGACGGGCGTAGTCAAAACCTTCGCCAACATATTTCCCCGTGGCAACTATGACAAGTGGATTTGTTGGCGGAATAGATTGCAGAAACTCCATTTTCTGTCGTTTTTCTTTGGTAGTTTCCGAACCAACAAGGGTTATTATATTTGTACAATATGGCTTTAAAAGGTCTGCCAGTACTTTAACATGTGATGTTCGATTTGTGAGAATAATCGGTGTACGTCTTTCTTTTAGAACCTTGCAAACATCCTTGACAATTAACAAATTGCGAAATTCATCTTCTGCTAACTGTTGTGTCAGTTTTGCAAACGAAAGATTTTCCTCATTAATGGTTCTGAATGGAGTAAAACGAGGAACAAGCAAACGTTGGAAGACTTGAGCCTGCATTTGCGACTTGGAATCGGCACTATATCTGATAGGTCCGCATTGCATAAAGATAATTGGCTGATGCCCGTCTTTGCGAATCGGAGTTGCTGTTAGCCCATAAACATACTTGGCGTTTACGGCTTTCAGTATCTGTTCAAAGTTCACGGCTGATACATGATGACATTCATCAGTTATTACCATACCATAATCTTTGACAAAAGGCTTCACTTCATTATCAGAAATACATGATTGCATAAGTGCAATGTCTATGATACCGTGAAGTTTATTCCCTGTTGATGATAGAGTTCCTATGGGAGAACTATTTCTCTTTTTTCGTTTGCCTTCTTCGAGTTCTGGCGCAGAATCTATAATTAGAAACTTTTCCAGTTGAGTAACCCATTGTTCGAGCAATGCTTTTGTATGAACCAATATCAATGTGTTTACGCAATGTCTTGCAATCAATCCAATAGCAGTTACCGTTTTGCCAAAAGCCGTAGTTGCAGATAGAACGCCATTATTATTAACCACTAAAACATTTACGACATCTTGTTGATTATCTCGTAGTTCTCCATTAAAATGAACAGGAATAGATTTCCCATGATTTGTTTTGTCCTCGTAACAATAGGCAACATCCTTTTCTTTTAATAGTGACGTAATGGCATCTTCACATCCGCGTGGCATAACAAGATATTCATCGGTCAATTCTGCACAAGAAATTATGCGTGGTGTAGAGAATGTAGAAAGTCTTAGTGCCTGACGACTATAGAATTCTGGATTTCTGAATGATGCGATACGCCTTAGATGATTTAAAACTTTTGACGATAATTGGTTCAATGGTATATAAAGCATATTAGACCGAGTGATTACTAATTCTGACAAGAAATCAGATTTCTCTATTTTTGTTGCATTTGGAACTTCCCATGGTTTGCTTTCGCTGGTCTTTGATAACATTCCAAGTGGTTGTATTTCTGAGTTTTTGTTCAAAAGTTCTTCTAGTGATGATTCTGTTAGTTTCTTGACATTAAGCAAATATTCCCACTGGTCAGGATATATTTCAAATTTATCGTTTACAAATATGCTATTCCCGTTCCTACGAGCCGTTCCTTGTAGTGGCAACGCAACCAAATTGCCTAGACCTCCTTCTGGCATAGTATCTTGGTTCGGGAAAAATCTATCGTATGACCTGAAATTAATCTTGCCGTTTCTGTTCATAGCCTCTGTAAGAATGGCATTACCCAGTTTCCGTGCATTGATTGCCAATGTTGGCGTTTCAAAAAATATCCATATATGTGCGCCTTTGCCAGAACGCGACCGTTCTATTGAACAAGGAATGTCCCAACTTTTACAAACATCAACAAATGCCAATACATCGTCTTGATAGCCGTGCTCGCAATTTTTGTCATCAAAGTCCGTGCATAAGAAATGACAGGTGTTGTCTTCATTGAGCACATATAGACCAATAACATCTCTGCTATCAGCATCCTTACCTTCCAAATGACGATAAAAATCATTATCTGTAATACGTGCGAATTGACGATTAGGACAATCGGAACATTTGTATTTCTTCTTGTCGCATAGTTGTGGATTCCATTCGTTCTGACAAACAGGTTGATACCCAGACTTTCCTGTGGTTTTACTATACCATCGTCTTGCGAATACATCCTCGCGACCTTTGAATAGGCTTCGGAACAAGTTGATTTTGTCTTGAAGCGAAAGTCTCTTCGTAGTAATCGAAGTTTCTGTAGTATATCCAACCTCCACGCCAAGCCGTTTTTTCAACTCGGCATTCTCCGTTTCGAGGTTCTTGATTCGCTCAAGAAGTTGTTGGCGTTCCGCAATCCAATCTTGACAACTATCTATATTCATAGTTTTTTTACAGCAACATCGTCATATATATCGGCAAATAGGTAATTCCATTTTCGAATTTGTAGTCGGAGGTGTGGATTTTTGAGCCTATTTTTCCAAAGAAATAATAATAGAAATCCTGTTTTTGTAAAAATCATTAACATTCAACAAGTTAACTGTTTTGCTATACTTTATCACGCACCTTTTTGAGATTTTTCAATCGCTCATTTTACACCTTTTTGAGATTTTTCAGCAAATTATTTTTGAAAAAAATGTCAAAAAAATATAGGGGCAGATTTTTAACCGCCCCTACATTTTTATAATTAAAACAATGTATCCTGCGTTCCTGGCATAAACTTGTTCAGGTGCTTGTAGGCCTTTTCGGTGGCTTCGCGGCCTCGTGGGGTGCGCTTTATAAAGCCTTCCATAATGAGGAACGGCTCATAGACTTCCTCCAAGGTACCTTCGTCTTCGCCGACGGCAGTTGCAATGGTCTTCAAACCGACAGGACCGCCACCGAACTTCTCGATGATTGTAAGCAGAATCTTGTTGTCCTGCTCATCAAGGCCATACTGGTCGATGTTGAGAGCCGACAGCGAATGCTTTGCAATTGGAAGATCAATGCTTCCGTTGCCAATCACCTGCGCAAAGTCGCGGACACGACGCAGCAAGGCGTTTGCAATACGTGGTGTACCTCGGCTACGACGCGAAATCTCGAATGTAGCATCTTCCGTAATCTGCACGTTAAGCAATAAGGCAGAACGCTTTACTATTTTGCAAAGCACATCGGCGGTATAGTACTGCAAGTGGCAGTTGATACCGAAACGCGCACGCAGAGGACTTGTCAGCAAGCCCGAACGGGTTGTCGCACCAATGAGCGTAAACGGCTCAAGCGGAATCTGCACCGAACGCGCGGCAGGACCCTTGTCGATAAGTATGTCGATGCGGAAATCCTCCATTGCCGAGTACAAGTATTCCTCAACAAGCGGATTCAGACGGTGGATTTCATCAATGAAAAGCACATCGTTCTTTTCCAGACTTGTAAGAAGTCCAGCAAGGTCGCCCGGCTTGTCAAGGACCGGACCAGATGTGGTCTTGAAACCGACGCCAAGTTCGTTTGCAATAATGTTTGCAAGCGTAGTTTTGCCAAGTCCCGGAGGGCCGTGCAGCAAAACGTGGTCGAGAGCCTCCTCGCGCATCTTGGCGGCCTTCACAAAGACCTGAAGGTTCTCAACGATATTTGATTGCCCGTTGAAGTCATCGAATTCGAGCGGTCGCAGAGCCTTTTCAAACTCTTTTTCAGCCGACGACATGGTTTCCTCTTCGGGACGCACATAGTTGTTCATAGTAATAAATTTGTGGCAAAGTTAAGCAAAAAAAACGATTGATTTCTCGCACTAAGAATACCTATATAATATATTTTTCAACAATAGCGAAACCTGCAAGCCCGGATTATTCCTTATGCTCCAGACCTAGTTCCCTACCCTTTTCGACCATATACTCGTGAGCCTTGTCGTAGTCGTTTGGAATCACACCATCAAGTATGGCTTCCCTTATTGCATTCTTTATAATTCCAACAGTCTGCGATGGCTGAATATTGAAATATTCCATTATTTCCTCGCCAGATACAGGAGGCTGGAAATTACGCAACGAATCCCTCTCCTCTACCTCTACAATCTTCTGCCTTACATTCTTGAAGTTTTCAAGGAACATAATGACCTTCTTTTCGTTACGTGATGTTATATCCGACTCGCACAAAGTCATCAGCGAATCCAAATCTTCGCCGGCATCCACAATCAAACGCCGAATTGCCGAATCGGTAACAATCTCCTCAACAAGTGCTATTGGACGCATGTGCAAATCAACCATCTTCTGCACAAACTTCATCTTTTCGTTCAGCGGCAGGTGCATACGCGTAAAAATCTTCGGAACCATCTTGGCTCCCACAGTGTTGTGCGAATAAAAAGTCCATCCGGTACCTTCTACAAAACGCTTGGTCTTTGGCTTTCCAATATCGTGAAGCAATGCTGCCCAGCGCAGCCAAAGGTCATCACTCTTTTGTGCCACATTGTCAACAACTTGAATCGTATGCAAGAAGACATCCTTATGCGCCATTCCGTCCTGCACAGTTACTCCCGCAAGCTGATACAATTCGGGAAATATTATTTCGAGCAAACCCGTTTCAAACAACAGTTTAAGTCCAACCGAAGGCTTCTTGCTTTCGAGAATCTTATTCAACTCCGTATGAATACGCTCCTGAGTTATGATTTCTATGCGCTTACGATTTGCACTGATTGCCTCAAGGCAGTCGGGATGTATCTGAAAATCAAGCTGTGAAGCAAAACGGATTGCCCTAAGCATGCGAAGCGGGTCATCGGAAAAAGTAATAGCCGGATCCAAGGGCGTTTTTATTGTCCTGTAGTACAAATCTTCAAGTCCATCAAAAGGATCTATCAATTCACCGAAATTGCGTTTATTCAAACTTATAGCCAAAGCATTTACAGTAAAGTCCCTACGTTTCTGGTCATCCTCTATCGACCCACGTTCAACCATAGGATTTCTGCTGTCGAAATTGTAAGACTCCTTCCGCGCACCGACAAACTCAAGTTCCGTTCCATCATAAACAAACATTGCTGTGCCATAAGTCTTATAAATGGCTACCTTTTTTATGTGCAGATGCGCAGCAAGCTTGCGGGCGAAATCAATTCCATCACCATCAACAACAAAATCAATGTCCTTCTTAACATTACGCCTAAGCAGCCTATCGCGTACATATCCACCAATAACAAAGACATCAACACCTTCTGCCGCAGCGACATCAGATACTTCCGCAAAAATTCTGTCGGACACAAACTCTATGTAATTTCCGTTTTCCAAGATTCTTGATTTCGAACGCAAAAGTAATAATAATTTACGATTCACGAAGCAGGATTTTTGTTTATAGACACTACTTTTCAAAGCACTACTAACAACAAAAAAGACTGCCCATATCAACGGGCAGCCTTCTGAAAAAATCAATTATCATTCTTAGAATCTTCTTACTTTTACAAAGTTAAGTTGCGAATCCTTTGCTCTTGCCTCCTGACTATAACCATTATTTGAATTAACAAAGGCAACTGCATATTCAGCATTCTGTTCATCAGATGTCCAGAATCCACCACTTTGCGAATATATTTCCTGTGACAGACCTGCATTTTCAACATAATTAAGGAATTCCTGCATTTCTACGCTTGTTGGCAGATACCAGTCGCTCTTGCCACCTTGACTCAACTGATAGCATACAAGTGCAGCGTATTCCGATGTGAAACCGATACCATTATGATAGCTTACAATTGCTTCCGTATTAGTTAAACCAGAAACCGTAATTGAACTTGGAGCATCGGTATTCAATGCTATACCGCTTGTCGAACCCCATATTGCAGGTACTTCATCCTCCTCTTCACGACCATCGGTAGAATAATAGTATTCGAGAGCAAACTGGTTTGCATCATCGGCATAGAATATTACACCACCACCAGGACCAACATTACCTTCCTGCAACGTAGTTACAGTATAAGAACCGGTTGTAATATATTCGTCAACAACCCTTACGTATGCCCAATATGTATAAGAAGTTCCTTTTCTTAAACCATTGATAACAAACTCCTCGATTCCACTTGATGACGAAACCTTGCGTACAGTATCGTATGCAGCATGGTTAGATGTATCAGTTGTAATAACAATTCCGCACTCACAATCGCTACGACCATTAGCATCAACATTGCACGATACTACCATGGAATGGGTAGTCAATTCACTCATGTTATCCTGTTCCAAAGTCACGCTCGGCACATTGGCAGGCTCAATAGAAACAGCCGATGAAAGTTCGCCATATACCTCATAGCCTGTAGTTGTAATTGCGTACGGAGCAAAATACATTACCTTGTTGATGATAGGCAGGTTCACACGTGCCGAGAATCGTCCTGACAGCAACGAAGCAGTTGCTGTTTCAGTCAGGTCGCTAACACTATATGGAGCAGATGTTCCTGCATCATAGAATTTGTACTTGAATCCTATTTCAGAAAAATCATAACCGGCATCGTTGAGAATATTTCCTTGCAAATCGACATACGAAGTCGTAAGCGTAGAAGTAATATCATCGGCCTGAATCAAAATATTTGAAGGATCCTGCGGTACTGCAAACATCTTTACCGAACCATAGTATGGTTGGTCGTGGAAGATTGCGTATGCTCTGAATACGTATGTTGCACCTACTTGCAGACCAGATACAGACGAAGAGAACACAATCATATCATCAGTTGTATTTGTCTCCGATGCTGGGAACAGGAACGAGTTGTTACGATAATATTCAAGCGATGATGAATTTGCAACATAATTATCATAAGTGTCAAATGCAAAGCCTATTTCGGTTATGCTGTCGGCAGAATTTCCGTCAAGCAAAATCACACGACCTGCAACATCAACGCTTTCAATTGTAACATTGTCGGCATCATTAGTAACAACACTTATTTCGTGAGCCACATTACCGTTGGTTGTAAATTCAACAACCCTACTATAGCAATAGTTAAACGAAGTATCCGACTCTGAAAATGTGAAAGCCCTCATGCAGTACCTTGTATTTGGCTCAAGTCCTCTAAGTACTACCGAGAATTTCGTTATCGAAGAAGTTTCTTCATCACGACCTTCCGAATAGTAATATTCGGTTATCCAACTTTCACTTGAATATTCATTATCAAATGTAAATGCATCGGCTGACTCGTATGTATCATAAATCGACTTAGCCACAGCCATAATACCAGCTTCACGAATAGGCATTTGACTTGCATCTTCAAGAATTTCACCGTATGCAACTACATAGTTACCAAAGATTTCATCTTCGTTAGGCATATATATGGCGATTCTTGTAGTACCTGCACGCAGGATTATCTCCACATTCAACATTTCCATATCGTCCGAATACACCATCTGTTGCGACTCGCCAGAAACAAAGTAACCGTCGATTTCCGTTTCAATAAGAATGTGGAATTCAACATCCTTGCGAACATACAACTTGTCGCCTTCGTTAGGATCGTTTGAATATATGCCAGTATTATTGGGATCATAAAACTTGCAATTGTAAACCACACTCTCATCTGCATAAACTACAGAAACGGTAGCATAAAAAGCATCCACTGCACCTTTGTTCTGAGTGGTATATCCTTTTTTCAGTTCCAGTTTTACCAGACCTGCATTTCCAAGATATAACGGATCCTTATGACAACTTGTCATAAAAACCATTGCCAAAAATAAGGCTGACAATAACAATATTCCCTTTTTCATAGCTTAGAATATTTTCTTTGACAATCTGATATAAAAATTAAACTTCTGGCTATCCCTAATGTTCGGATTTTCTGTTTTAACATAGACAGGCAGTGCAAACACGCACATAAGGTCAATTCCCCAGTACGAGAAAGCTATTGCTGCCCTGACATCAATAGATGTATAAGCCTGATTTGACTTTGAAGTCGGGAACTCATAAACATCATCGTTCCACGAATAAGTGTGCTTGTGGTATAATGTTCCTGCCGAACTGTTCATTACAGCAAAACCGGCATGCAACGACATGAAACTCAACACCGGATAATCGAAAGAGGTATTGCACGAAAGGAAGTTTCCATTTGATGTTATATAGTTCACCATTTCGTTGCCCGACCTCAAAACGGAATCGTTGTCCATATACGGAACAGACAATGTAACGTCTCGCTTACATTTTCCACTCAAACGGTAGGAAATGTTGTTGTAAATCCTGAAATATGCATGACGGTACTGAAATGCATTCGAGAAAATATAGTCGAAACTTCCAGTTCCCATCGGTACAATGTAACCTTTTACAGTTCTATTCTTGTTTCCTGTCGGGAACGATGTCGTAAACGACACGGCTTCAAATATACTCTGCGACTGATACCTATAAGACAATTCGGCGCTAACATCTCCCAAGCCGCCGTATGCAGCAACATAGCCGTGCGAATATTTTGCCTTCTTCTGAATGTAGAAAGGTATTGCAACCGTCAAGCTGAAACCCTTGTACCCAACCGACAAAGGAATATTCAAATATTTACTCATAGAACTAAATCCTGCTTCAGCCGATACCCCGAACTGGAAATCCTTTTCGGATGGAGTAAAGTTGTTATCCGTTTCGGCACCACCAGGGATATTAATACCATTACCATTGACCAACGGGTCATCGTAGTTTGTAGGATTATCATGCAATGTTTCAACACCTTCTGGGTACAACACAAGATTTCCTATAGTCTGCGCATTCGACACAAAATATGTAGTGCAGCAAAGTATCAGGCTAATAGCCAGAAACTTGAAATAATTTTTGATATAAAATCTCATACTTAACCTATTTATACAATTCTGCAAATATACACAAAAAAATATATACAACAAGGCATAAAATAAAAAAAGTTTGATTATTTTAAGATTTGTGATTTTAAGTAGAAGCATTTAAGCCTCTAACCCATTGGAATTTTAGTCATCCAATCCCCTTATCAGGGCTACAGCCTGCGCACTTATCCCCTCCTCACGTCCCTCAAAACCAAGACCTTCGGTTGTAGTTGCTTTTATAGAAATCTGCGAATCGTCAATTTCTAAAACCGAGGCAAGTGTTTTCTGCATTTCTGGAATGAAAGGCTTAATCTTTGGTTTTTGCAACGAAACAACAGAGTCGATGTTGCCGATGACAAAGCCCTTTTCCCTTACAAGGCGATATGTTTCCTTCAAAAGCAATTTGCTGTCGATTCCCTTGTATTTTTCATCGTTGTCGGGGAAATGATACCCGATGTCGCGCAAGTTGGCAGCACCAAGCAAGGCATCACAAATTGCATGGATTAGCACATCACCATCAGAATGAGCAACACAGCCCCTATTATAAGGAATTTGGATTCCTCCCAAGAAGAAATCCAAATCGTCCTTTAACTTATGAACATCGTATCCTATTCCTATCCTATACATTATGATTTTCTAGCTTCTTTTTCAGCCTTCTTAGCATCACGCTGCTCCTTTGCAAGTCCGCCAAAATCGAATGTAAGCGTGAACCTAAGCGTATTCTGCAATGGACTTGTGCCACCACTCATTGTTGGAATCAAGTATGCAAAGTCAAGTCCGAACACATTGAGTCTCAAGCCTGCACCAACAGTAAAATATTTGCGGTTGCCCTTGTATGCATGTTCGTGGAAATAACCTATTCTTACAGCAAACTGCTTTGAGTAACAATATTCAAGGCCAAGCGACAAAGTTATTTCTGCAAGTTCCTCACGGAAACGCGAAGTTTTTCCATTATGAACAAATGGAGTTGCATCACCCGGAGCATCCCACCACGAAGTGAACAATGCAGCAGGAACAGAAACATTCGGATCCTTACCATACTTAATATACTGGTCACCGCCAGCCTTTACAGTATCTCCGTTAGGCATAACTTCACCCACCTGATAATAAGTAGGTGATGAAGGAACAAGCAACTTGTTGAAATCGCATGTGATAAGCAAGTCGTTATGCTCGTCAAAGCTCAACATATAACCTACACCGGTACGGAAATTAGTAGGAATGAAATCGCGCTTTTCGTTGGAAGTATAAGAAATCTTGGAGCCGATGTTTGAAATATTCAAGCCCCACATTACCGACGACTTCATATTTCCTGTCATAATGTCATCATTCTTGTAGTAGAACGAAACATCGGCAGCAACAGAAGTACCAGCCTTTGACTGAACACCGTTTCCAACATCCTGACCGCCAGTAAGATTACTATAAATGAACCTCATTGCAACAGAACCAGAGAAGTTTTTTGCCAATAGACGTGCATAGGACAAATCCAACGAAAATTCACGCGGACGGAAATTCATTATTGTAACATTATTTATATCCTTGAAAGTCATGCTTCCGAGGTCAAAATACAACAACGATGCGCCTATTGCATTCTGAGCATTAAACTTATAGTAACCTGCCAAATATGCAAGGTTCATATCTCCAACCAACTTACGCAACCACGGCGTGTATGATATGGAAACACCAAAATCATTGTCAATAAATACATATTTTGATGGATTCCAATGCTGAGAATTGCCATCGGGAGTAGTAGCCACACCTGCATCACCAAGAGCACCAGAACGAGTATCCGGCGCAATAGTCAAAAACGAAACCGCTGTTGATATAGTATTTGGAGCATTACGTCCAATAACATCCTTATCAGGAGTTATTCCATTATTAGTTTGTGAAAATCCACTTATACTTGCAAATAAAAGTATTGCAATTAAAAACGAAAATCTTTTTGTCATGCTAAAATATTTTGTTCGCAAAAATACATAAAGTTTAAAACTTACATAAAACGCAACGGAATATTTTTTATTGTATGCCTGTTAAAAAGTTTTTAAATATAATACATATAGCAATATTTCACAAACAACAAGACTACATCATATTACGAAATGCATTCTTCAACTTAGAGAAAAACGATTCGTTACGCTTGCTTTGCGGGTTGAATGACTCTGATTCACGCATCTGCTCAAGCAATTTCTTGTCCTCCTTAGTAACATCATTAGGAATGAAAACATTTATCCTAACCAGCAAGTCTCCATGCCCGTAGCTACTAATATCGGGCAAACCTTTTCCTTTAAGTCTCAATACCTTACCAGACTGCGTACCGGGTTCAACCTTTATTTTCACCTTGCCGCCGATGGTTGGAATTTCAGCACTGCATCCCAATATTGCATCGGGGATACCTATATATAAATTATACACAAGGTCTATTCCATCGCGCTTAAGGTCGGGATGTTCAATTTCCTGAATTGCAATAAGCAAATCGCCATTGATGCCACCATGACGAGCTGCATTACCCTTACCTTCCATAGTAAGCTGCATACCTTCATATACGCCTGCCGGAATCTTAAGTTCAATAGTTTCTTCGCCCGAAACAATTCCTTCGCCATAGCACGAAGTACACTTGTCCTTGATAACCTTGCCCGAGCCTCCACAGGTTGAACATGTTGAAGAAGTCTGCATCTGTCCCAACATTGTATGCATGACGCGAGTCTGCACGCCACGACCATTGCAGGTAGGACAAGTTGTACTTGAATTGCCATCCTTCTCGCCAGTACCATGACAAGCCGAACATGGAACGTATTTCTTGACTTTTATCTTCTTGGTCGTACCGTTTGCAATCTCCTCGAGCGTCAACTTTACAGTAACGCGAAGGTTTGTACCACGATTTACCACACGGCGACCGCCACCACGGCTACCACCGCCACCGAAGAAACTGCTGAAGCCGCCACCAAAAGCACCTTCAAACACATCGCCGAAACGCGTGAAAATGTCTTCCATAGAAAAGCCGCCAGCACCGCCAAATCCGCTGGCACCACCCATTCCTGCGTGTCCGAACTGGTCATAACGGGCTCGTTTGTCGGGATTGCTAAGCACCTCGTAGGCTTCGGCCGCCTCCTTGAATTTTTCTTCAGCCTCCTTGTCGCCCGGATTCTTATCTGGGTGATACTGTATAGCTTTTTTCCTATATGCCTTCTTTATTTCTTCGGGAGTCGCATTCTTGGCGACTTCCAGCACTTCATAGTAATCTCTCTTTTCCATATTAAACCTCCTACTGACCTACGACAACTTTTGAATATCTGACAACCTTGTCGTTAATCTTGTAGCCTTTCTGAATAACATCAATAACCTTTCCCTTCTTAGCCTCGTCATCAACAGGGAACTGGGTTACAGCCTCGTGCAAATCGGTATTGAACTCCTCTCCCATTGCCTGAATCTCGGTCAAGTCCTGCGACTTTAGAAAATCCATGAATTTCTGGTAAATCAGCTTAACACCTTCCTTGGTTGCCTCGACATCAGAACTTGACAGATGTTCCATCGCACGGTCAATATCATCAATTACCGGCAAAAAGTCATGCAACATCGAAGCTTTTACGCTTTCGCGAAGCTCCAATTTTTCCTTGGCAGTACGTTTCTTGTAATTGCTAAACTCTGCCACCTGACGCATATACTTGTCCTGAAGTTCCTCAAGCTTGCGGTTCGACTCTGCCAATTCTTCCTTCAGTTTTCTGTCATAAAATCCGAAACGCGACTTTTTCTTCTTGCCGTGTTCCTGTTCTGGCTCTTCCTTTTTTTCCGGTTCCGAAGCTTGTCCTTCTTTTTCTTCGGTTGCCTCAGTTACTTCAACTTCTTTATTTTCAACATTTTCTGTTGCTTCTTCCACTTTCTTTTCTTCTTGTATGTTATCGTTTTCCATATCTATTTAAATAAAAAGACACCCCACCCTTTCAAAAATTCTGCCATGCGACAAAACATGACAAAATTGCAGAACGTTGAAACTGAATGCGGAAATATGCAATCCGAGTTTCAGCCAAAAATGACTTTTTTCGCCTAAAATGGCTAAAACTAAAATTGAGTTTCAGCCAAAAATGAAAAATTTTTCCCGTTTTGGCTGAAACTCAAAAATATTTTTATTACTTTTGCAGCATTGAAAACTAGACTAAATATGCGAGAACTAATAGGCAGAAAACTTGAAATAGAAGAACTTGAGCGCTATGTTGCGTCCGACAAGGCTGAATTTGTTGCCATATATGGTCGTAGGCGAATCGGCAAGACATTTCTTGTAAACAATGTCTTCCGCGACAGACTATCCTTTTCCATGACAGGAATTATTGACGGAACATTTGAGGAACAGATGCATGTTTTTGCAGATGCGATGAGCATATACGGAAAGCCGTTGGAAAAATCGCCCAAAAACTGGCTCGAAGCTTTTTCAATACTGCGTGATTTTCTTATTCAGCAGAAAAAGCCCAAAAGTCACCGCATAGTTTTCATTGATGAATTGCCATGCTTCGACACTCAAAGGTCGGGCTTTGTTCGTGCACTTGGATATTTTTGGAACAGTTGGGCATCACAACAGGATGACCTTACGCTAATAGTCTGCGGCTCGGCAACATCGTGGATGGTAAGCAAAATAATTGACAACCATGGCGGACTTCACAACCGCATTACTCAAGAAATGCATCTTCAGCCGTTTTCTCTTGCCGAAACCGAGAATTATTTTTCAGCAAACGGCTTTTCATGGGGAAGAAATTCTATTTTACAGGCATACATGGTGTTTGGCGGAGTTCCATACTACATGAGTTTACTACGTAAAGACATGAGCCTAGCCAAAAATATTGACCGAATGTTCTTTGCTCAAGATGCCATTCTGAAATACGAATATGACCGTTTGTTCCAGACACTTTTCAATTCGCCCGAACCATATAAACATATTGTAAAACTGCTGTCTGAAAACAAATCAGGACTCACACGCAAAGAACTATCAGAAAAACTTGGCATGAAGACAGGCGGAAACCTAACAACACTACTACAAAACCTTGTAAGATGTGATTTCGTGCGCCTATACAATGTGAAAGGGAAAAAAATCAAGTCATCGTCGGGAATATACCAGATAAAGGATTTTTTCTCGTTATTCCATATAACTTTTATTCAACAAAAAGTTACAACCAATGAACATTTCTGGTCAGACCATATTGATACGCCAGCACAAAACACTTGGTACGGATTAACATTTGAACAAGTCTGCATGGCACACATACCACAAATCAAAAAGGCTCTTGGCATTGACAGGATAAATACAGAATATTATTCATGGCGAAGCAGAAAATATTCTGAAAATGTGCAAATTGACCTTGTAATAGAACGCTCGGACGGAAATACAAATATCTGCGAAATAAAGTACAGCAAATCAGAATACTCGATTGATGCAGAAGAGGAAAAAAGACTAAACAAACGCATTGATGTGTATAAATCCGAAACAAAAACAGACAACGGACTGCAACTAACAATGATAACATCAGCCGGGCTAAAGCACAATTCTCATTCCGATGGGGTTTCCGCAGAAGTTACTCTCGACCATTTGTTTAGTGAGTAACTATTGTTGTCCGCTAAACACACTCGTAGTCATTACTTGCTACGCTGCGTGAGCTAAAGGTTCCGTAAAACAAAGCGAACCGACTAAGGAACGTGTCGTGTGAGCCTGTTTGTACGGAACTTTTTCATGAAACGAAGTGAGTAATCTATTCTTTAATAATACGTTAACAGATTCCGGACAACCGATTTCACACTGCTCCCCGTGCCGTATCGCAGGTTCAATCAGGTTTTCGGAATGACAAGCCCCATCATCAATATTCTTATGTAAGACAGTGACAACAAGGACGTTATAATGTTTGAGCATTTTTTACCGGACACTAATAAAACTAAATGTAGAAATATGCAGTTTGAGTTTCAGCCAAAAATGACTTTTTTCGCCTAAAATGGCTAAAACTGAAATTGAGTTTCAGCCAAAAATGAAAAATTTTTCCCGTTTTGGCTGAAACTCAAACTAGAACTACAAAAAAATAAGGCATCCGAAGATGCCTTATTCATTTATAATCCAACATCTTAGATATTCTCAAGTATTGTTATCCAGCCAAACGGATCTTCAAGGTCGCCATATTGTATTCCGACGAGTGTCTCATACATCTTGGTTGACCACTTTCCAGGCTTTCCATCTGGGCAATAAACATAATGCTTGCCTTCGTCAATGTCAACAATTTCACCGATTGGAGAAATAACAGCAGCAGTTCCGCATGCTCCAGCCTCCTCGAATGTAGGAAGTTCTGCAACGTCAACGGGACGTCTTTCAACCTTCAAGCCAACGTATTTTGCAACCTCTTCGAGGCTCTTGTTTGTAATTGACGGAAGAATTGACGATGACTTTGGTGTAATATAGGTATTGTCCTTTATTGCGAAGAAGTTTGCAGCACCAATTTCGTCGATATACTTCTTTTCGCGGCAATCCAAGTACATTGGAGAACCATAACCTGCTTCGTGAGCCTTTTCTAGTCCGCGGAAGCTTGCTGCATAGTTTCCACCAACCTTCATTGTACCGGTTCCGAGTGGAGCAGCACGGTCAGAATCCCTGATGATAGCTATCTTAACTGGATTGAAACCTTCCTTGAAGTAAGGACCAACTGGAGTTACGAAAATGAGGAATGTATATTCGTCGGCAGGATGTACGCCAACCTTAGCGCCCGAACCGTAAAGCAACGGACGGATATAAAGGGATGCGCCAGTTCCATACGGAGGAATGAAGTCGGCATTGAGTTCAACCACCTTCTTTACCATGTCGAAGAACAATTTGTCATCAACCTGAGCCATATATATGCCGGCTGCCGAATCTTTCAGTCGCTTGCAGTTTTCTTCCCAACGGAACAAACGAACCTTGCCGTCCTTGCCACGGTAAGCCTTCATACCCTCGAAAGCTTCCTGACCGTAGTGCAGTGCGGTGGACGCAATGTGAATGTTGATGTATTCCGAATCACTTACTTCAATTTCGCCCCATTTGCCGTCTTTCCATACGCAACGCACATTGTAGTTCGTCTTTACATATCCGAACGGGAGCTTTGACCATTCTAAATTTTGCATAGTATTTAAATATTTAATTGTTACTTTTCTATGAATGACTTTATTACGCCAAAAATTTCCGTATTGTCATAGATTGGAGTTGTTGTTCCAACAGCATAAATAGGAACTTTAGCGCAAGTGTGTGCATTGGTAGAAAAACCTACCGATGCCCTACGGTTCATAATCTGGCAGAACGCGTAGGCCATAGGATTGTTGCCGTTGTATTTCGACTTGGCTTCGTCCTTGGCTCTGTTCGACTTTGCATTGACAGCTGCGTAAGCATCATTTAGCAAGGCTTGTTCTTCAGACGAAAAATCCATATCAATTCCCATGAAATACTTTGATGCCATATCCATGTAATCTTTCATCGAAACACTTTCCTCGTTCTTTGTCTGCTTCTTTATTATTGTACCGAACTTTGACATTGACATTTTCTGCTTGCTAAGCACACCGAAATCAGACTCATAACCATTGTCAGCTATTCCAAGCGACACGCCACCTGTTTCATGGTCGGCAGTTATTATTATCAAGGTTTCGTTCTTGTGCTGCAAATAGAAATTGTACGCCACTTCGATGGCCTTATCGAAATCTTCCATTTCACCGATAACGGTACCAGCATCGTTGTCGTGGGCTGCGTAGTCAATTTTTCCACCTTCCACCATCATAAAGAAGCCCTTGGGATTATCAAGATAAGCGGTGGCTGTTTCCACAATTTCGGCGAGGGAATTGCCTGCAGAACCTTCACGGTCGATGAAATAAGGCATACTTGCATCACGTTCAAGCGTTTCGTTTGTAAAAATAACCTTGCTGTTATGGCTTTTCAGCGATGAAATTCCCTTTAACGATGTGAATGTCAAGTATCCAGCTTCCTGATATATTGTCATAAGGTCTTTCTCATCTTTCTTGTTGCCAGTCTGTTTCAACAAACCTCCGCCGCCAAAGAAATCGAAATTGCTTTCAGAAAGCTGAAGTCCAATCTGGTAATAATTCTTGCGCGTAGGCTGGTTGGCATAGAAAGATGCCGGTGTTGCGTGATTCATCGGTGCAGTGCTGATAATGCCCACTTTCAAGCCCTTTTCCTTGGCGACCTTAGCAATAGATTTCGGCTGTTCACCAGTTTCGGAATAAGCTATTTCGCCCACATTGAACTTTTGTCCGCACGCAATAGCAGAACCGGCCGCCCCTGAATCAGTTATGCGGCGATCCTTGCAAACCGTACTGCACATCGACAGAAATGGAAATTTGCTTATTGTGGACTTAACAAAACCGCTTTTCCCTTCTTTTTCGGCAAGGTAAGCCTCGTAAAGGTCAACATCAGCCTGCCCCATACCATCACCTATGAATAAAAACACATATTTTTGAGCATTGGCACCTCCAACTATTGCCAATAATATGACTATTACAAGAATATATTTTTTCATCACTTTTGTTTTTGCGTTGCAAATATGAATAAAATAATTGAATTTCACATTCCTTTTTTATAAACAGATACTAACAAATTTACAATTCCATAAAACTATGAATCAATCCTGCGAAGCAAAGCATTGGGTTCGCCCGACAACAATTGATAATTTTGGAGCATCGTAAAAAAACATTATCTTCGCG
Source organism: Bacteroidales bacterium (assembly GCA_017645925.1). Taxonomy (GTDB): domain Bacteria; phylum Bacteroidota; class Bacteroidia; order Bacteroidales; family ML635J-15; genus Bact-19. Next base: position 17,995 of record JAGCNN010000241.1, read on the forward strand.
AAAAAATAATTGGATATGAACAACAAAGTAAGAGAAATTCCCATTGAAGATTTTTTCCGCAATTCGGAAAAATCATCGTTTGACATTTCGCCAGACGGCAAACACATTTCGTATATGGCTCCGTACAAGTCGAGGATGAACATTTTTGTCTGCGACATTGATTTGGAAAAAGCACATCAGATTACTTTTGAAGAGGAACGCGATGTAGAAGGATGCATGTGGGCAAACAACAATAGGCTTCTTTTTATGAAGGACGATGGCGGCGACGAGAATTTCCAGCTTTACGGCGTTAATGCCGACGGTTCCGACATGCGCCCATATACCAAGATGAAAGGTGTTCGCACGCATATTCTTGATGACCTTGAAGAAATTGACGACGAAATATTAATCGAAACAAACCAGCGCAATCCAGAAATATTTGACCCGTACAGGCTAAACCTCAAAACCGGCGAAATGACCATGCTGGCCGAAAATCCGGGCAACATTCAAGCATGGATAACCGACCACGACGGCAAGTTGCGAATTGCATACTCCATAGTTGACGGTGTAAATCAGGAAATGCTTTACCGCGACACCGAGGACGAGGATTTCCGCCCTGTGATAAGGACTTCATTCCGTGAAGATGTGTCGGTGATAGTTTTCACAGCTGACAACAAGAACGTATATTCAATCACCAACCTTGGACGCGACAAGTCGGCACTTGTGCTGATGAATCCTGCTACAGCCGAGGAAATTGAGGAGATTTTCACCAACGACCGCTACGACATTTCCGGTGTAGGATGGTCAAACCTTCGCAAAAAGCTAACAGCCGTTTCGTATGCAGGGCACAAGGATACGGTACGCCATTTCTTTGATGCAGAATCAGAACGCATAAACAAAAGGTTGACTGCCGCCTTCCCCGACCACAAGTTCGGCACCGCCGCCACCAACAAGGCCGAAGATATGAGAATAATTTATGTAGGCAACGACCGCACACGTGGAGCCTACTACCTTTACGATGTCAAGGCTGACAAAATAAGCAAAATTGCCGATTTGTCGCCATGGCTAAAAGAGGAAGAGCTATCGCCAATGATTCCTGTGGTTTACACTTCGCGCGACGGATTGCAGATAGAAGCATACCTTACGTTGCCCAACGGCTACACGCAAGAGACAGCAAAGATGCTTCCAACAATCGTCATTCCTCACGGCGGTCCGTGGGCACGCGATTATTGGGGCTACGATTCGGAAGTACAATTCCTTGCAAACAGAGGTTATGCAGTATTTCAAATGAATTTCCGCGGTTCGACAGGCTTTGGACGTAAATTTAAGGAACTTTCGTACAAAAAATGGGGACAGACCATGCAGGACGACATTACAGACGGCGTTTTATGGCTGATTGACAATGGATATTCGGATTCAAAACGAATTGCAATCTACGGTGCAAGTTATGGCGGATATGCGACCTTGCAGGCCTTAGTGAAAACTCCAGAACTTTTTGCCTGCGGCGTAGATTATGTTGGAGTTTCGAACCTTTTCACATTCTTGAACACGATTCCACCCTACTGGAAACCAATGTTGGAGATGATGTACGAACAAGTTGGCAATCCCGAAACCGACAAGGAGATGCTTACAGCAAATTCACCAGCCCTGAATGCCGACAAGATTGTCCGTCCGCTGTTTATTGCACAGGGAGCCAACGACCCGCGTGTCAACAAGGCCGAATCGGACCAGATGGTGGAAGCTTTGCGCAAACGAGGTGTTGAAGTTGATTATATGGTAAAGGACAACGAAGGCCATGGATTCCAAAACGAGGAAAACAGGTTTGAGTTTTATCATGCTATGGAAAAATTTTTAAAGAAATATTTAGGATAACAAAACGTAGCAACCAACTGAATACAAAATATATTACAGGATATTACATCCTAATTTGCTTGATAATCCGTTTTTCTAAAAAAATTGGCAAATATCTTATTGTTTCACAAACGTATAAGTAATCTTGCCGCCCTCTGTCTTATTTCCAGAAATTTTTGAGAAAGAAGACTTTAAGGCTGCATTTCTTGCTGCATTGGTCAAACATTCAACATCAGATGACAAATTTGAGGAAATAACCTCGGCTGAGGAAACTTTTCCACTCGATGTCACCGAAATTCTAATAACAATAACTCCACTACCCTCGCATGTGAATACAGGTACATGAAGATAGGTACTTTCGCGCTGCTTGTTGTCAAGTTCGGCATACACGAGTGCAGGACCAGACTTTACAACGTTTCGAGGCTGCTCGGACGACTGATATTGCTGCATTCGTGAGTTATCTATATAGTCATCAGAAGTCCTCGACATAGCATCATCATAGTTGTCTCCATATTTTTCACGCAGAAACTGTTCCTCATACTTAGCCTTCAAATCAGCCTCAGACATTGCCGTGCCGCCCGAAGACTGATTTACAGTTCGCTGTCCCGAATAATTTGAACCGACATTGCCAAGTCTCTGCATATACTCAGCAATCTGCTCGTCTGTCATTTTCTCCTCCGACTCCGCCGCATTGTTCTTCTCCTCCATCTCAAAATCCTGCGGGTCGATTATAATATAGCTCTCAGGCTCCTTTTGCAAAGTGCCAATTTTGCAAACAAGGCATACGCATACCACTATAAGGTGAAAAAGGACTGTACCTAATATGCCGTTAATATTTCTGCGAAAAAATGACACCGTTAAAAGTTTTGCACAAAAGTAAATAAAATTCAGCGCATACAAAAAAACAATATCATACAAAAAACGATAATAGTCTATTCTTGCCATGAACACCAAAGCCATGCTGATTCCGAACTAAATTCGGGATGCCCCCACTCTGGTTTCGGCATTTGGATTCAGCAACAACACTCTCCCTTTTAAGATCCTGTCCTTCGACTTCGCTCAGGAAGCAGTTCAGGATGACAAAAGGGAGAGCATACAGCAAACAAGCTCAGTATGCCAATTGGAAGAAAAAAAAACAATCCCCAACATTTTCAATCAGGGATTGTTCACTACTAATATTATATTATGCATTACATTACTTCCGGAACTTCGATTCCAAGCAATCCCATGCCTTCCTTTATGGTCTTGGCAACCTGCTGCGACAAACGCAAACGAAGCAGAATGACACTTGGGTCACTTTCGTTCAGGATTGAATAGTCGTGGTAGAACTGGTTGAACTCCTTGCACAAATTGTAAACATAGTTGGCTACCTGTCCCGGGTCGAACTTCTTGGCCGACTCCTCAACCACCTTGCTGAACGAGCACAAGTTAGAAATGATGCTTACTTCCTTGTCGAGCAGATGAACATCCTCGGAAATGCGTTTTGTAAGATTGATATTCAACTCCTTAGCCTTACGCAATATTGAGCAGATACGTGCATGTGTGTATTGAATGAACGGTCCTGTATTTCCGTTGAAATCAATGGATTCCTTAGGATTGAAAACCATCTGCTTCTTCGGGTCAACCTTGAGGATGAAGTACTTGAGCGCACCAATTGCAATCATTTCAATGATGCGGTTGCGTTCTGCTTCGCTCAAATCGCCAAGCTTACCGTTTTCCTCGGATATTGCACGGGCGGTTTCAATCATGTCGGCAACAAGGTCGTCGGCATCGACAACAGTACCTTCGCGCGACTTCATCTTACCCTCAGGCAATTCGACCATGCCGTACGACAGATGGAAAATCTTGTCGTAGTAGTCCTCGCCAAGGTGCTGCACTACCTTCTTCAACACTGCAAAATGGTAATCCTGTTCGTTTCCAACAACATATATAAGCTTATCGGGATGATATTCCTCGAAACGCTGTGCAGCAGTACCAATGTCCTGAGTCATATAAACAGTGGTGCCATCGCTACGGAGCAGAATCTTACGGTCAAGACCTTCGTTTGTAAGGTCAATCCACACCGAAGTATCAGCATCGCGGACAAAAACGCCACGGTCGAGACCTTTCTGCACTATCGACTTGCCGAGCAGATAAGTCTGTGATTCGTAATAAATGCGGTCGAACGAAATGCCGATTTTCTTGTAAGTCTCGTCAAAACCTGCATACACCCA
>JAGCNN010000242.1 GCA_017645925.1 Bacteroidales bacterium
AAGATGGTTCGGATGCCAAAATCTGTTGGACTGATGTTTTCATTCTTTTCATAGTTTTTGTTCTTAATTTTTAAATTTTCGGGCGCAAAGGTATAAATAATATTTCAAAACAGAAATAAAATTTGTGAAAAATATTACGAATTTGTCAAAAAATGGTCAGAAATGTAGCGAGTTAAAGAATATTGTTAGGATAATAGCCACATCATCTTAACCAGCGGAATTGTGTGCGAAAAAGTAGGGGAGGACCAGTTTATGTGGGACTGAAGCCAAAATAACGAATAACAAGCTTATTTTCAATGTAATGCAAAATTATATATTAACGTATAATACATGTATGTATAATTCGTTGAGTTTTTTGCAAAATACTGTATTACATATATTTATCCTTAAACCAGATTTCAAAAACAGGATCGCAAAATTCGTATCTACCTTCTCCTGCAACTTTTTCAAAAAAGTCCATTTCCTGCAATATCTTTTTGTTGCGAGTAATAGTCTGGGCATTACCCAAATCGTATTTCTTCACTACAGCAGCTGAATTCAACATGAACTCGCCTTTGGCAACCGCCTTGAGCATAGCAAACTGGGCAGATGTAAGATTCTCGGTATCATTCTCGTGCATTGGAGCATTCATTTCTATCATCTGTGCTAAAGCCAACTCAAGAATTTCATCCGTAACAACCTTGCTGGTGTTGGACCATACAAAATAACAATACTGTTGCACATACCACGACAAGCATCTTACAGTTTCACAAATTTTTGCAGCATGATCCTCACTAATATTCTTCTTCGTAGCCTCAAACTTGCCAATTATAAATGGAATCCACTCGTTTTCTGGTATTTTTTTCAAGAAGAAAATTTGTCCGAACCTGTAAAACGGATTCGAAGAATTGTTAAAAATATCAAGCATCATGTGGCGTTTGCTTCCATACAGGCAATACGAAACGTTTTGCTGCGACTGCCATGCAGAACGCATCTTGCCCTCAAGCGACTTGTACTGCGGAATCTGCGCCAACTGCTGAAACTCGTCTATGCACACAATAATTCTCAACCCTTTTTCGGATGCAATCTTCTGCGGAAGGTTAAGTATTTCGTATTCGTCAATATCCTCCATGTCAAATTTAAGGTCAAAAGACATTGTTTCTGACGAATTTGCTGACAAGGAAACGCCAGGACGGATATTTCGCAGGAAGCGCTTTACATAGTCGAGCCGCTTTTCTAGCACAGTTGAAGTACACGCTATGACTTCACGCGCAAAAATCCTGTAAAACTCCGCCTCGGTATGAATGCCCATCGCATCAATGTAGCAAACACGAACATTCTTGTCTTCCGACATCATTTCACGCGTAGCCATCTGCACAAGCGACGATTTTCCCCACCTTCGTGGAGATACAAGCATTACGTTTATCCCCGATGACAAAAGCTGTTTCAACTTACGCCTGTCGTCTATCCTGTCAACAAAGTTTTCATTCTCGGCTAACTTTCCGAACTTAAACGGCACTTCCATAATCGCAAATATTATTTACGGTGCAAATATAACAAATTATACATTAATGTATAATACATGAATGTATATTTTTCAGAAAATAGTTGAAGAAATAATGCTTGTAAGCACTGATTTTTAATGCTAATTTATTTGTTGTCAGTAATGTAGATGTAATATTGTCGTTTGTTTGCTGAACTCATGCAATAACAACACACACTTCCACGTTATAACCATAATTTATTATTTTTGCAAAAATTAAGAACACACCATGAAACAGATACGAATCCTTTGGACCGACGACGAAATAGACCTTTTGAAACCGCATATCATTTTCCTTGAGAGCAAGGGCTACAGTGTAGATACCGCCACAAACGGAACCGATGCGATAGAACTTTCGCGCACCAACGACTACGACATAATCTTCCTCGACGAGAACATGCCGGGACTTAGCGGACTGGAAACGCTTTCGCAAATAAAGGACATCCTTCCGCACACACCTATAATAATGATTACAAAAAGCGAGGAAGAGGACATCATGGACGAGGCTATCGGCTCAAAGATTACCGACTACCTTATCAAACCAGTGAACCCCAACCAGATACTGCTGACAATAAAGAAAAACATCGACAAGCAACGCCTCATTACCGAAAAGACAACTTCGTCGTACCAGATGGAATTTGGCAAGCTCGGCATGAAGATAAACGAAGTTTCAAGCCACAAGGAATGGTGCGATGTTTACAAAAAGCTGGTTTACTGGGAGATGCAACTGATGGAATCGAAGGACAGCACCATGGACGAGGTGTTTAGGATGCAGATGGACGAGGCAAACAACAGTTTTGCCAAGTACATCAAGCGCAACTACACCAAGTGGTTCCGCCCCGATTGCGACGACAAGCCGCTGCTATCGCCAAATCTGCTTCGTGAAAAGGTTTTCCCGCTGCTAAACGAAGGCAAAACAGTGCTTTTCCTGCTAATAGACAACCTGCGCTTCGACCAGTGGAAAGTCATCGAGCCGATTCTGAGCCAGTTCTACACCACCGCCGAAGAGGACATGTTCTACTCGATATTGCCAACTTCGACACAATACTCGCGCAACTCAATATTTTCGGGGCTAATGCCATCGGAAATAAACAAACTATACCCCGAACTGTGGAAAAACGATGACGAGGAAGGCGGCAAGAACCTCTACGAGGAAGACATGTTGCGCTCGATGATGAACCGTTTCAACATAAGGACAGGGCTGCATTTCGACAAGATTACCGATATTAAGAACTGCAAGTCGGTGACCGACAATGTAAAAAACATCGTCCAGAACAAGTTTGTCTCCATAGTGGTCAACTTTGTGGATTCGCTTTCGCACGCAGGCACCGACCAGCGCATGGTACGCGAACTAACAAACACCACCGAGGCCTACCTGTCGATTACGAAGTCATGGTTCGAACTTTCGCCGCTATTTGACATGCTAAAGGCATTTGCCGAGCAGGGAGCATATCTCGTCATTGGCACCGACCACGGAAGCATACAGATTTCCAATCCATTGAAAGTCATCGGCGACAAGGCAACAACAACCAACCTGCGCTACAAGCAGGGACGCAACCTCGCCTACAACCCAAAGGAAGTGTATGAGATTACTAATCCAGCCGAAGCCTATCTGCCTAAGACGAATATAAGTTCCACGTATATATTCTCCTGCAACGATGACTTTTTCGCATATCCGAACAACTACAACTATTATGTGAAATATTACAAGAACACCTTCCAGCATGGAGGAATTTCGCTTCAGGAAATGATAATTCCTGCCATAACGATGAAGCCTAAAATTTAGTATGGGTTGTTGATAAAAACATTAACTATCTAATTTTCAGCTTCTACTTATCAACAAGCCTGTTAATAAATAAACAGGGCAAAAACTAACTGAAATAGGGAAATAATGCACTTTTGCGCCGAAATTTTTTAAATATTTTTAATATGAAGAAATTAACATTTTTGTGCGTAGCAGTAATGGTTACTGCAGCACTAATTTTCAAAGCAGAGAATTCTTTCTCACAAGTTTATCAATTGGAGAACGGCGATTTTGAAAATTGGCCAGGTTCTGCAACAACTGAACCTACTGGCTGGAATTCATTCCCATCAGCAAGTTGCGAGTTATCTGGTCTTATTAACATTGGTGGGGTAGCATGCCGTACAGCAACAGCAACGAGACATGAAAGATCTACCGATGTCCGTCCTGGAACAACAGGATATTCGTGCAAAATTTACGCAACATCTGCATTCTCTAGGATTGCAAATGGAGCCCTCACTAGTGGAATAATGCACCTTGCATCAACTACCCCCTCAGACCCTAGTAACTGTAACGAGACAAAAACTAATGAAGAAGATTTCAACCACCATCTTAACGCAAAACCAGACTCAATAGTATTCTGGGCAAAGGTAGTAAATGCAGACAACAATTCAGAAGCTTGCTGTCATCTCTACATACACGACAATTACAATTTAAAAGACCCATTAGCAGCAAATCCAAGCGGCTATCTAAATCACATTGTAGGCGGAGTTCCATCATACAACTTCACAAACAATGGAAGCAGATGGCAACGCCATTCAACACCGATAATATATGAGGGATACGGATCGAATGACCCACAGTTTGTGCTAATAACTTTCTCTACCAACGCTATTCCAGGCGGTGGTTCTGAAGACGATGCACTATACATTGATGACATTGAATTCATTTATAACCCCATATATAACGAAATCACTCAATCTGCTTGCGAATCCTTCACATGGGACGGAACAGAATACACTGAATCTGGCGACTACACAAAGACCTACACAGTTGGTCCTCGTGATAGCATCGTAACTCTTCACCTCACTATTGGACATCCGTCTAATAATGAATCAACAATTAACGCATGTGAATCATACACATGGAATAATCAAACATACACCACCAGTGGAAACTACAACAATACATTTACTTCATTCTGTGGTTGCGACAGCACAGTTACTCTCCATCTAAATATAAACTATCCTGTTGCTAACGAATTTTCAGCAACAGAATGCAGTTCTTATACTTGGAACGAGCAATCATACAATACAAGCGGTGATTACATTCAGACATTCCAAGCAGCAAATGGATGTGACAGTGTTGTAACATTGCACCTTACAATCAACAATCCCGTCAGCAATGAGATTACAGGAACTGCTTGCGGTTCTTTCACTTGGAATGGCGAAACATACACAACAAGTGGCAACTATGAACAAACACTACAAGCAGCAAACGGATGCGATAGCATTGTTACACTTCACTTGACAATCAATCAACCTGTTGCTCATGAAATTTCGACTAGTGCTTGCGGTTCTTACACATGGAACAATGACGAATACACCGAAAGCGGAAACTACACAGAGACATTCCAAGCAGCAAATGGTTGCGACAGCGTTGTAACACTCCACTTGACAATCAACCAACCTGTTACTAGCGAATTTTCGGCCACAGCATGTGGAATTTACACATGGAACGAACAACAATACACCGAAAGCGGAAACCATACACAAACCTTTACCGCAGCAAACGGTTGCGACAGCGTTGTAACACTTCACCTCACCATCACCGAGGCGCCAATTCGCGAAGAATCGGCAACTGCTTGCGACAGCTACACATGGTATGGACAAGAGTACACTGAAAGCGGCGATAAGATTCACATTGTACCGTCTACCAATCCAAGCGTATGTGACAGTGTAATTACATTGCACCTTACAATAAACAATTCGACCTCTAATGAAATTACAGAAACCGCTTGCGGTTCTTTCACTTGGAATGGCGAAACATACACAACAAGTGGCAACTATACAGAAACATTCTCAACTGTAAATGATTGCGATAGCGTGGTAACTCTCCACTTGACCATAAACCAGCCAGTTGCACACGAATTTTCGGCTAGTGCTTGCGGTTCTTACACATGGAACAATGACGAATACACCGAAAGCGGAAACTACACAGAGACATTCCAAGCAGCAAATGGTTGCGACAGCGTTGTAACTCTCCACTTGACAATTAACCAACCAGTTACTAGCGAATTTTCGGCTACAGCATGTGGAATTTACACATGGAACGAACAATCATACACAGAAAGTGGAAACCATACACAAACTCTTACAGCAGCAAACGGATGCGATAGCGTTGTTACTCTGCACCTAACTATTACCGAAGCACCTTCACGTGAAGAAAACGTAACTGCATGTGATGGCTACACATGGTACGAACAAGAGTACAACGAGGGCGGCGACTTCTACCACACAATTCCTGCGGCCGACCCAGAAGAATGCGACAGCTTGATAACCTTGCATTTGACTATCAACAATTCGGTTACCAACGAAATTACCGAAGAAGCCGAGGATTCTTTCACTTGGAACGGAACAGAATACAACACCAGTGGCGACTACGTGCAGAATCTCGTTGCAGCAAACGGATGCGACAGTATTGTAACCCTCCATTTGACAATTAACACCGTCGGAATCGAAGGAAACGAAATGTCGGAAATAAATGTTTACCCAGTTCCTGCAAAGGATATGCTTAACATCGAAGGTGAAAACATCAAGTCTGTAACAATTTGCGATATTGTAGGCAAAGAGATTGCTGAATACAATAATGCAGGTGAAGCAAAGATGAGTATTTCGGTGGATAATCTAAAGTCTGGAAGCTATTTGCTTGTAATCAAAGAAGAAAATGGCAATTTAGTTACTAGACGAATTACAATTATGAAATAAAGATTTGTAAATAATCTCTTTTAGGAAGCAGCTTTCGAGCTGCTTCTTTTGTTTCGTACCACATTGTTCGAAGCATAATGCTTTTAGTCTGCTAGGCAGTTCCGGTTTTTAGCCCTTTTGCCTTTTCTCCCATAACAAAGCATTCGCACATTCAAACTTTCCAATTATCTTTGCATCCTCAAAAATAACCACTGCGATGGATGCTAAAAACGTGACCGACAACGACAACAGAATAATGGATCTTGCCAACGAAGCAGGCACAATCCTTCTTGAAAATGGCGACGAGATTTCAAGGGTTGAGGGTACAATGAAACGCATTGTGGAACATTATGGTATCCGCAACGACGATTTTTTTGTGCTTAGCAACGGCATCATGGCTACGGGAGCAAATTACGCCCGTACCAAGTTCATTCCTATACAGGGCACTTGTCTTGAAAAGGTCGTGGAGGTAAACCAGTTGTCGCGTGATGTTGTGGAGGGCAGATGCGAGGACCTTGATGAAATAGAGGGCAGGTTGAAACGCATACGTACCATGAAGTCCAAGCCCGCCATTGAGCAGATTGTTGGTTCAGCCATCGGAAGTGGAACCTTTTGCATTGTGTTCGGCGGTGGAATCTTTGACAGCATAGCGGCATTTATTGCAGGAATGTTGCTGTGGATATTCATGTATTTTGTGGGTTACAGGTATTTGTCGCGAATCATGAGCAATCTTATTGGTGGTGCTATCGCATCGGGTCTATGCATGCTCATGTATAAGCTTGGACTTGGCACTCACCTTAGCAACATGATTATAGGTGCAATTATTCCGCTTATTCCCGGAGTGCCGTTCACCAATGGCATTCGCGACCTTGCAAGCGAGAACTACATCGCAGGAACAACGCGTCTGCTCGATGCCATGCTTACTTTCTTCTGCATTGCCTTGGGTGTGGCGGTGGCATTTATGGTGGATGCAGGAATATCGGGCCAGATGCAGCAGCTTCAAGAACTTACAGCCGACCCCGATACAGCAGGCATAGCGGTACAGCTTTTTGCTGCATTTGCAGGCACAACAGCGTTCTCGATATTGTTTGGCGTTCCCCGTCGTTATTATGTCTTCTGTGGCATTGCCGGAATGTTAGGGTGGCTGCTTTACCTCTTGCTCGCTAGATATACCGCTGTTCCAATGACAGTTAACGTATTCCTTTCCACAGCACTTGTAACTTTTGTGTCAACAATGTTTTCCATATTGCGCAAATGTCCTGTAACGGTTTTCCTTATCTGCGGAATTTTCCCGTTGGTGCCAGGGGCTGGCTTGTTCTGGACAACCTACAACATTGTTTCAAACGACGTTTCTGCTGCATTAGGCTATGGTTTGACAGCAGTGAAAGTAACAGTTGCTATTGCTTTCGGAATATTGATAATAAACGAATTGCACGGACATACAATCTTGAAGCGTGTGCTAAGCAGGAATAAAAAGTAGTCAAGTTCTATCTCATTTCCCAAGGCGATATTCGTTCAGGATTTTCCCGATGATGTATGCGTGAATTTTCACACCTTTTACTATATGTCTGCCTGAATGGTCGGTATATGTAAAATTGTCAATGCTGTCGTTCACCTGCCTTGATATTTGGTCGGTGCCGAGGTAGCCAAGCAGCACTATGCCGTCCTTTATTCTGTTCAGGCTTGAGGATGTGTCGGTAATTTCCTCGAAATCAATTTCTTCAACGTTGATGTTTTCATTGCTTGCATCTTCGGCATATTTGAATTTGTAGGCACGTCCAGTATGGTTCTTGTAGTATTCAAAGGCATCGGGGTTGTACATTCTGACAATTTCGACAGAAAGAGGATATACGGTTCTGCCGTCTTTTAGGTTTATCTGTTTGTCAATGCTTTCTGCCTCCTTTTTGTCATCGATGACCAGCTCGCAGTAGCCGTATGGAATCTTACCGAAATATTCGTTTGAAATTTTTATTCCATGGGCTTCTCCATAATTGTCATATTCACCAAATGCACCAAGAACGATGTTGTTTCGTAAGGCGAACGCATTTTTTAGCTTTTCGTCCTTGTCATTTTCCTTCATGTCGCTAAAGACGGCATCAAAACCAATGGCTTTTGGACTGAATTTCTGCAAGACTTCTATTTTCTCGGCAAGTTCGCTACGGTCAAGGTTGCCGAAGTTAGCAACGAATATTGTAATAGGGGTACTAATATTATTGGTATCGGTTGTGTCCTTTGGGCTGTTGTCGTTGGTGCAAGCATACGATAATAGAATTATAATGCAGGACAATGATATGTAAAACAGTTTCATTTTGTTCGTTTTTGGTACTTATTTCTGTCTAATCAAGATTATTTGAGTTGCAAATTTAGCAATAAAATCCGACTTTGATAAATGGAATGAAAAAATCTTTTGTCGGGAAAAAATATGTTGTTGTGTGAAAAAAAATAATTGCATATATTTGCGAATCGAATCAATAATAGTGTTTAACAATAAAAAAGACGACATAAATTTGAAAAGATAGCAGTAAAGACGACATAATAGGAAGCATTTAGCTTTTCTTCTCCTGTAAAGTTTGGCGACTAAATAGAAAGAAGAATCCCAGTTAAGGCAAGGCACGCGTATAGGGCGTGAGATTTGACTTATTCGGGGATTTCAGGTTACGCCAAACACCTACAGGAGCGGATATGTTGAGTATCACGCTTTTTTTTGTATAATATATTTAAATTTAATGTGTATGAAAATAGATTGGGAATATTTGGTAATTAGTGTTGCTATTGTATTATTAGGTGTTGGCATGTTCTTGTTTGCTCATTTTTTTTGTAATGTATCTCCTAATGATACATACTGTTGGTATCATGGAATTTATCATGGAATATTCTCTTTTCCTAACTGGGTGATGAGTTGGTTCAGTGATAGATTGTGGGTGGCTGATATAGATACTAATACAGCATACAAATTTTTTTATTGGATATTTAAAGAAATTTCGGCATTGGTATTTTTGGTTATGTTTGTGTTTTTGTTTATTTTTATTAAAGAGATATTCAAAAAGAAGTAAAAAGTTGAGTATCACGTATCACGCTTTTTTTTTGTGGATAATTAATTTAATGTGTATGAAAATAAACCGGAATTATTTGGTATTTAGTGTTGCTATTGTATTATTGGGAGTTGGCATGTTTTTCTTTGCTCATTTTTTTTTGTAATATATCTCCTAATGATACATACTATTGGTATCATGGAATTTATCATGGAATATGCTTTTTTCCTAACTGGGTGATGAGTTGGTTCAGTGATAGATTGTGGGTGGCTGATATAGATACTAATACTACATCATACTTTGTTTTTTTTAAAATATTTGAAGATATTTCATCAATTGTAATTTTGGTTATGATTGTGGCTTTAATTGCGAGTATTAGGTTTATATTCGAAAAGAAGTAAAAAAGTGGGTATAATTGATGGTTGATTTTGGTTATAATCAGAGTTAAGTTTCTCTAAAATTCACTTTACGCTGATTATATTTTAGGGACAGCAAAAATGTTATGTGGGAAAACAAATTTTTCAACGAAATCGGTCGCTAATGTACTAAATTTGGTACATTAGCGACCGATTTCATTTATGAAAAATAGATGTTTGTTTTATTTAATATATTGATAATTAAGCGTTTATAAAATTTGTTGCGCTATAAAAACAACTGCTCAAGTGATACTTCTTTTTGTATGCCTTCGGAATGTTCGTTACGTTCGAGCCCTTTTGCGGTAATCATTGTAACAACAATGTTTTTGTCGGTTTCGGTAGCTTCGATGAATGTCGATACTTTGCGTTCTATGTCTTCTTCGTCCTGCGCGGTCATGCAGTATGGCTTGTTGTAGAACTTCATTTCGCAGATGTTGATGGTTTGGTCCGAACGGTCGATTAGCAGGTCTATCTGTGCCGAATGGTTTTCGCCCTTTCCAAACCAAGAGAAGACATTGGCTGTGATTCCGGAAATGCCCAATGCGGCCTTTATTTGTTCTACGTGGTTGAGGCAAAGCATTTCGAACGACAATCCGCTCCAAGTGCTATATGTGTGTGATTTTTGTATGTTCGACCAATAGTTTGGTGCTTGAACATCAGGTTTTTGCATTATTTGGAAGTAAAAAAGAGAGAATGGGTCAACAATTTGGAACATAGTGCCGGAGCTTTGTCGCGAATTTGTCGGTTTGTGCCTTGTTTTGGCTTTGACTGTCAGAAAAGGCTCGTAACTTCTTATGAATCCGCAGTTTTCAAGTTCGGTTAGCAACATTGATAACTTTCCGTTGTCGGGCAGTTGGGTTGCCTCTACAATTTCGCTTCTTGTCAAACCTTTGCCTTTTTCCGATAGTGCTGTAACAATTTTGATATGACCGGTTGCATTCTTGTAAAGTGAGCTGTAAAGGTTCTGAAATTCGTCGCGC
>JAGCNN010000243.1 GCA_017645925.1 Bacteroidales bacterium
AATTCAAAATTACTGCGTCCGAGTTGGGTCAGGCGGGTGGCGATGCTTTGAGAGCCATAAACATACGGGAGCGACTTCATTGAGAACGCATGTCCCTCGTCTATTGACAGAATCTTGTCTTGTGTCCCGTGAATAAGACAAAGCGGTGTTTCCTCGTCTTCGTCAATAATATCTGGATGCTGGATGCTGCCCCAGAGCAACACAGCGCCAGCTACACTGCATGAGGAAGATATGAGCGGAAGCTTACTGGTTTCCTTCGGGCGCTCGTCATTATCCATAAAAAGTGCATGGATGATGGCCGTGGCACCAGCCGACTGCCCCAGCAGAAAAATGCGGTTAATATCGATACGATATTGCTCATAGTTGCTCTTAAAAAACTCAACAGCAGCCATCACATCTAACATGGCCAGATAGCCAGCACGATAGAAGTTGTCGCACGAAATCTGACCGACAGAGATGAGACGATAGTCGATGGTAGCAACTGCATAGCCACGACCGGCTAATTGTCTGCACCAAGCTTTCATGTCGGCATAATCCCTGGAGCCCAGCACAAACCCGCCGCCAAAGACGGTGATAACCAAAGGACGGTATGCTGCTGAATCCGAAATTGGCTCATAAAAGTCGAAATAGAGCGGCTTTGCCCGCTTCTTGTCAAGACGCACTCCTTCACTGTACTGGATTTTGCGCTGCAAGCGGACGGAATCGCCCAACATACTAGTCTTGCCTTGCTGTGCAACAAGGAGACAAGGAACCAATAGGACGATACCCAAAGCCAAAATTCTAATATGTTTCATCATAGCTTCAAAAATACTAAAACAGTAGATTATACATACTAGGATGTGGACTATTTAGTTCTAATTTTCTCGCAACCTATTTATAATATATAATATTCCGCTTTACTGTTGCATCTCCGGTTTTCAACTCCGTCCAATTGCCCTGCTCGTCCTTCGATACAATTTCAACATCCATTGACCACTCGTCTTTAGTTTCCTCTGCCATATCCTCATCTACAAAATTGTACCTGACAACATTTCCTTCTGCATCATACTCAATATGACACTCCGAATAGTAAGCTCCATCACCAGCGGCAGTAAGCACAAGTCGTACATTTTCCTTGTCGTAGTCAAACGACTCGCTTCCGCCCGGTCCATCGTAAGTTGAAATGATGTAGCCATCGTCATCCCTGCCAATCATAACTTTATTTTCGCCCGAATACTCTGTGGCATAGTCAACAAGATTGCCCTTCTCGTCAAATACAGCCTTTCTGCCACCAGCATATTCGACCGATTTCACATGACCATGCACTTCCATAAAAGCCAAGTCTGGCGTTATAAAAACAGGTTCCGGCTCTGGCTCAGCAACACTCACCGCCGCAATGCTATCATTGCCAACCGTATCTGCAACAGCGATTTCATCTGCATTTTCTGTCTCGTTTGCCTTTGGCGAACACGATGCCACAAAAAAGAGCAACAAACAGGTCAATAAATAGGATAATGTTCTAATATTCATACAATAAATTCAAGGTTCAACGTTCAACGTTCAATGTTTAATGTTCAACAATTCCGCCCCCTGAGCCTTTCGAAGGGAAGGGACATCAATTCAATGTTCAACGTTCAATGGTTCAAGGTTCAACGTTTAATGTTCAACGTCAATTGGTTACCATTATTTCAAGAAATATTCAATCGTCGTTACAACCCTTACCATTTTAATATAAGGTGTATTTTCATCGCGGTCGTAAATTGAGAATTGTCCCTGCGAAGCGGTCTTTATGCCACCTAGCGTGCTTTCCGAATCGGCTGCAAACTTCTCGGCAACAGCACGGGCGTTGCGGGTAGCTTCCTCAACCATTTCGGGCTTCAGTTCATTAAGTCCGTTGAACGAGAAATTTGTCTGGTACTCCCAGCTAGACTCACAGGTAATGCCTGCATTAAGCAATTCATCCTGACGCGAAATAAGCTCACGAACCTTGTCAACTTGGTCGGAAGCAACGGTAATAACCGATTTCAACTGGTAACGATATGGAATTGAAGTGGTTGACCAACGGTCTGCCTCGCGGTCGTCTGCAGAAATAGGAGCGACACTTATCTCTTCAGCAGAAATACCATTCTCCTTCAAGAAGTTAACAATGAACTTATTTTTCTGATTGACCGTAGAATACAACTCCGACATGTCGTTTCCAACTTCCTTGAACACAATCGGCCAAATAACATGGTCGGCCTTCACCTCGCGTTCCGACAATCCCTTTACAGAAACAAACCTGTCCTTGTCGGCATAGTTGCCAATTCCAGACTTAACAAAAACACCATGGCCAACAAGACCAATCACCAAGCCCAACATTATAAGGAGGGCTGCTACAATAACATTCTTCGTATTCATAACAATTATTTTTTTGCAAATATTCTAAAATTGGAACAATATGGCAAAGATTTTTTTCATTTTTTACGAACAAAAAAAAGGTGTCTAATACTTGGGGGCATATCAGACACCAAAAATAAACCAATCTATGAAAAAATGAAAAAAATGAAAAAAATTAAGATGCAATTTCATTTGCAACCATCAGTAATTCGTTCATCACCTAAGATTGCAAGGCAAAAATACCACTTCATTTTAAAACGAAGAACCTTTTTTTTAAAATAATATACCTACATAATAAAAATAATATAGAAACACAATAAATACAAATAGCAAAACATAATTAAAAACAACGTATTTTTATCACAACAAGCATCAAAATACATATATAACAATCGTAAAACTCACAAAAAACTCTATCTTTGCCACGACATGAACACAGAAATTATTAGTACAGGAGACGGTTCCTTCACTCTCAGAAACGAATACTTTGGCGAAACATACCATAGTATTAATGGTGCTGTTGCCGAATCGCTGCACATATTTATAAACTTAGGACTACGAAATTTTAGTAACAGCAACATCAGCATACTGGAAATAGGCTACGGCACCGGACTTAACGCCATGCTAACGTTCATTGAAAACCAATCGCTCGGAAACACCATATTCTACCACGGCATTGAAAAATTTCCAATCGGCAAGGAAACTTTTCTGCCATTCGTAAGCCATACACCCGACATTTATGCAAAACTGAACACCGAAACGGCAATAAAGTTCTGCGATGAATGGGACTCTGAAATAGAAATCGGTCCGAACTTCAAACTTTTGAAACAGAAAATTGACTTCGAAGCCTTCTCCCCTACCCGTAAATACAACATCATTTACTTTGATGCCTTCTCTCCGGAAACCCAGCCCGAGATGTGGACATTGGAAAATCTTAGGAAAATTATCAACAACCTTGACGACAACGGAATTTTCGTCACCTACTGCAGCAAGGGCATTTTAAAGCAGAATCTTCGCGATTTGGGCATGATTGTCAAGCGAATGCCCGGACCAAAAGGCAAACGTCACGTAATACAGGCAACAAAAAATATTAACATTTCCGAATAAACCTGCACACACTAATAATATTATTAGTATTTTCGCGGCTTGATTGTTTGTATTTAATTTTAAATTTTAAATATCATGAGAGAAATTAGACGAATTCTAATGCTCGCAGTGTTCGCTTTGATGGCCCTAGTTACATTCGGTCAGAAATACAACTCACTGTGGGTTGATGGACGTATCTACTTCAAGGTAAGTAACAGCGTATCGCTTGACGTCCCTAACGAGAACGGCAGAATCATGCCGAAAGACCTGCCTTTTCTTGGCAATCTTGTAGAAGAATACCAAATTACTAATGTTGACATGCCATTCCTTTCGGCAAGCAGCAACTCCATCAGGCACACATGGAGAATGGACTTCGGTGCAATCGACAAGATTGAATCGCTGATTAAGGACATGGAAAAAATTGGCGTTGTGGAATATGCAGAACCAGCTCCACTATTCTTCATTTCGAACTATGAAGGCGACGGAAACACAAGAGCTCAAAGGTTCACGCCAAACGACCCATACTACAATGCTGACCTTTCTTACCCTGGATTGTTCTTGGGACTTGGTGCTTTCGATGTAAATTCATCTTGGCATCTAAACCTCATAAATGCAGCAGAAGCATGGGACGAAACTCATGGAAGCGAAGAAATTACAGTGGCTGTTCTTGACAATGCAATCTATGTTGACCACCCAGACCTTACCAACATGATTGACCGCGAAAACTCGATTGACCTTGGTGATGGTGACGACGACCCCAATCCTCCAGAGCCAACATACATCTGGTCGCACGGAACACACTCCGCTGGTCTTATCGGTGCAGAAAAGAACAACGGTATCGGTGTTGCATCAATAGGTAGCGGTGTAAAAATCATGGCAGTAAAACTCGGAGCCGATGCAAGCGACGGTCAGTCGATGGCTGCTGGTTTCGAAGGTATTGTTTATGCAGCAGACCACGGTGCTGATGTTATCAATATGTCGTGGGGTAGCCCGCAGTTCTTCCAGACAATGCAGAACATTGTAAACTATGCTTATAACAAGGGATGTATATTGCTCGGTGCAGCAGGCAACAACGGTAACGGTGCCGAATCACAGATGAACTCAGATATTCCAGTAAACTACACAGGTTACCCAGCAGCTCTTGAACATGTAATTGCTGTAGGTTCTTGCGATGTTGACGACAGAAAGTCAGACTTCTCCTGCTATGGAACATGGCTTGACTTGCTTTCTCCGGGTGGATTCGCATATCAAGGTAGCATGGGATTAATAACATTCTCGGTTTTAAGCACAACTTACAATGATGCTGGCGACTACTCCGAATATATAACAGGTGGGTTGTCTGGCGATGCTTCTCAGGTTACCACAGGTGGTGCTGGAGGTTGCGGCGTTGAAGGCAAATACGACATTATGCAGGGAACATCAATGGCTTGCCCTGTAGCATCTGGTCTTGCAGGTCTCGTACTCTCAAAGAACCCGACTCTTACCCCAGAAGAACTTACAGAAGTTATGAAGAGCACCTGCGTAAATGTTGACGCTATCAACCCCGAATTTGTTGACAGCATGGGTGCAGGTCGTATCGATGCATACGCAGCAGTTCACGCAGCAGGTTTGCTCAATATGGATTTGGTTGCCGACTTCGAAGCTAGCGATGTTATCCTTGCTGTTGGCGATGCAATCAATTTCACCGACAGAACCGTTGGAACACCAACCTCATGGTCATGGGAATTTGAAGGCGGAACACCTGCAACTTCAACCGACCAGAATCCACAGAACATTGCATACAACGAAGAAGGTATATATCAGGTTAGACTTACAGTAAGCGACGGCACAAATACCGATACCGAAACCAAGACCTATTTTATATTAGTAGGTCAGAGCACAACTCTCGGCGAAAGTGCATGGGAAGAACAGAACACCCACTTTACAACACAGTACAGAGCATCATACAACATCGAAATTGTTGACCCACAGAACGTTTGGTTCACAACTATGAATGGTACAGACGGCACTACAGCTCGCGATTTCGGCGTAACCAACGACGGTGGAACAACTTGGGTTCCTAAGACTTTCAGCTACGATGCTCAATGGATGCCAGGCGACATCAGCGCAATCAGCGGAACAACAGCTTGGACAGCAAACTACAGCGGAGAAACTAACGGCAATGGAGCAATCTTCAAGACCACCGATGGCGGCGACACTTGGACTCGTCAGGGTGAAGAACTTTACCAGAACTCTGCAAGCTTCCTTAACGTAATCCACTTCTTCAACGAAAACGAAGGCTACGCTCAGGGCGACCCTGTAAGCGGTAACTTCGAAATCTTCAGAACTACCGATGGCGGTGAAACTTGGACCGCTGTTTCTGCACCAGCAGCACAAAGTTCAGAAGCTAGTACAGTTGGCCTCGACTGGGCTATCGGCGACATAGCTTGGTTCGGAACAAACAAGGGAAGAATCTACAAGACCACCGACAAGGGTGCAACTTGGACTGTTCTCAGTACTGGCGTTTCAAAGATGATTTCTGAAATGTCGTGGGCTGACGAAATGAACGGTGCAGTTACCGTATTGGACTACAACCAGACAACAGGTCAAACTTCCAACTGGCAGTTCCTCAGAACCACCGACGGAGGACAGACTTGGAATGCAGTAAATGTTGCCGACAGTTATTTCTCTTCATTCTGCCTCGTTCCAGGAACTCCGGGTATGATTGTTATTACCAAGTCGGCTTCAGCACTTGAAGACAACTTCTCAGCATACTCAACCGACTGGGGTACAACTTGGGAAATGCTCGACGATTCAATCCAATACGTACGTGTCCAAATGCATGACATCAACACCGGCTGGGCAGGCGGTTTCAACTGGGATGAAGATAACGGCGGTATCTACAAGTGGAGAGGAATCAACATGGGCTTGCACTTCACTTCTTTGCCTGTTACCAATGTTGACGAAGATGCAGAATACTCCTACACTGTAGTTGCAGAAAACGAAACTGCAAATCCTATCACTATCACAATGACAACTGGTCCAGAATGGTTAACACTTGCACAGGTTGAAGGCGAATATGTACTTTCAGGAACAGCTCCTCACATCAATGCATTGTCACAGAACTACAATGTTGTTCTTACTGCTGACGATGGTGACGAAACTGAAACTCAACCATTTACAATAACAGTACACACAACAAATGTTGCACCTGTATTCACTTCAGAACCTATTACAACAGCAACTCAAAATGTTGAATATGTATATGAAGTTACTTGCACCGATGCAGATAACGACAACCTCACCATTGAAATGACAACAGGTCCATCATGGGCAACTTTGGTTGACAACGGAGACGGAACTGCAACATTGAGTGGAACTCCAGTAACTCCAACAACCATAGGAAATGGACCACAAGTAATTCTTGTTGTTTCCGACATGCTGTACCAGACAACTCAAAGCTTCAATGTACGCATTGCAGCAAACTCTGGTGTTGAAGACTTTGGAATGGGTGCAATAGCAATCTACCCGAACCCGACCGATGGAATGTTGAATGTTGAAAACTGCGAAGGTTCTACATACGAAATATTCGACATTACTGGAAAAGTTGTTGCAGCAGGACAAATCAACAGCACTGTTGAAACAATAAATATCGCTGAAGACATTACAGGAAACCTTGTAATTAGAATCGTAAACAACGATAAGGTTCTCACCCATCAGATTGTTAAGTTCTAATAATCAACAACAAACAAAAAATAAAGGCCGCATTTTGCGGTCTTTATTTTTTTATAACACTACACGTGCAAAAACTATTTTAAAATATATTTGCGAATTAAAAAAATTGTAAATACCTTTGAGAGAAGTTTTATTGAAGTGGACTTGATATGCACTTGGCTCGCAAACATATTGATAGTCAATGTTTTATCACAAAGACACATCAGTAACTTTGTATTTACTAAAATAGTAAAACACGAATGTGTATGAAGAAATTTTTATCGGTAATACTATTAGCTTTCAGCATTTCAGCTGTGGCACAGAATAATCTTCCCGACCCGCCAGAGTTCCTGTCGGCAAGCGTAATTCCCGAGTCAACACCAACCACGGTCAAATTGACATGGAATCCTAGCGACTCAACCGATGTAGAAGGATACATAATCTACAAGATTGTTGACAATATTACAACCACCCTCGATACAGTTTACGGCAGACTTACTACCTCATACGATTATTCAGGTTCGTCGGCCAACTCAACAAGCGAAAGATTCCGCCTTGCATCTTTCGATACCGATGGCTACAAAAGCACAATAACCGACCCCCATTCAACAATATTGCTCAAATCCTCATTCGACAAATGCGAACACAAAACCACACTCACTTGGTCAAACTATACTGGTTGGGGTACAAACATCGCTAACTATAGGGTTTACAGAAGATTCACGGGAACAGAATACCAACTTATCAAAACATTAACGGCAACCACAAACGAATATACTGATGAAAATCTAGCAAACGGACGTTGGTACAGCTACTACATCGAGGCTGTAAAGAACAATGGAACCACAGCTACATCTAATTCAATAGAATTCACAGCATCAGGACACCAAGGCCCACTCTACATCAAGGCCAACTATGCTAGCGTTGACGAAAACCAAAACATTACACTCAACTTCCAAATCGCAAATTCTGGACAGGTAACAGAATACCAATTGCTTAGGTCGATAAACGGAAGCGAAAATTTCAACACAATCGCAAGTTTCCCTTACTCAGGACAAACTCAAATAGTTCATACTGACAGCGATGTTGACGCATCTCAAAACCTATATCAGTATAAACTTGTTTCAATAGATCCATGCGGACAAATTTCGGGAACATCAAACATTGCAAGCAACATTCTGCTCACTGCTAATTCTAGCGATGCAACCGAACATGACCTTTCATGGACAGAATACAAAGAATGGCCAAACGGCGTAATATCATATAAGATTTACAGTTACTTCGACGGAGTTGCTACTGAAATCGGAAGCAACGGACAAGGTGCCTTGAACTTTAGCAACAATATTTCGGAATATGTAAAAAGATGCCACGACAAGGGTATCTACCTCACAAGTTCGTTCTGCTATTTTATTGAAGCATACGAAAATACACCTGATGTTTCGCAGCAAAACGTGAGTAGGTCCAACATTGCTTGCATATACGAAACTCCAATAGTATGGATGCCAACTGCATTCAACATTACATCAAAAGACGAAATCAATAGAACATTCAAGCCTGTTCTATCGTTCGTAAAAGACTATCCATACGAATTTTTGATTTACGACAGATGGGGACAATTAGTTTTCAAGACAACCAACGTATCGGAAGGTTGGAGTGGAAAGGATGCAAAAAAGTACTATCACACCGACTACTATGTATATAAAATAAGGTATGCCGACTATAAGGACAAGGAATACAGCAAGACTGGAACATTCTACCTCCTAATGGAATAGGCATTTTAAGAAAACATACAGATGCGGCAAATGCCGCATTTGTTTTTTACACCAATAATTAATATTAAATTTGCACCTCTAAATTTTGAATAGAAATGGGTTTACATTGTGGAATCATTGGCATAGCCAACTGCGGTAAAACTACGGTTTTCAACTGCATGTCTAAAACAAAGGCGGAAACAAGCAACTTCGCCTTCTCAAGCAACAAATCTAATATAGGTGTAATTTCGGTGCCTGATGCAAGGCTCAAGGAAATGGAAAAGTTCCAGCCAACCGAAAAACTTGTACCAGCAACAGTCGATATCGTTGACATCCCTGGTCTTACAAAAGGTTCTAATCATGGAGAAGGCGTTGGCAACCAATTCCTTGCAGACATTAGAAACGCTGATGCGCTCATCCATGTGCTTCGTTGCTTCGATGACGACAACCTACCCCACATCGATGGTTCCGTTAACCCTGTAAGGGATATGGAGACCATTGACCTTGAACTTCAAATAAAAGACTTGGAGTCAATTACAAAGAAGATTGCAAGAATGGAAAAGGCTGCGAAAGTAGGCGACAAGGAAGCAAAACAGGCAGTAGATGTACTGAAAATATATCAGGAACACCTTGAAAATATGCAAAACGCCCGTACTGCACCCGTAAAGGAAGAAGACAAGAAATATATTTCCGACCTTTTCCTGCTTACGACAAAACCTGTGATGTATGTCTGCAACATTGATGAAGGTTCAATAAAGAATGGCAACAAGTATGTAGATGCAGTAAAAAAAGCGCTTGAAGGTTCTAATGTAAAGATACTTACCATTGCAGCAGCACTTGAATCGGAAATTTCCGAACTTGACACCGACGAGGAAAAGCAGGAATTTCTTGCTGACTATGGTTTGGAAGAGCCAAGCGTAAACAGAGTAATCCGCGAAGCATACGACCTGCTCAACCTGCAGTCGTTCTTTACAGTCGGACCAAAAGAAATCCGTGCTTGGACTATCCACAAGGGCGAAACCGCACCCGAAGCAGCTGGCGTTATCCATAGCGACCTGCAACGCGGCTTCATTCGTGCCGAGGTTATGAAATACAACGATTTTGTAACATTAGGCTCGGAAAATGCAGTAAAGAGCGCAGGTAAATTCCATGTAGAAGGAAAAACATACGTCGTTGAAGACGGCGACATACTGAACATAAGGTTTAATGTCTAATTTTTAGCAAAATGGCACAACAGGTTTCAACACCAAAAGGAACACGCGATTTCGGTCCTGCCGAAATGAACAGGAGAAACTACATCTTTAACACTATAAAGGAAGTATTCCACAACTACGGATTCTCGCAGATAGAAACACCAGCGATGGAAACCCTCTCTACCCTACTCGGCAAGTACGGTGCAGAAGGCGACAAACTGCTTTTCAAAATTCTGAATTCAGGAAATTTCACCGACAAGATTTCAAAGGAGAGTCTTGAAGCCCATAATTATATTGAAATCACAAACAATATTTCGGAAAAAGGTCTTCGTTACGACCTTACAGTTCCGTTTGCTCGCTTCGTTGTGCAACATAGAAACGACATCGTATTTCCGTTCAAACGCTACCAGATTCAACCCGTATGGCGTGCCGACAAGCCGCAGAAAGGCAGATACAGAGAGTTCTACCAGTGCGATGTTGACATAATTGGCTCAAAATCACTATTCAACGAATTTGAACTGATACAAATAATAGACGATGTCTTTGCAAAACTTGGCATTTCGGTAACCTTGAAGCTCAACAACCGCAAAATTCTATCGGGAATAGCCGAAGCAATTGGCGAAGCCGACAAGTTTGTTGCTATCACGGTCGCTATTGACAAGATTGACAAGATTGGCTTGGAAAAAGTTGAGGAAGAACTTCGCGCAAACGAACTTTCGGACGATGCCATCGCAAAGCTAAGACCAATTCTTACAAACAAAGGCAACACCGAAGAAACATTTAAGCTGATTGAAAGCATCATAGGCAATACCGAAACCGGCAAGGCTGGAATTGAAGAAATGAATGTAATTTTCGGTTACATACGCGACCACAAGCTCGGAATAAATGTTGAACTTGACCTAAGCCTTGCACGTGGACTGAACTACTACACAGGCGCAATCTTTGAAGTGAAAGCCAACGATGTTGAAATCGGAAGCATCTGTGGCGGAGGTCGTTACGACAACTTGACTGGCATTTTCGGATTGAAGGATGTTTCTGGCGTTGGTGTATCGTTTGGTGCCGACCGCATATACGATGTGATGACACAACTTGAACTTTTCCCCAAGCAAACCGATGAATACAGCACTGCCCTACTCGTAAACTTCGGACAGAACGAGGAACGCACCTGCATCGAAATTGCAGGAAAACTCAGGAAAGAAGGAATCAGTTGCGTTGTTTTCCCTGAAAAATCGAAACTGGACAAGCAATTCAAGTTTGCAAACAGCCAAAACATACCGTACGTTATTATTATAGGTGAAAGTGAAGTCGCCAACGGAACTGCCACAATAAAGAACATGGCAACAGGAGAACAGAACACTATTCCGCAAAACGAAATTGTGAATTACATAAAATAATGTCGGAAGCGATTCTGAGGGGTAAAATAAAGCCGGCATTATCAACAAACGCTTTCCATTTGGGGAGCGTTTGTTCTATAATTTTACACATTCCTATTGCAGAATATTAGTGTCCGCTAAACCCTCTCAAGTCATTCCGGAAAGTAGAACGAACAGCAAAAGGAACGTTGCTTGTGAGTTCACTTGTCCGGAACTTTCTCACGAAACGAAGTGAGTAATCTGTTCTCTAATAATCCGTTAACAGATTTCGGACAGCAGTCTTCACAACGCTCCCCGTTCCGTATCGCGTGTTACGACTAGCTTCCGTACCTTTAGCTCACGCAGCGAAGCAAGTAAATGACTAGCCCCTCTTATTTATATTGCAATATAAACACTTGATAATATTGCAATTAAACACATTTTTCCAATTTTTATCGGACAACAATGATTGCAGAAAAACAAACTTTCTATAACTTTGCACTCAACATATACCACATAAATATATGACAGACAATAAGATTAGCATCCGTCCTGCCAAAGAAAGCGAAGCCGGAAAAATACTGGAACTAATAAAACGCCTTGCGGAATACGAGAAATGTCTTGACGAAGTCGTTGCAGATGAAGCGACAATATATCATTCGGTTTTTGTTGAAAAATCGGCAGAAGTTGTTTTTGCCGAAGAGGATGGTAAGATTGTTGGATTTGCATTGTTTTTCCACAACTTCTCCACTTTTGTCGGTCGCAAGGGATTGTACATTGAGGATTTATTCGTCATCCCCGAAAAACGAGGATTGGGCTATGGCAAAACGTTGCTTAAATATCTCGCGAAACTTGCAGTGAAACGCAACTGCGGACGCATGGAATGGATATGCCTCGACTGGAACCAGCCAGCACTGAATGTCTATCGCAGTATAGGAGCAATCCCAATGGACGAATGGACTGTGCAACGACTGGACGAAAACAGTCTAAAGGAATTTGCTAGCAAATAAGCATATATGCACGAATATGTCCAACTATAAATCAACGTTAATCGCTGATTTATTAAGACTTACTTTAACTATATTATAACACTCTAATACACAATACCGTGCTGAAATGGCATAATGATTGGAACTACAAATGAGTAATCCATAAAAAATTATGTCCTATGAGAAAGATATTTATCTTCTGTATAATATTTGTGTCTTGCCTTACGATGCAGGCGCAATATGTAGTTTCAGACAAGTATGACCTATGGTTCGAAGATACTGATTATGAAATGACAACTCGAAAATCTGTACAATGTACCGACAATTACCAAGACCTATGGAATGGTTGCACTGTTCGTCTCTCTGGCAGAAAAGTATATATATACAGGGACGGTAATTCCATTCTCTATGGCGATGAGATTAACCTGCTTTACAACGGATATTATCGTGTTAAGCGCAGTGGCACCTGGTATCTTGCCGACACAAATGGAAATCTCGTTGATGGTATCTATGGCAAGCAGATATTGTATTACCCTTGGGGATATGTGAGCGTACAGCGCAGTGCCGGATATTATGATGTGTACCACTGCAATGGGAAAAAGGTGGATTTCTATTCCGAGGAATCTGTCTATATCTTCTGGAACGGGTGCTGGCTCATCAAACAAGGCAGATATTGGTACGCATGCGATAAGGATGGACGCAAAATTGATGGCGTATATGGAGACAAGGTTATTCTTCTCAACGATGGCAGATGGAAATGCGTTCAAGGCTCATACGTGAGTTACAAGGACGGAAAGTAGTTGATAATCCGACCTAACCATGTTTCGTACAATATTTTCTCGCGCCCAATCAAAAAAAGATGTATTTTAGCGGTCTAATAAAAATGAATACATGTCAATAGAAGTACGGAATATAACTAAGGTTTTCGGAGAGCAGAAGGCTCTCGACAATGTGAGTTTTGAAATTCGCAACGGTGAAATTGTCGGTTTCCTGGGTCCAAATGGTGCAGGAAAGTCAACATTGATGAAAATAATCACCGGCTACATTCCCGCCACAAACGGAGAAGTACTGATAAACGGAATGAACATCCTCGAAAACCCCATTGAAATCCGCAAGAAACTAGGCTACCTGCCAGAACAAAACCCTCTTTACTTTGACATGTATATAGTTGAATACCTTAAATTTGTCGCTGGCATATATGGTATAAAAAACAAAAAGGCTAGAATTGATGAAATTGTGTCGCTTACTGGTCTTGAACCTGAAATAAACAAGAAAATCGGAACATTGTCGAAAGGCTACAAGCAACGTGTAGGTCTGGCGCAGGCAATTATCCACGACCCCGAAGTGCTAATCCTTGACGAGCCAACATCTGGCCTCGATCCAAACCAGATTATTGAAATCAGAAACTTAATAAAAAACCTCGGCAAGGAAAAGACAGTCATACTCTCCACCCACATAATGCAGGAAGTAGAAGCTATATGCGACCGTATCCTACTGATAAAGAAAGGTGTACTTCTCGCAAACGACAAGGCAGAAGACTTTGCCCACCTCAACAGCGACTCTATTTCCACTTTGCTCGTAGAATTTGACGGAGAACTTGCAGAGAATGATTTTGCACAAATAAAGGGCATCAGGAATGTCCGCAAGCAGTCCCCTACCCGATTTGCCATCGAATACAACAAGAACAACGACATCCGCAAATCCGTATTCAACTTAGCCGTGCAAAAAGGACTTGCCGTCCTAAACATGCAGGAAAAGGAAAAGTCAATAGAAGAAGTTTTTGCAGAATTGACAAACGGTTAAAAGGCCAGAAGGCTAACAGGCTAGAAGGCAAAAAGCCGCAAAACTGCAATAATATGATGTACCTCTTATTTAGGCATTGACAACTTTTAACTCTCAACTATTGCTTCCTGAGCCTGTCGAAGGACAACTCTCAACTCCAAAACTCTCAACTCCAAAACTCTCAACTCCAAAACTTTCAACTCCAAAACTTTCAACTCCAAAACTTTCAACTCTCAACTTTCAACTCTCAACTCCCAAACTCCGCCACCACAGGATAATGGTCATCAGAAATATTAAAGTCAAGGACTTTGTGCCTCAAGCATTTGAAAAAATTGGAGTGCATTATATAGTCAATCCTGAAATCAACGCCTGCAATTGAAAATGTACGTCCAGTACCATCTCCTCGCTCCATAAAAGTATCGTGAAGTTTTTCTCCCGCAGCGAGAACATTGAAACATGTATAACTCAATGGTATATCATTAAAATCACCACAAAGCATAACCGGATACGGACAAGTATCAAGCGTTGCCACAAGAGTATCTACCTGCATAGCACGATGAGCCGATGCCTCCGAAAACTTGGAATACAGGCTTTTTGCCTTTTCCTTGTTTTCCCTATTAAAACCTTCGCGGCGACGACTAATCTCAACATCCGAATAGCTTATCATAATCGACTGCAAATGACAATTGTACAATCTTACCGTATCCTCATTCATCAAAATATCAACATACATAAACCCATTTGCAGTACTATCAAACGGATGCGAATACTGGTTAATAACCGGATAGCGAGTAACAATAGCCAAGCCCCCCACTCCATAGTTAAAATTCGTAAGAGCAACCTTTGTGACAGAATTTGCTTTCAAATTCTTTGACAACACATCAAGCGTAGGAAAATCGGCAGCCTTGTTTGCCCAGTATGCTTCCTGCAAGCACAAAATATCAGCATTGGTTTCCGTAATTGTCTGTAAAGTTTTTTCCCTCAACAAATTGGAATTCTTATCAAGAATACCGAAACACTTAACATTATAGGACATTACCTTAAAATCGGCTTGGTCATCAAGCGACTTGTCGCGAATCGAGTATTCGTGCGAAAAGTATTTAAATCCGACAAAAACAACCACTGCAATAGGAATTGCCACCTTATAGTTCACAAACAGCCAGATAAGCATCATAACAGCTAGTCCTATAAGCACATATTTAAGTGCAAACGGGCACAACGACATCCACTTGACACTTGCTGGCGAAACATATACGGAAACTATACACAATATTACCGCCAACAGAAACAATATAGTCAATATCCACAACAACTTACGCCACATATTCCTTAATTTTTATTGCTATTGCTAAACAATTTTTCTTTTTCCTCCTTAGTAAGACTTGAATACCCAGATTCCTTAACCTTATCCAATATTTTATCTATCTCCTTCTGCTCTTTGGCCTTACGCCTATTGAATTCCGCATCAGTTTCTGCACGGCGACTTCCCCCTTGCGACGCCATCTTGGGTTGAGGCTTGAACAAATTGCCAATCCACGTAAAAAAACGCGATAGGAAAATTGTAATGTCGGTACCTTTTGAATAACAAATCGAAAACACCATTCCCATAAGCGCCCCTCCCAAATGTGCAAAATGTCCTCCTGCATTGCCGAATGGTATGCTCAACAAGTCTATTAAAACAATCGCTAATGCCAAATATTTCAGTTTTATCTGTCCAAGAAAAGCCAAACGAACAGGCATATTAGGCACGAGTACAGCTATAGCAAACACCACAGCCATTATCGAAGCCGATGCTCCAATTGCAAAAGCAACATTCTTTACCGTTGCAAAAACAGGAATTATATTGTACGCCGCAATAAACACCAACGCTCCTGCCAGTCCACCAAGTATATAAACACCAAGCAACTGCCGCTGCGAAAGATATTCAAGAAAAATTCGCCCAAACCAATACAGCACAAGCAAGTTGAATAATATATGTATGAAATCGGAATGAACAAACATATAGGAAACTACAGTCCACGGTCTATGAGCCAAAAGAGAAAAATTTGACGAGACACCCAACCACTCCGAAGCCTCAAAAGTTTTTCCAGCAAAGAAGAATCCGAGATTAATAGAAAGCACTACGACAAACACACTTATATTCAAAAATATGAGTATGCTCAAATTGTTTCCCTGACGGAAAATACCCTTAATCTCGTCAATGATTCCTTGCTTCATCACACAGTACCCTTCTTTCGCCAAATCATCAACAGGATAAAACCGATGAGCATACCTCCCAAATGAGCAAAATGTGCAACGTTGTCGCCTTGTGCGTTAAGTATGCCGAGTAAAAGTTCTATCACAACGAATATTATCACCATCCACTTGGCTTTCACAGGAATAGCAAAGTAAATGTACATTTCTACATCTGGAAACATCATGCCGAATGCAAGTAACAATCCGTAAATAGCCCCCGAAGCACCAACGCATGGAACATTAATAATAGCATTAAGTCTGCTTATTTCAGGAAACATAGGATCTGCAAAGTTTTTACCCTGCATAATAATGTCGGCTCCATAGCTCATAACAAACTCTATATCGTCCGCACTCATTGACGACATAAGCACTTGTGCTTCAATCTCTTTTACTAGCAGATAGAACAACGCTCCACCAATTCCTGCTACAAAGTAGTATATGAAAAACCGCTTTGAGCCCCAATACGATTCTAGCACCCTGCCGAACATATAAAGCGAAAACATATTGAAGAACAAATGCCAGAATCCAGCATGCATAAACATGTGTGTAACAAGCTGGAATGGTTTGAACAATGGACTTCTGAAACTATACAAGGCACAATAAGAATCCACCACAGGGAGAAACATTGTAACGACAAACATCACAATGTTGACAAGAAGCAGATACTTTACTACCGGTGGAATATCCAAAAATCTATTAAACATAGCACCATCAATTAAATTTGTTTTCTATTTCAGAAATATCCATTATATCCATGATTTTCCTGCCATCGGCAGTATAATTATGATTTGCACACGACATCAAGCGGAAAAACAAATCTTCCATCTCCTCGTCCTTCAAAGCAACACCAGATGACATTGCAGCTGACTTAGCCAAGGCAATGGCAATCTTGTCGTTAAGGAGCATCTTGACATCGGGAGAACCATCAGAGAGTTCGTCAAGAAGTTGGCGAATAATCGCATTGGCATCCATTTCGGCAAGTTCGGCAGGCACACCACGAATTTCAAACTTATCAGTTCCGACCATAACAATATCGAAACCAATGGTATTGAGTTCGGTCATAACCTCAATAAGCATACCCCGTTCCTCGGGAGAAGGCTCAATAACAAGAGGAAACAACGACTTCTGCACAACTCCGCTACGCGACTCCAACATACGCATAAAATGCTCGTACATAATACGTTCATGCGCCCTACGCTGATTTATGACAATCATTCCAGAATGTGAAGATGTGAGTATATACTTGTTTTTCAACTGCAAATATTTCTGCGCACTGTCAGCCGAATATTTTTCATCCGAACCATACGAAATTTGCGACTGAATACTTTGCATATTCTCGTAATTCTGGGGATTTTCGCTTTCGGGCAAATCAAAGTCATCACGAGTTTTGCCTCCATCATATATTTGTTCCCAGTTCTTTGGAACATCACGCTTGTAGCCAGAATCAGTATATTTGAACGGATTGAACTTAGGATTCACACTTATAACAGGCGGGCGCACTACTGTTGATGATGTAAAATGTGCATCACGCGTAATGTCATCCTCAAACGACAGAGACGGAACCACATTGAACTTGCCAAGCGCCTCCTTTACAGCAGAATTTAGAATCATATATATCGACTGCTCTTCCTCAAACTTAATTTCGGTCTTTGTAGGATGAATGTTTATATCTATTGTTGACGGATCAACTTCAAGGTAAATAAAGAAGCGAGGATTTTCGCCTTCGGGCAGAAGCTTGTCGTATGCAGAAGTTACCGCCTTACGGAAATAAGGATGATACATGTAGCGGTTGTTGACAAAAAAGAACTGCTCCGACATATTTTTCTGCGACATTTCTGGCTTCACTATAAAGCCCTTTATATTTACGATATTGGTTTCAACACCCAACGGCACAAGGTTCTGGTTGAGTTTCTTGCCAAAGACATTAGCAATACGCTGATGCAGATTCTCTGCTGAAAGCTGCATTTTAATATCGTCGTTGAAAACAACCTTGAACGAAATTGATGGATTTGTAAGCACAATACGGTGAATTTCGTCCATAATGTGCTTAGTCTCAACATTATCTGATTTCAGGAATTTACGCCTTGCCGGAATATTGAAGAACAGGTTGCGCACCTTGAAATTTGTACCGAATGCAGCAGCCACAGGCTCCTGCGACTTCACATTAGATGCTGAAATGCAAACACAAGTACCAAGTTCATCATCTTTTCGCCGGGTAACAAGTTCCACTTCGGCAACAGCTGCAATTGAAGCCAAAGCTTCGCCACGGAATCCCATGGTTGTTATTGCAAACAAATCCTCTGCCTTTGATATTTTTGATGTTGCGTGGCGTTCAAACGACATTCGGGCATCGGTCGGAGACATTCCCACGCCATTGTCAACCACTTGAATTAGCGTACGACCGGCATCTTTTATAATAATGTCAATACTAGTAGCACCAGCATCCAGCGAATTTTCCACCAGTTCCTTCACTACCGACGATGGTCTCTGCACGACCTCACCAGCAGCAATCTGGTTGGCTACCGAATCCGACAACAACTTAATTATATCCGACATGGCTACAACTTGCTAATATACGACACCACCGAGGTCAAGTCGGCAAAGAAAATAAGGTAGGCAATGAAAAACAGGAAAACAGCGATACAGAATATCCTGATTGTGGATTTTTTTGTTCCGCCATACGATGTTCTGCGCATCTTCGAACGGAAACTGCCACGTATGCTGGCACCTGGCCTATACTCGCTATCAGTAGCATCAATTTTGCCTTCCGCCTCGCGCCTATCCATTACCTTTTCGTGAAACTCATCAACTTTAGCATCATAATAGCGTGGTTTATAATCGAATACGTTATATGTAAAAGTCTTAAAAAGTCCCATTGGTCTATAAATTTATTTTTTTACAAAAGGCAAATATAACACTTTTGAACGAATCTTTAGTTTATTATTTTGTTAATACACAACTGAAATGAAGAAAAAAAGTGGCTGCCGTAGCAACCACTTTTTTTTAATCCCAGCCGAATCCTTTTTTTTTAATACAGGTCTAGTATCGGGAATACATTCTTGTCGAGAGAAAGTCTTATAAGTTTTATTTTTCTCATGTATTCGTTTTCGGTCTTGTTTATTGCTTCTACTTCCTTCTTGTATTCGCTCATCCAAGCATCGTTTGCAAAAGTGAAGGTTCTAAGTACTGTACCTTGGTCAGGATCGCTGTAGTTGCTATTTACTATCCAAGAGTACTTTTTGCCTTTTTCAAAAATCTTTTCATCATACTTTACAACAAATGCGCTGTCGGTTGTTGCGAAATTGTAAATCTGCTCGCCTGATTCCTCTTCGTAAACTTTCAGATAGAGCTTTTTCTGTTTTGGGTTCGACCACGAAAGCAATACATAATTTTCAATTACCATTGCATCATCGAACGGATCTTTGTAATTGTCGCCAACTGCACGGTAAACACCACCACTCTTGCGTTCCTTCTGCGAATTCTGAATCATGTTGTTTGCGATGTAGTTGAAAAATTCCTGAGTAAGGTTGCTGTTACCTACATCTTCATAAATCTTGTTAAGGTCTGTAACCGAATATGTTCCAGGAGTATTGATTCCCATAGGAACATCGTTCTTGTTGGTGAGCACAACATAAGAACCAGCAGGCACCTTGAGAGAACTCTTCGAAGAAATGTAGCTGTCTCTTACCAAGTTGGTTTCAACCTTCTTGTCAACAATTTTCGGGCTTCCTGAAAAATAGAAGACCTTATACTCACTTGTCTGAGCGCTTAAACTTATTGCGAATAAACTCAAACCTAACAATGCTGCGTAAAACTTTATTCCTTTCATCTTTCGTATATTTAAATGTTTGCGTTATAAATGAATCTATCTTAAATAATTCTAATGTTTCTTCGTACAAATACAGAACCTCGATACAGAATATCAGCATGATTCCACTTGGCATCATATCAACTTTTATGCCAAACTCTTTCATAACATAGTAAGAAATCAAAAGAACCACAGCAATCAACAGGAACTGTATTGGTTTTGAAAGAATATCGAAGAATTTGGCACCGAATACATACCAGTAAACCAGCCAAAGTACAAAGAAGAATGTTATTATGAATGCAATAGCATAATTTTGCCATTCTTCCAATGTAACGAGGCAATCATCATTCATTATCATGCTGATTATATGCGCATGCAACTCTATACCTTTAGCATCGTATCCTTCGCAGCGTTTAAGAGGTGTAAAGAATGCGTCTATTGTATCCATCGGTGCACCCTTGTACATTCCAAGGTACCCCAAAAGCACAATGTTGTCCCTGAACATGCTCAGGTTGCAAGAGTCGTTTATGTCCTCGTAGTCAATCTTTATGAAAGGCATGCTACCGCCTCTAAAGTTTATACATTCAGTTTGCTTCTTGTTTCGCTTAGCGAATTTCAAGAACATATCGTTGTCGTACATGCTAACTATTGCAGCAGAAAAAGCATTGATAGTAACAGGTTCGTTGGTTATTGTATCTGTATAACGTATAAATTTATCAAACTCCCTATGTATCAATCCACCATTACGTGAAAACTCAAGATGCCCATACGGCAGGTCACCAAAGAATTCATTGGTTCTGATAACGCCATTGGACTTGTCATCATCTATAGTATCATATATTCCGAAAGCCCCCATCACAATATTGGGTTTGGCGTTCAATGCTTGCTTGAGAGCCATATCCTCCATAATTTCCTGCAGGCTACCAGTCCTCTGCTCCTTAAAAACAGCATCTATACCAATGACTCTAGGCTCGAACTTTTGTATTATGTTTATCTTCTGAGCCAGCTCTCCACGCGAAAGTTCACCAATGTTGACTATATATATATTTGTGTCGGTCTTGTATATGTCATCCTTGCGGCTCATTTCCGAATATACGAGGTCGCTGTAGTCGAAGTTGTCAATGTAATCATCAAATGGATTGAAAATATCTGCGGAATCAATTATTGCCCACATGAACATCACAACTATAGCAGTAAAAAAAGTAATAAGCCCCGCATCTAGCAACAGCAATGGACCATATCTATCAGCATACTTTTTTGCCATATCAAAAATATTTACGCGGCAAATTTAAAACAAAAAACTGACTTACAGCAAAAAAGGCAACAAATATTTGCTCTATACAAATAATTTTCAACCCACTTATTTTCATCACACCATAAACCACCTATATGTAAAATATAAATAAACCTATTTTGGGGAGAATTAGGCAATTAGACCTGTGCATTCTTCTCATTTACATCTATAAACAAAACGACAGCCGACTTTTTTCCGACTGCCGTAAATCTAAACCTTTAGCTAGACATAGCTAAATCGTAAATTTTATTGGTCGCAGACAGGACGAACAGAG
This sequence comes from Bacteroidales bacterium, assembly GCA_017645925.1. Classification (GTDB taxonomy): domain Bacteria; phylum Bacteroidota; class Bacteroidia; order Bacteroidales; family ML635J-15; genus Bact-19. The sequence goes on from JAGCNN010000243.1 coordinate 21,813, forward strand.
AGTCCATTGACACGGCTACCATTGTACAAGTCGCAATTGCCAGAATCGAAGATGAAGTCAAACGCATAGCCTGAGTAGTTCGTGCTGAGTGAACTCAACCAATAATAGCCGCGGGAACTGGCATTATCGAGGTCACCGTCGTGGCGGTAGCCAGCAGCGGGCAGGAAGATTGAGTTGCCGTTCGGTCCGATGAACTTTTCACCGTTTACATCGTTTTGAGTTGTCCATTCGCGGGTGCAGTTTCTGTAAAGTTCGTCCATTTCTTCGCGTGTCGGCATCCGCCAGCCATTACCCCAGTTTGCAGTAGCGGCATCGGCACTCGTCGGAAGCGTGATAGGATTACCTGTATATGTATAGTTGTCTTCTGTATAAATTGTCTTCGTGCTGGTTTCGCCCCAAGCAAAATAGTCACCGTAGCCTTCAGGGGTAGTTGAACCTACATTGCAGGTCGCCCACCTTGTACCACTCGGCAAACCAAGGTCAACCCAGTCATGCCCGTTTAGTGTACCAGTAGGGTCTCCAACATTTTCTGTTGTAAACGACATAACTTCACCGTATGCAGTACCGATACTGTTTGTTGCGTAAGCCTTATAATAATATGTAGTTACGGGATCTAATCCTATGGTATTTACAAAAGTTCCTGTGCCGCAACCGCACTGCATACTTTGCGTAAGATTATTTGCACTTGTTCCATACACGAATCCTCGATCTGTTACCGTTGCTCCTCCATCTGATATTACATCACCATAAAAAGTCGCACCATACGCTGTTATATCTGATGCCGTACCTGTAATTACAGTCGGTACAGAAACGGTAATGCTATCATTAGCTCTACTCAAAACAGGACGAACGGAATACCCATAGTAGCGGAGGTAGTAGTCCGTGTAGCAATCATCCGAAGGCAAGTAGAGTATCCACGCGAAGGAAGAACCGCCTAAGTAGAGCGAACTTGACCAGTAGCGACCGAAGGAACCGGCATAGTTGACACTACTACCAGCGAAGCAACCGGCAGCGGGTAGGAATATAGAGTTGCCGTTCTGTCCGGTAAACTGTCGTCCCCTTACACCGTTCTGTGTTGACCAAGATTGTGTACAATTATCAAACAATTCCTGCATTTCAGTAACTGTAGGCATTCGCCAGCCAGAACCCCAATTTGCGGTTGCTGCATCATCGCTTGCCTCGAGGATTATCAGATTGTCAGAACCTGTATATTTTGTCACATTAGAGTCGTCATAATATCTATAGGTACTCCACTCGTAGGTTTCCTTGGTAGTAGTTTCACCCCACGCATAGTAGTTGCCATAGTCTGTCGGTGTGCTTGCACCAACATTGCAAGTTGCCCATCTTGTTCCGCTTGGCAGACCGAGGTCAACCCAAGTATGTCCATTTACTGTGCCTGTGCTTGCAGGTGTTGTGAACGACATAACATCGCCGTATGCCGTACCTGCTGTGTTTATGGCGTATGCCTTATAAAAATAGGTGGTACCTGGGGAAAGGCCTGTGAGTGTCTTTGTAAAACTGCCTGTTCCGCTGCCACTCTGCACGCTTCGTGAAAGATTGTTTGCGCTTGTGCCGTACATAAATCCACGAGCAATTACGACTGCGTTACCATCAAAAGTCACATTGCCAGAGAGCTTTGCTCCTGTGCCTGTTACGCTTGAGGCTGAGTCTGTAGTTACCGTTGGGAGATATACTGCTATTGTTGTAAATGTCCTTACTTCGCCGTAATTCGTTCCGATTGCATTTGTTGCATACGCTTTATAATAATAGGTTGTGCCGTATGAAAGACCGGTCAATGTCTTTGTAAAACTGCCTGTACCATTGCCGCTCTGTACGCTTTGCGAAAGATTGTTTGCACTTGTTCCGTACATAAATCCACGAGTAGTTACTACTATGCCACCATCAGAGATTATATTGCCACAAATGGTTGCGTCAGATGTTGTTATATCTGTTGCTGCATTTGTAATTAATGTCGGCAATGAAAAGACAATGCTATCATTAACATTGTCCCTACTACAAACTGGACGAACAGACATACCATAACAACGTTCATTTCCCAAAGATGATAATCCATCATATATATCATTTTGTGAAATTTCAAGATCCCAAGCAAAATCAGGTTCACATTCAATTCCATCAGCATAATAGTAAAGAGAACGAGACCAATAATGCCCTGATGCCCCAGAAACATCTGTTTGTGATTTCCGTCCGGCTTTAGGCAAAAAAATACTATTTTCATTAGGCCCTATGTATAACCGTCCATTCACACCATTTATCGCCGTATCAAAAAAGTTGCAATACTCCAGCAACTCCTCAAACTCCTCATAACCAGGCATTCTCCAACCTGCCCCCCAATTAGCAGTTGCAGCATCATCGCATGCCTCTAGAATTGTCAAAGTATCTGTAATACTATGGTAAGCCCAAGTCCAACAATAGCAATATTTTGTCAATTCATAAGGACTTCCAGAACCATTTTCATAACCATAGCAAAAAACATAAGTATTCCAATCGTAATTAGTTTTCGGTATCGTTTCTCCCCAAGCATAGTAATTGCCAAAACCCGTCATACTATCTGCACCCACATTACAAGTTGCCCACAGAATGCCACTTGGCAAACCAAGATCAACCCAGTCGTGACCGTTTAGCGTTCCTGTTGTTTCCACACTAAACTCCAACACTATATCCTGATTTTCCATAAGCGGACGTGAAACAATCTCGCTTTCAACAACATTGCCTGCAACAGTAGCATATCCGACAAATTCCATATCGTCACCCACCATAAATTCATTTTCCATAGTAAGTTTAGCATTCTCACAGACATATCCACTATACTTTATGCCCTCACCGCCACAATTGCCTACATTTATCATTCGTACAGAATATGTTTTTGTTCCTGTCGTTGCCTTCAAGATATATGCCTGCGGTTTAGATGCTGTAATTTCAAACCTATGCGAACCTGCATTCAAGGCGACATTCAAATCTGCGCATTGCTTTCCTGCGGCATCAAACAACTGCAACTTGACATTTTCATCCTGCGGAATAGCAAGTTCCACTGATGTATAGCAATCAAAAGGATTGGGCACATTTTGTTCAAAACCAGCAACAGACATTTCCGCATCAGATACATTTACTGTAGCATTTACCACAATCACCGTATCGGGATAAACCAAAGTTTCAGTCCAATTGCGCGTAACATCTGTTATCTTCACACTATCAATCCGTTGATACTGAGAACCATTAAGTCTTCCAGTAAAATTAACGGAAAATTCCTGTGAAAAAACTCCTATTCCCAACAGAATCAACGAAAAAAGCAATAATATTTTCTTCATAAACATACAATATTTCATCTATACATTTTACATAACGCGAAAAAGTTCAAATGGTTGCCTAAAATTAACAAAAATTTAGTCCACCTTATTCTCGTCGTACCCCAACCTACCGACAAGCATCAAATTTTCGTAGGAATAGTTCACGCCAAGCTGACGCGGAATGTAAAGGGCATTTACAATAGTTTCGGCAGCAACATCCAAATTCACAAGATTTTCCTGTCGCGACTTCACCATAAACTTGAATACCGACTTTTCGGGCAACTGCGACACAAGGCCATCGTCCATAAAGCCCAAATGCAGATAAACCGTCCGTATGCCATATTTCGAAAATTCACCGCTTGCAGATGCCAGATAGCCGTGGAACGCCCGTTTAGACGATGCCCACACATTGTAGTTCTCGTCAAAATTCAAGTCCTCTGCCCCATTTCCCACAGCAATAATACCACGAGAAATTTTCTCCACAATGCCATTTATAATTTCAATGGGCGCGTACAGGTTCACATCCATGCAATTATCAGTTGTACTTTCGGCAAGGTTCACAAGATAATCAAACCTGATTTCCAACGCATTAACCTCGTCAATGAAACCACGCACTGAAGCCTTGTCGCCCAAATTGCACTTCAGAATTTGCGCATTCGGTATATTATTCAAATTTTCAGTATTGGAATTACCTTGTAACCAGAGATTTGCACCACGCGAAGCTAGTTCCTTGCTAACCACTGTTCCCAATTTGCCCGAAGCGCCAAGCACAAGCAAATTCTTACCTGCAAGTTCGTTATTATGAAGCAGATAATTGGATTTTTCGGCATTAATCTTACGGTGCAAATATGCAAATCCTCCATAATTTCCACCCACGCCGGCAGTTGCGCTCAAGATTTTCTGTCCGTCGTACAACTTTCCTTCCTCGGCGAGCATCGCAAGTCCGAGCGGAACGGTTGAGCCAGAGACATTTCCGTAAAGGTTCTGTGCCTTCAGGAAAACCTTGTCCATCGGAAAGTTAAGTTCGGCGGCCGCTTGTTTTACAATGACATTGCCAGTCTGATGCGGAACAAAAATATCGACATCACCAATTCCCCATCCTGCTTCCGACAGACATTCGCGTGAAGCCTTCGGTATGTTCACACAAGCACGGTCCTTGATAACCGAATCGTCCATATAAAGATTCCAGTCGTCATCAACGCCCACATAATCAAGCATTTTCAAGTCCTGATAGTTGCAGATGGACAGAATTCCGAATTTTTCGTCTGCTTGCACCCGCTCAACAATCACAGCAGCAGCAGCGTCGCCAAAAGTCACGAACGGTACAAACTTGGTGCGCTTGTTCAGGAACGATGACATTGTCTCGGTATGAGCCACAACTGCATACTTGGCTTCCTTGTGCAGGCGGAAATACTCGATGCACTTCTGCAAGTTCTGGTTGAAACCAGCGCAGCCCGACATAAGCGAAAATGCTGGCGTATAGTTCTTTGCATCGATAAAGAACGACTTTACCGAACCTGCGATTCCCGGTGCCTGCTGATGCGGAGAAACCGTACTTACAAACCACGCGTCAATATCGCCAGCCTGCACTTTGGCATCGAGCATAGCGTTTTTCACAGCCTTTACCGCCAATTCCAACGACGACTCGACTTGCATACGGTTCACGCGCGGCGGAAACGGACGCACATAATGACGCTCGTAAAAGCCCATAATATTGCCAGCAAAATAGTCGAAAGGCGTATCATTGGGGTGAGTTTCGCGATATTTCTCAAATTTTGCACTTCCGCTAATCTTATCTTCTGCAAATCCCTCAAAGTAGCCTTTCTTCAGAGCATCGTAAATGTCGTTGTTGGTAATTGTGAACTTGCCAGCAGAATATCCGAATCCAGAAAATATGTAGTTTTCAAACATCTTCAACAAACTAATTTAGTGTGTATAATTA
>JAGCNN010000244.1 GCA_017645925.1 Bacteroidales bacterium
AAATATTCGCGAACAATTTCGGCAAAAATCTTTTGGCGGTTGCCCGTCAGCATTTCCACCTCCTCCGAATAAGCAAATTTCAAATAGTCAATGCTGTCAGCGTTTTCGTTAAATTCAACAAGTCCCTTGTAGTATTCAAATTCTTTGTCGCTGTCGTTGGAATGATACTCGGGATTTTCGTTTGGGTTGTTATTGTTCATTTCTTTGTGCCAAATTTTCGAGTTCTTTTTTCACAAATTCTGCATATTGTTCAATAATACCTTTATTTTTCAAGATAGTATCAATAGTTTTTGTCCCTTTTGTCTCTTCGTTCAAGCAATCCCACAAGTCAACTAACAATTTTTCGTCGTAATCCTTAATGTAATTAATATAACTCCATTGTTTGCTTTTAAGATCATAGCCATAACCAATGAAAAAACCATTTCCTATACGATGTTCATCCGCCTGTAGTACCCAGCAAGTTCCATTTTGCTCGAACGAATATTTAAATGGATTCCTTTTTTTTCTGTGTACAATTTCAGTAACAGATTCGTGTATAGGTTTTTCTATTTCAATCTTCAATCCTTCGCCTAATAATTTTTCGTATAAGATTTCTAAAAATTTAGTTACTATATGCCAATACACATGTTTGAAATCTTTTCTTAAAATCTCATATTCATTTTTAGGATATTTATTTTGTCCGTTTAGAACTATGTCCTTTGTTTTTTCCCAATTTTTGCAAACAAAACCTGTCAGTTCCTCATTGTATTTGACATCGCATGTGAGTTTTGTTACTAATGCCAAGTATTGTTCAATTGCATTCAGAAAGAAACCGTTTGCAGATTTCTTGATTTCTGTCAACCAGTTTACAATCTCTGTTTTATATTCAATGCAACGGACAGTCTTTATCCGATTATGGTCTTCGCCTTCCACTATTAAAGTTTCCCCTAAACTATTATCAGACGGTTTGTGCCTATCAAGAGTCAAATAATATACTTCGATATTCGAAGGCTCGTATTTGAAATTATTCCTGACGATTTCGTAATATCTGTTTAATTGACGCTCTCCACTGTCTTGTGCATAAATCTTGTTTTCTATAATTATTGCACAATCTTTTTTTCCCTTGTTTTTAAGTTTATCAATAAGAATATCAATATTTTCTTCTTCATGCCAATTATCATCCGGATTTGGTTTGATTACAGTTTCCTCTGTACATTCAAATTGGCTTCCTATTGCTCTCAAAAAAACTTCTAATGGCAATCCGTGTTTACCTTTTAGATCGTGTTTACCTTTTGAGTCTTGTTCGTCTTTTGGATAATATAAAATTGAAGTTATGAATCTCGAGTGCAAATACCTTTCGTCATGCGCTTGGCGCAATGTGGTAAACACATTGAACTGTTCCTCATGTGAATTCAGTCGATTATGCTTTTCAAGCAATTTTTTCAAGTCATTTTTGTATTTTTCTATATCATTCTCCATGTTGTTATTTTTTTTGAGGTTTACTTATATAATTCATTTATCTTCTCTGCATCGTATTTCATCCAATCTACCAATCTTTGCGGTGCCAATACCTTGACTTCTGCTCCCATTGAGCGCAATTCCTGAATGAAGTCGAATGTTGTGGCAATCTTCAGTTCAAAAATCGAGTGACCGTCATTTTTACCAAAGGCACTTTCTGGAACGGATTCAATCTCCTTCTGCGAATGGTGTAGTGGCAAAGAACGCAGGTACATTGCCCGGAATGATGTCGCCCAGATACGCACAATTTCTGGCTTTTCGTTCATAATTACGCCATAATAGTCGCGGAAATATTTTTCTGCATCAAAATTGTGCGGTATGGAATATTTCCTGTCGGTAATGTTCATTTCCGAGAACCTGTCGAGGGCAAACACACGCAAATCGTCGTGTACATTTGTCCTTGCCAGCACATACCAGCGTCGCTTGAACGATTTTAGACAGTATGGTTCCATTTCGAACTGCGATTTTGTCTGGCTAAAATAACTTTGGTAAGTGACAGATAGTGCGTGGTTGGTTTTTATGGCATTCACAATCGGACTCAGATAGTTGTTTCCCGACGGCATCTGTTCTACAAGTATTTGTTTCCTTATGTCCTTACATTCCATAACGAAGTCGCTCAGCGATATTGTTTCTACAAGCCATTTTTCGAATGAGGCATCTTTCAGGTTGGTAACAATCTGGTACTTGTTGTTTGAGCGGTTGCACTTGATTTCCACGCCGAAAATGCTTTCGATTGCTCGCAAATCGCGGTAGAATGTCCGCTCTGGAATATGGTTTTCGTGATTGTTGTTCCGATACGAAAGTCTCCATTTGCGGTCAATTTCTTCCTTAGTGATTGGTCCCGACGAATATAGTGTGTCAACCAACCATATATAACGCTGAAATTGTACTATAGGTGTCATATTTGATGATTTTATCTGCAAAAATACATTATTTTCTTTTATAATCAAGCTTTTTCTAGTTTTTGTCGTTTCGCTTTAATGAGTCGGTTTATTTGTCTAAAATATGTGATGTAAATTCGTAGCAAGGTGTAAACAATAACTCCAATCCAAAACAAGACAATGTAAGTTGTAGATAAACTGCGATACCATTCGTAAATTGCGCAAAATGCGAGACCGCCGAATACAATTGCATACAAAATTATGAATAGTCCTGATTTTCCAATTATTTTCCGCCACCTCGATGTGTATCGTTTCCATTTTAGGTGTACAATGCCTTCAGCCAACGGGTCAATCCTATCCAGTCGCGATATCCCCTTGCAGAATTTGCTGAAAAGAGCATCGGTGTATTTGTTGCGTACTCGGTTTTCTGCATCGAATATGTGTTTCCACGATTCCGATGCCAATTGAACCTCCAATGATTCTAGTTGGTTAAGCAGTGTCTTTTTGTCATCGGCAAAGACGATGTCCCTAATTTCGTCGATATTATTGATTACTGCGGCATCTATGGAGTTTAGCATAGCGGCGTCTTCCAAGTCTTGCTTGTGTTCTTCTGCTTTTTCCTTGCCACGGTGGTAAGTGCGATGTTCGCTCTGGTCTAATCCCAACGATTCTGCGATTCTGTTTCCTACGGCATTTGCTCCCAGTCGTCCAAGTTGCCTTCCGAATCCTGTTTTAAAACTTCCCATAATCTATGCTGTTTTGAATTTCGTTGCAAAACAATAGTGACAAACTGACATCCTACGGCAGAAGATGAAAATAAATTTGATATTATGATGTTTTTACATCATTTTGCAATGAGCATATGATATGACAAAACCTGTCGTATGCAAAACTTTTCTCATAATTGAATTACTTTTTCCCATTTTATGTCTTTTGTTTCATTAGTTATTCTGAACGAATTGTGAATATTGTTTACCGCTTTGATTGTCTCTTCTATCATTTCAAGTCTTTTCATAATTGCCCCAATTGATTTGTAGGGCAATGAAAGTTTTAGCATCCTTGCCTTTTTGAGTTTCATGTAGAGCAAATATGATTTGTTGTTTCTCATTATGAAATATTCACAACCAAGCGACTTCATTTTTTGTTTAATTAATGCAGTGGCACTTGATGTGATTAAATTTGTCACCTTACTTTGCTTTTCGTATTCATGATCCCACTGAGACAACTCTTCAACCCAAATAGGAAGCATACGATCTATTTGTTCCAGGTGTTCAATTTTTATTTCCTTATAGCCGTATGTGTACCTAATTTGCAAATCTTTACCACTATAGATACAGTATTTCCAACAAAAGTTTGGAAGTAAGATTGAAACATAATTGCCATTTGCATTTACTGTGAAATTTTTAAATGATATACTCGATTTTTTCAAAGTTTTATTAAGTATAGAGCCTGTTTCAGTATTTTCACGACATTCTTGTAGAGAGAAATCTATCCTGTGTTTCAAAATTCGGTCTAAATAGCAGCACACCCCATTTAAGAAAGAATCGCGTTGAGCATTTCTTATGTCGTTTTCATGTAGAACCATTAGGGAGGCAAATTCTTTTTCCCATTCAGGCATCTGATGGTCAATTTCTTTCATATATTCCACAAGGTTTGGAATATTATCAATATAGTACTCTATCTGACTTTTTGTTTTTATATTCCGTCTGCCAGATTTGTTGATAATAAAATCAGCATTTTTAAGTTTTATTAAAAAACTACAATAGTTAAAATCGATTATTATTGCTTCGCTGATGTGACTTTTTATCGTGAGAATTACATCATGGTCATTTACTTTCAATCGTTTAAGATTCTTATCATGTATTTGCCAAGATAATATTGATTTAATTTTCTCAAGATAAAATGCCGCTTGTATTCCAGATGGTCTGGACACGATATTTTTGATAAGTTCCTTTATGTTCATATTCTAAACAACTACAATTTGTAAATTTCTGCCTTTTTCATTTCCACGATGGCATATTAATGTTCGCTCTGGTCTAATCCCAACGATTCTGCGATTCTGTTTCCTACGGCATTTGCTCCCTATCGTCCAAGCTGTCGTCCGAATCCTGTTTTAAAACTTCCCATAATCTATGCTGTGTTGAATTTCGTTGCAAAACAATGGTGGCAAACTGACATCATACGGCGGAAGGTAAAAAAATACGCAATGGAAAAAATTACACCATATAAACTACTGCTAAGCCCTAAAAAATTAGACTTAACAATACACTATAAGTAAAATATTGCCGATAACATGTTGATAAGTGGTTTAAAAAAGGTGGCTATATACATGTTGACTCATAATACGATTAGTATTAAGTCATTCCGTAAAACAGAACGAACAGCATAAGGAACGTTGCTTGTGAGTTCGTTTATGCGGAATCTCCTATAGAAGCGTTTTCAATTGGAGATTCCGCATAGTTGAACAATATTACGCTCCCCGTTCCGTATCGCGTTATTGTTCTAACTTGCGGAATGACAGTTCAGTAGCATACACTTTAGTCAACTTGTATATAGATTCCTTAAAAATTGAGTTAGCAGCAGATAATAGGTTGGTGATGTGATGATATTGGGCATTGTATAAAAACATTGTTGCAAAAAGGTTTTATTATCAAATAATTGTGAATAATGTTTTGCTTTTAATGGTAGCAAAAACAAAAAACAACCTTATTTTTGTGGTACAAAACTTAGAAATACAATCGCGGCACGCCACGACTAAACAAGAAACATGAAACATATAAACGACATCAAACCATAAAAAACAATCGACGCAAAGTGTTGCGTCGCTACGACTTTGAACTGTTAAACCCTGAACATTAAAAACTTATAAACGGCGTTAGCCATCAAACAGCGTAGCGAGAAACATAGAAACGGCGTTAGCCATAGAACGGCGAAGCCCTCAACGAAGTTAAACTTAGAAACGTGCGCAGCACATTGAAACTTAGAAACAACTTAAACTTATGAAGGTATATAAATTCGGCGGTGCATCGGTAAAGACACCACAGGCAATAGAGAATGTCTATAACATAATAAAGGACGAAAACGAACTGGTAATTGTAGTTTCGGCAATCGACAAGACAACCAACCATCTGGAACGCCTCGTCAACTACTATTTCAACGGTGACGAACAGAAGAATGTCGAGTTCGAGAACATCAAGAAGTTCCATCTTGACTATGTTGCCGAAGCATTTGGCGGCAAGACTGAAACGGTTTGCAAGAAGCTGAATGCGCTTTTCGAGGAAATTGCCGAACGCATCGACGGCATTCCTACCGATGACTACGATTTCGAGTACGACTCCATCGTATCGTACGGAGAACTTCTCAGCACTACCATTTTCTCGGAATACCTGCGCTACAGGGGAAAACAGAACAAGTTCATCGACATACGACGCTACCTTGTCACCGACTCCAACTTCCGCGATGCGAAAATCGACTGGAAACTTTCGGAAAAGAAGGTGCGCAAGGCATTTTCGGATGCAAACAACAATGTTTTTGTAACGCAAGGCTTCATCGGTAGCGACATAAGCCACCACACCACCACACTCGGGCGCGAGGGTTCGGACTACTCGGCTTCGTCAATCGCACACATCATTGATGCTGAAAGCGTTACAATTTGGAAAGATGTGCCCGGCATTATGAACGCCGACCCAGCTTGGTGCGACTTTGCCGAGAAATTGGATGTAATTTCGTTCCACGAAGCCATAGAACTTGCATTCTACGGAGCCAAGGTCATCCACCCGAAGACCATCAAGCCTATTGAGAACAAGAACATTCCGCTGTATGTGCGCTCGTTCAAGGACCCGTCGGCAAAGGGAACTGTAATCCGCAAGCTTGACTATGCCCTCGACCTTGTACCAGTATATATCCTGAAGCAAAATCAGGTGCTGATTTCAATATCACCTAAGGACTTTTCGTTCATCGTGGAAGAAAACATGAGCAACATTTTCGGATTGTTTGCCAAGTACAAGGTAAAGGTGAATGTAATGCAGAACTCGGCAATCGACTTCTCGGCTTCCATTGATGCCAACAACCGCAACTTCGATGCGCTTGTAGCCGACCTGCAGAAGGAATACTTTGTGAAATACAACGAAAACCTGCAGCTTATCACCATCCGCTACTACAACGACGAAGCCATCAACCGCATGATTTCGGGACACAAGGTATATATGACGCAGAAAAGCAGAAAGACTGCAAGGTTCGTGATAGAATAATACACTAATACAACAAAAAAAGGCGGATTTCTCCGCCTTTTCTATTCAAAATCATTACAATTCTTACTTTACAGGAACGTTCTTCAAGGTTTCAACCAAGAACTTCCAGAACTTCTCAACTGATGCAACATTTACTCTCTCAACTGGTGAGTGCGGATGTTCGATGGTCGGACCAAACGAAATCATATCCCAGTTCGGATAAACGAAGCCCAACAGACCGCATTCCAGACCAGCATGGATAGCCATAACCTTTGCATCCTCGTTGAACAGACGCTTGTAGCAGTTCTTCATTGTGTTGAGGATTGGCGAATTCATGTTAGGATTCCATCCCGGGTACGAGCCAGAGAATTCAACATTTGCACCAATCAGATCGAAAACAGTACCTATCTTGTACATTGTACCCTTCTTTGCCGATTCTACCGAGCTACGGGTCAAGCACTTAACTGAGAAGTTGCCATCCTTGCACTCAACGATTGCCAAGTTGTTCGATGTTTCAACCAAACCAGGCATAGAGTCGCTCATTCTTACTACGCCGTGAGGACATACGAATGTAGCCTTGATTATCTTTTCGCCGATTTCCTTTTCGGCAACCTTTGCTGGCATAGCAACCTTTGCAGCGCAGAGAGCAATACCCTTTTCGGTAGCTGCAAATTCGCTCTTGTAGTAGCCATCGAATCTTGCAACTTCTGCTTCGAAGTTAGCGCAGTCGGCATTAGCGATGAGAACTATTGCGTAAGCCTCGCGTGGGATAGCGTTGCGCATATCGCCGCCCTTGATTTCAGCAAGACGCATATCGGTCTTGTAGAGGCAGTGGTTGAGGAATCTAACGAGGAGCTTGTTGGCGTTTGCACGACCGATGTTGATGTCCATACCGCTGTGACCACCGTTCAAACCCTTAACGTCGATGCGGTAAGCAGTGTAGCCAGCAGGAGCAGCGCATTCGTCGTACTTCATGGTAACGTTTACGTCAACGCCACCAGCGCAACCAACGTAAAGTTCGCCTTCGGTCTCGGAGTCGAGGTTCATAAGGATGTCGCCCTTGAGCATACCAGCCTTCAGGTGGTTAGCACCAGTCATACCGGTTTCCTCGTCGATTGTGAAGAGGGCTTCGATTGGTCCGTGAACGAGGTCCTTCGATTCGAGGACTGCCATTGCAGCAGCACAACCCATACCGTTGTCGGCACCGAGTGTAGTCTGGTTTGCGCGTACCCATTCGCCGTCGATGATGGTTTCAATCGGATCCTTTGTGAAGTCGTGAACCTTTTCGTTGTTCTTCTGCGGAACCATGTCGAGGTGACCCTGAAGGATAACGCCCTTGCGGTTTTCCATACCCGGAGTTGCAGGCTTGCGGATTATTACGTTGCCGATTTCATCGACTACAGTTTCGAGACCTAACTTTTCGCCAAATTCCTTAACAAAAGCCACAACCTTTGCTTCGTGCTTCGATGGACGCGGAATCTGTGTCAGTGAATAGAAATTCTTCCATACACCCTG
>JAGCNN010000245.1 GCA_017645925.1 Bacteroidales bacterium
ATAAAACTCTCAACCGAATCGTTCGAAGTAAATATCATACACAAGGCTGTCGGTCAGATTTCCGAATCGGATGTCATGCTGGCTGCTGCATCAAATGCAATCATCGTTGGTTTCCAGGTTCGTCCTTCGACTTATGCCCGCAAGACCGCCGAGAAGGAAGGCATCGAAATACGTCTTTACTCAATCATCTACGACGCTATCAACGAAATCAAGGACGCTATGGAAGGCATGTTGAAGCCGGTTGTAAAGGAAACTATCACTGGTTCGGCAGAAATTCGCGAAGTATTCAAGATTTCGAAGGTTGGTTCTGTTGCTGGATGTCTCGTTACCGATGGCAAGATTTCTCGCAAGTCGAAAGTCAGAATCATCCGCGACGGTATCGTCATCTACACCGGCGAACTCGGCAGCTTGAAGCGTTTCAAGGACGATGCAAAGGAAGTCATTGCCGGTCAGGAATGTGGTCTTAACATCGACAAGTTCAACGACATAAAGGTCGGCGATATTGTTGAGGCATTCGACGAAACCGAAGTAAAGGCAACATTGGGATAAAATGAAAATCGGTAAGACCGAATTTAACGACAGGCCTGTATTCCTCGCACCTATGGAGGATGTTACAGACCCGTCGTTTCGTTATATGTGCAAGAAATTCGGTGCCGACCTTATGTTCACCGAGTTCATCTCCGCCGATGGGCTTATACGTGAGGCAGCAAAGACGGTAAAAAAACTCGATATTTTTGACTACGAGCGCCCAGTTGGAACTCAAATCTACGGACATATTCCCGATGCAATGGAAGAGGCAGCTCGCTTCATCAACAATGCCGACCCTGACATATTGGACATCAATTATGGCTGTCCTGTGAAGAAGATTGCAGGGCGCGGAGCAGGTTCGGGAATGATGCGTAATTTGCCGCTGATGAAAGAAATAACCGAAAGGGTTGTGAAGGTATCACGTTTCCCGGTTACAGCAAAAACTCGTCTTGGTTGGGATAGTGAATCACTTAATGTTGAGGAAGTTGCACTTATGCTCCAGGACTGTGGCATTCAGGCGTTGACAATACACGGACGTACTCGCGCACAGATGTACAAGGGCGAAGCCGACTGGACACTAATCGGAAAGGTCAAGAACAATCCTGCAATACACATTCCTATTATTGGCAACGGCGACATCACAAGTGGCAAAATTGCTGCCGAACGCTTTAATACATACAGAGTTGATGCCATAATGATAGGTCGTGCCGCAATTGGAAGACCATGGATTTTCCGCGAGGTGAAGCACTACCTGGAAACAGGGGAGGAGTTGCCAATTCCAACGGTACTCGAGCGTGTTGATTATGCCCGCGAGCATCTGCATAAGTCGGTTGACTACAAGGAGGGTATGCGCGGAATTTACGAGATGCGCCGCCATTTCACAATGTATTTCAAGGCAATACCAAACTTCAAGGAAACAAGACTTAAACTTTTAACCGCCAACACAGTAGAGGAAATAGAATCCCTTCTCGACCTCATAGCCGACAAGTTTGGCAATGTGGAAATCAACAAGGAAGTAGCAAATGTTGGTATTTACGAAAGCATGTAAGCATTATGCAATGCTTATTCGCCGCTTTCTAGCCTTCTTATAACGTCAATTTTCCCAACATCGAGCACTTTGCCACCGTCATGCACAAAACCGCCAATTAGGCTGTTTTTGGATATTTTTAGAAGCTCAGGAATGATTGGAAACACACCTTCATTTTCAATCAAGTCAAAAATACGATAATTGCACACATATATCCCACTGAAAGCCATTTCATCATATTCGCTTCGTTCCTGCGATATTATTGACTTTCCGCTTTTAAGGTCACGCCAACCACACAAACGTTTCTGGGTATCAAAAAGAAGATGTTTTGAACTATCGCGGTGCGACACGGCAAGCGTAGCAACATTATTCGACTTGCAATGAAAATCATACAAATCCTTCAGGTTCAAATCCGAAAAAATGTCAACGTTGTGAATCAAAAAGTTATCACCTTCATCAAAAAAATGCTTGACATTTTTTAGTCCACCGCCAGTATCAAGCAACTTGTCACTTTCATCAGAAATTTCTATGTGTGGACCAAAATTATTGTTTGCAAGAAAATCCACTAGCTGCTCGGCAAAATGATGCACATTCACAACAATATAGTCGAATCCCGAACTATACAGTTTTTCTATCTGATGCTGAATCATTGGTTTGCCATTTATAGGAACCATCGCCTTGGGCATCGTATTGGTAAGAGGAGCAAGACGAGTTCCAAGTCCTGCTGCAAAAATCATTGCTTTCATAAAAGTTTTTTGGCCTTATGTTTACACAAAAAAATTTTCAGGCAAGATAGACAACCGCCATATCTTGCCTGAAAAAATATAATGACTTACACCGTCATAAGTTCCTTTTCTTTTGCATCGATTACAGCATCAACTTTCTTGATAAAGTCTTCGTGTGCCTTGTGAACAGTTTGTTCTGCATCCTTTGCTTCATCTTCGGAAACACCGTCCTTCTTTAGCTTCTTGAACTCTTCAATAGCACTGCGACGAGCGTTCCTGATTACAACCTTAGCATCTTCGCCCAAGCCCTTAACTTGCTTTACAAGCTGCTTACGACGTTCCTCGGTCAGAGGCGGAACAATAATTCTGATAACTTCACCATTGTTTGCTGGATTGAAACCAAGGTTAGCTGCCATAATTGCCTTTTCGATTGCAGGAATCGTCGATTTATCCCACGGCTGGACGAAAATGGTCTTAGGATCCGGAGCCGAAAGGTTTGCAACCTGCGAAATCGGTGAAAGTGTTCCGTAACACTCAACCTTTACAGATTCAAGCATTGCAGGGTTAGCTTTGCCTGCACGAATTTTCGACAATTCTTTTTCAAGGTGTTCAAGCGCGGACTTCATTCCGTCCTTTGCATCGTCTATGTACAATTCTAATTCTTCCATGACTACTTTGTAATATAAGTTCCTATGTTTTCGTTGTTTATTACTTTTTCAAGATTGCCGTAAGTGTCCATATCAAACACAATTACAGGCATGTTGTTTTCCTTACACAAGGTAAATGCCGTAAGGTCCATAATTTTGAGACCACGCTTATACACTTCATCAAATGTAATTGTGTCGAACTTTGTCGCTGTCGGGTCTTTCTCGGGATCGGCAGTATAGACACCATTCACGCGCGTACCCTTAAGGAAAACATCAGCTTCAATTTCTATGGCTCGCAAAGCCGATGCGCTGTCGGTTGAAAAATATGGATTTCCAGTACCACCAGCAAGAATACAAACATACGAGTTCTCCAATGCCTCAACTACTTTCGGCTTAGATATACGTTCTCCTATCGATTCAATGCCAATAGATGTGAACAACCTAGTCTTTACACCTACCGATTCCAAACCATTCTGCAATGCAAGCGAATTGATTATAGTAGCCAACATTCCCATCTGGTCGCCTTTTACACGGTCAAAGCCCTTGCTTTCACCCGAAATGCCACGGAAAATATTGCCTCCGCCTATAACTATACCAATTTGTACGCCCTTGTCATACACAGCCTTTATCTGGTTGGCATACTCCATAAGATGCGCTTCGCTGATTCCCTGCTTAGAAGCACCTGCCAGCGACTCTCCGCTGAGCTTTAACAATATCCTTTTGAATCTCATCGTATTTTTTGTTTTGGCAAAAGTAATCAAATTATCCGTGCCCCATCAAATTATCATAAAAATGTTGTCAACACATTTTTTTCATTGTTTTTTACTACCCAAATTAACAAAATGCTTCACCTTGACATTCAGGCAAATCGCAGTTTTACACACACCAAACATATTGATTATCATAATATTAGCATAAAGCTAAAATTCTTAGGCATCACTCTTTTCCCATATCTGCATATAATATTTAGGCAAATATCTGTGGAATAAACACTTATCTGTTGAATACTTTATGTTTCGGTATGTTTTTGCTGTCAAGTAGCAAAGTACTTTTGTTCGATTTTTAGATAAACTAAGGATGGAGAAACTTATTTATAGGCATACCGATACGGAACGTCTTGAAATATTAAGGTCGTTTGATGGATATTTACGTGAAAATCCAGTTGGAGAAGACAGTTTATTCGCTGATTATCAAATCAATACCATAGAAGAAAACCTTTCTGTATTTGAAAAGTTCAGGACTTACCGCGAATGTATGAGGAAGCAGGAGGAAGAGTTTAGCAACAAATACAACCAATTGTTCAGCAAGGCAAAAACCTTTGTTGTGCACTATTATATGTCGATGCACATGGCTATTGAACGTGGAGAACTTCCTATTGACCTTCCAACTTGGTATGGACTACAATATCCGTTTATAATTCCAAATCCACGCAACAGCGAAGAACTCCTTGCCGAAGCATCGCATCTGTTCGAATGCGACAGCAATCGCGTTGCACATGGAGGATGCCACCTATCCAATCCTAATATTTCTTCAGTAAAGATTTGGATTGAAAAATTTGACGAAATAAACAAGGAACGCAACTACCGCCAGAGCCTCAACAAGGCCGAAGTGGAAAACATAGACTACATACGCGACACAACCGACAAACTTATAGTCGAAGTGTTTGAGGCTGCAAGCGAAAGGTTTGCCGACCTTGAATTTGAAGAACGACTAAAACGTATGAACGAACTGGGCTTCAATATACAGCAAATTGTACGCAAGCCCAGAGTGCGCAAACAGGAAGAAATTGCAGCACGCCAAAAAGAAGCCCAACTGCAAATCCCGCTTTTCTAAGCGATGAAAATTTTTTTGGTCGGGTTCATGGGGGCAGGCAAATCGGTGATAGGCCGACGTTTAGCCCAAACAATGAACCTCACTTTCTACGACCTTGACTCCGAAATAGAAACACAATACCACATGACAATCTCGTCTATTTTCAAAAAATTCGACGAGACCTGTTTCCGAAAACTTGAGCGACAAACGCTACTGTCCTTTTGTGAAAAAGATGATTTTGTAATGTCTTGCGGCGGCGGCACTCCCTGCTTCTTCGACAATATGGAACAAATAAACGCATTTGGCACATCCATATACATTAAATTGCCAGCAGAAGAACTTGTAGGAAGAATTGCCAACTCAGTAAAAAAACGCCCGCTTACCGAAGAAAAATCCGAAATTGAACTCGCAGCATACATCAAAGCAACTCTTCTTATTCGTGAACCATTCTATGCAAAATCTAAGATTATCATTGATGCTTCCATGCTCGATAAAGATGACCTCGTTGAAAAAATAAGAATGGCAGTGCTGCAATCTAAATTATAGGGGAATGACCTTTAAACATGCAGGTTAGCAGCAAATCACAGATAAAACATATTGGCATATATTATAAACTATATGCCATTTTTTACTATCAAAAGTAAATTTATATGTCATTTTTTTTCTTTTAAAAGTAAAAAAATATTGATGATTTTTTATTATAAAAAGTAAAATTATTATATTTGCGCAGTTTTAAATTTGTTGTGATATGACATACGAAGAACTTATTCCATTTGTTAACCATCTGAAAACCAGACTATCAAGCATAAGCCTTGGCTTCAAGAGATACCTATATAATCGCATCGACTGGAACGACAGGCTAATTGGCATAAAGGGTTTCCGTGGGGTTGGAAAAACAACACTGCTTTTGCAACATATAAAGGAATGCTTTGCAGATAATCTTCAGCAAGTCTTTTATGCTTCGCTCGACGATTTATGGTTTCGTAAACATTCCCTTATGGAACTTGCAGAATGCCTTTATGCCCACGATTACAAGTATTTGTATCTGGATGAAGTACACAAGTACCCCGACTGGGCATTGTCGATAAAGAACATATACGACACCTATCCTTCGCTCAATATCGTCTATACTGGTTCATCATTGCTTGAAATCGACAACTCAAAGGTTGACCTGTCGCGCCGTCAGACTTTCTATTCTATGGAAGGGATGTCGTTTCGCGAATATCTTGAGTATATGGATATTATCCACACCGTTCCAATCGGCATTGAAGAACTTTTAAAATCGCATCAAGACATAGCAATGGACATTTCATCCAAGGCAAAGGTACTGTTGCATTTTGACAAGTATTTGAAAATTGGCTATTATCCGTTTTGCAGCAATGCCTCTTCCGAAATATCCTATTATGAGAAATTGAAAGAAGTGATTAATCTGGTAGTAGAAGGCGATTTGCTTGCAGTAGAAAATGTATCATATCCTACAGTACTAAAGATTAAGCAGTTGCTGTTGGCAATAGCACCAAATGTTCCATTGGTTCCAAATATTTCTAAATTGAGCGAGCAACTTGAAACAAAATCCCCACAATGCCTGAAACTCCTATATCTTCTTGATAGAGCACGGATAGTGCGTATTTTTACAAAACTGCAGAAAAG
>JAGCNN010000246.1 GCA_017645925.1 Bacteroidales bacterium
ACCTCATCGACCGCCAGCAATATGTTGACAACTATACGCTTATCGAGCACCTTGTTCCCAACTGCAACAGCAACGAGCTTTACAAGGGCATACTCGACGAGCAAGCGCGCGGTTCGTTTATGGGAAAAATCATCGTCCACGAAGGCGCACAGAAGACGGCTGCCTACCAGACCAACCGCAACCTCTGCCTTACTGGCGATGCCCGTATGACCACCAAGCCGCAGTTGGAAATCTATGCCGACGATGTTCAGTGCAGCCACGGCGCAACCGTAGGTCAGCTCGACGAAGAAGCATTGTTCTACCTTCGCCAGCGCGGAATTAGCACCAAAGAAGCAAAGCTGATGCTTATGTTCGCCTTTGCCAACGACATTCTGATGAATATGCACATCGAACCGCTCAAGGAACGCATTTCGGGCATGATAAACTCTCGTTTGCGCGGCGAACTTACCGAATGCAGCAACTGCCTGCTGAATTGCGAAGGTGGCAACTGCAAAGCATAACAATACAAAATAAGGACGGCGTTGAACCGTCCTTTATTTTTTAGTCGCTTCGCGAGAACGGCGAAGTCCTCAATGCAATTAAATTCAACAAATCTAAACAAATTTCACAAATCTTATTTGTTTGATTTGGATCAAATTTATTTTTCTATCGCCTTGACTTCGTCCATAAACAGGTCAAAATCACTTTTCATATTTTCAAGTTGATGTTTACGATAAATTTCATACTCCTGTTCGGCTTTTTGCATAGCCTGCTCGTGACTTATTGTGCCTTTGCCTTCCAATATTTTCCTTTGATGCATAACTATCTGCTTGTCAAGCGCATCAACCCAATTCTGCATTGTCATAGGTTTTTCTTCGAGTGCCTGAAATTCCGCAAAATCCAAGAAACTTGAAACCAGAAGATTTAGTCTTTGAAGTTCGATTTCAGACAGATAATTCTTGGCTATTTTGACATCATCGCGAGTAACATAATCACCCTTGAAGTTTGTCATCCCGACAAATGGTTTCTCACTATCTACGCGGTCGTATATAAGTTCGGCAGCAGTATGTTCGTGAACTGCATAATGCAATTTGTTCTGTACAGTTGCAAAGAAATTGAGCGTTGTTTTGGATCTCGGGTCGTAGTCGGTAGATGTTGCATAAATATCGGTTACCTGCTGGTAGAAATTCCGTTCAGACGAGCGAATATCACGGATACGCTGAAGCAATTCCTTGAAATATCTGTTGCCACCGTTTTTCAGCCTTTCATCATCAATGGAAAAACCTTTTTGTATGTATTCGTGAAGTCTGGCCGTAGCCCATTGCCTGAAATGAGTCGCCACCTTCGACTGAACCCTGTACCCGATTGCTATTATAACATCAAGGTTGTAATGGTCTATCTCCCTTCTAACCTGACGATTACCTTCCTGTTGAACTATAAAGAATTTCTTTATAGTTGACTCTTTGGGAAGTTCTCCGTCATTATAAATATTGTCGATGTGCTGACCAATGTTTTGACGGGTTGTTGCATAAATTTCAGCGAGTTGCACCTGAGTTATCCATACATCTTCATCTGAAAAACGAACAGAAACCTTGATTTGTCCATCATCATCTTGGTAAAGTACTATATTATTTTCGCCTTTAGAATCTTCCATTTGTGTTCTTACATTATAGACGGCAAAATTAAAAAATATGTTGCACAATCAACATAAATAAGGACGGCATTTAACCGTCCTTATTTATTGTTTTTTCAGTCGCTACGCGAGAAATTCAACAAATTTATACAAATCTTTCAAATCCTATTTGTTTAATTGCTCACTTCGTGTCGCGAGCTAAAGGTTTGGAACATATTTGTCAAATTTGGCTTACGCCGAGCTAAAGGTTAACTTCGTTGAGGGCTTCGCCGTTCTGCCGTTAGGCACTCCTATTCCTTTACGAATCTCCGCACACTGAGCGTAGTCGAAGTGTCGGATTTCGCCGCGTGTATGCGTACCACATACACCCCTGCCGTCAATTCTTCCACATCACAAACCGCATTGTCGCTGTTTCCCTCCATTCTCTTTACAACCTGTCCCATCACATTTACAATCTCAATTCCCGAAATTGTTTCCGACGATGTGATGTTGAGAAGGTCGGTAGCGGGATTTGGGAAGATGGTGATTTTGGAAACTGCGCTTTCGTCAATGCCATTTTCCGCGACAAAGGTTGCTATATATGTAGCATCGGATGTTACAGTTATTGAATGCGGATTCTCGGTGCTACCATCGCTCCAATACAAGAATGTATAACCAGTTTCTGGCGTTGCTGTTAGCGACACTTGTGTCTGTTCCTGATATATGCCACTGCCCGAAACACTACCAAAGTCGTTGTTGTTTGAAAGTACGGTTATTGTGTATGTCTGTCCGCACCCAGGTGCCTGCTGTATGCGCCTGAAGTTGTACCAGAAATCGGCTTCTGAATATATGCTTACTGTTCCGCACGGAACCATTACTGGAATATTGAGCGAAAGTTGTGGGTCGAAAGTATATCCCGACAATTCTGGAGGATTTACAGCAAGCGAATAAA
Source organism: Bacteroidales bacterium (assembly GCA_017645925.1). GTDB lineage: Bacteria > Bacteroidota > Bacteroidia > Bacteroidales > ML635J-15 > Bact-19. The sequence goes on from JAGCNN010000246.1 coordinate 2,544, forward strand.
TTGTATCTATTGAGAAACTCTCATAAAACATATAGTTAGGAAGCATAGTTACATCCTCTCCCATTGTTACGACAGACAAACTTGGACAACCATAAAATATACCTTCATCAGACTCATCACAATTTCTTACATTGAAGAATACTGTTGCCAAATTTTCGCAATGATAAAATGCTGAACTTCCGACTCTTTCTACCGAATTGGGGATTATTATCGACGAAAGTGAAGTCCTAGAAAATGCTGAAGTGCCAATAGTTCTCAATGTGCCAGGTATTGACAAGGTTGTGATACTATGTGCATCGCAGAAGGCATAACTTTTAATTTCAGATACCGTTTCTGGAATTACCAAATTTGTTACAAGGTTATTGCCAATATACAAGTCGTATTTTTCAAACGGATATTCTCCAAATGTTATTCCACACCACTGCGCAATGCTACCTGAATAATATACAGAATAAGAACGCTCTTCATAGTTAATGTAAAATGCATTAGTTGGAATATTTGTTACATTTTCACCTATATTCAATGTTGTCAATGCATCACATCCATAAAATGGGAAATCACCATTTCCGGTTCCCATACTAGTACAATTAGTCGCATTGAAATTTACAGTTGACAGTCCGCTACAACCAGAAAATGCACCATAGCCAATGTTTGTAACACCAGTGCCGATTGTTACCGATGTTATTCCACTGCATTCACCAAATGCTAGATCACCAATATTTGTAACTGAATTAGGGATTTCAACCAATGTTAGTCCACTACACGCATAAAATGCATTATCAGGAATGTTGATAACATTACTACCTATATTCAATGCTGACAAGGCATCACATCCATAAAATGGAGAATATCCGCCTCCCATACTAGTGCAATTAGTTGCATTGAAATTTACAATTGTCAGTCCACTGCATTCATAAAATGCTTGACCGCCAATATTTGTAACTGAATTAGGGATTGTTACCGATGATAGTCCACTACAACCATAAAATGCACCACCGCCAATGCTAGTAACCGAGTTTGGAATTGTAATCGATGTCAGGCCGCTACAACCAGAAAATGCACCATAGCCAATGCTTGTAACAGAATTACCGATTGTTACCGATGTTATTCCACTGCATTCATAAAATGCTTGGTCACCAATATTTGTAACAGAATTAGGAATTTCTATCAATGTTAGTCCACTACACGCATAAAATGCATAGTTAGGAATGTTGGTGACATTACTACCTATATTCAATGTTGTCAAGGCATCACATCCATAAAATGGAGAAAACCCCCTTCCCATACTAGTACAGTTAGTTGCATTATAATTTACAGTTGTCAAACTTATACAATACCCAAATGCATTCTCGTCAATGCTAGTAACCGAGTTTGGAATTGTAATCGATGTCAGTACGTTGCACCTAGAAAATGCGGATAGACCAATGTTTGTAACCGAATTGGGAATTGTTGCTGATGTCAGTCCTCTACAACTAAAAAATGCACCTTCGCCAATACTCGTAACAGAATTGGAGATTGCAACTGATGTCAGTTCAGGGCAATTCTGAAATGCATATTCACCAATACTAATAACGGAATAAGTTATATTATTATACTCAACCATTTCTGGTATTACAAGATTGCCTACAGGGTAAGTGTAATATCCACCGTATTCATATTCACTTGTCAACTCTACTGTATAAGGTGCCTCATTTGAGGTAATTTTGTAATACAGAGTTTGTCCACTACTGCACTCTGCGGAAAAGTCGTAAGCCATCGCATAGCCACCAAAGATGATGGCTAAAAATAAAAGTGTAATAAATCTCTTCATAAAAATTATTTTGTTTTTGTGCCGCAAACCCAAAAGCAGCGATTATAAATTAAGTTTCAAAAAAAGTGGGCTTCATTTAACTCTTATTCGTATAAGAGGCTCCGGAATTGCCCAACAATCAAATAAGAAAAGCCCACGGATGAACCGCGAGCATTTCTGCTTCTTACTCGATTGTTTTTTAGAATTTTCCGGATTCCTTATACAAGAACAAAAGCAAAAACGCTTTTTATTTTAATAAATCAAATAATTACAAATTCGTTATGTCTGTTTCGTTGTTATAAAATTTAGTTAGACAATATGTTTAAATTCACAGGACAAAGATAAAAAATATTTACGAATTACGAGGTACGATTTACGAATTGTTTGAAGATTTGAAAATTTGAGAGATTTGGCTTCGCCGAGCTAAAGGTTGAAGATTTGGGGCTTGAAGGCGAAAAGGCTTAAAGGCTAAAGCCGTTTGAATGGCTGACGCCGTTTCAGGGTTCAGGTTGTTCAAAGTTTAAAATTCAATGGGTTCAAGGTTCAACGATTTGAAGATTTGAAGATTTGGGGCATGAAGGCTTAAAGGCTTAAAGGCTTGAAGCCGTTTGCATGGCTACGCCGTTTATCGCTACGCGGTTTATCGCTACGCGGTTTCAATGGCTAAAGCCGTTTGAAGATTTGAAGGTTTTAAATGCCTACGGCGTTTGATGCTTCGCTGTTTCTGGGTTTAACTTCGTTGAGGGCTGCGCCGTTTAAGGGTTTAAGGGTTTAAGGGTTCAACAGTTCAAGGTTCAACTATTTGAAGGTTTGGGGCTTGAAGGCTAGAAGGCTAACAGTCCTACTGTCTAACGGTCTTGCAGACTGCTGGACAGGTCTTCTGTCCGACATCAAGACTGGTCTTCTGTTAGCCTGTTGGACTTTTAGACTTTTTTTGCTACGCCCGTTTCAATGGCTGACGCCGTTTGAATGGCTGACGCCGTTTTAGGGTTCAAGGGTTCAACAGTTCAAGGTTCAATGGTTCAACGATTTGAAGATTTGAAAGATTTGAAAGATTTGAAAGATTCCCACTATGCGTTGCCGTTCAACTTTTTCAACATTTCATCTATATCAAATGTTATTTTGCTGAATGCGAACATCTTCTTGCCTAGGTCCTTGAGCGATGCGCCAATGAGATACACATTGTCGTCGAT
>JAGCNN010000247.1 GCA_017645925.1 Bacteroidales bacterium
AAAATAAAAAATTAAAAAAATTTATCAAAATATAATTTTTTGAATAATAGCGAATTTGGACAGACAGACCCTCTGCTGCCCTCGGTACGGGGGGCGGTATACCTATACACCCCCACGCCTTTAATGCCGCCATGTGGCAGAAAAACGCGTTCCTGTGCTTTTTATATATAATATATTTACATACACATGATACAATAATAATTTTATTTGTTTTTCCTTATTTTGCTCATTCTCAATATTTTGCGTACATTGTTATTTTGCAACGTTTTGTTATTCAACGCATTATGCCATATTATTGTTTTCTTTTCATGTTTTTCCGCTCAAAAATGCCAAGTTCTGCCATAGTTCTGTCGTTTTGCAGCCATTTTCAATTGTTAACAGAAGTTAAAGTCCATTTTCTTTGTTGTTCATTTTCAACGATTTAATCATCTTTGAAAAAATATTTTGCAAAAAATATTTGGTATATCGGAAATAATGTGTATCTTTGCATCGTGTTCAGTTAAGGACATAGAGGACATTAAAGGATTGATGCTACAACGCAAACAAAAGCATGCAAGGCAAGCAAGCACCATCCGCTGCCTAAGTACGACAAGGACGGGAGGGACAAGCCCCTCCGTTGCATGGCACAGAGACACAGGACAGCGACAAGAGACAACTGGGAAGTTGACGGGATAAGCGGTTACGACCATGGAGACATGGCAGTACTAAAAGCAAGTAAGCGGATGTCTGCAAAGTGGGATGCATTCAAGTAGTAAGCAATACGGCATAAACTTAATAAGATTGTAACCAACTAATTGTATTTCAATTAGTTGGACGTAATGAGGCGCAAGTTGTGAAACTTCAACCAATTAATTTTCAGTATTTAGCATTAGTATAATGCTAAATAACTCACTGCAACGGCTTGACAACTAACAAACTACATGATTTATTCATGCAAGTGTAACCGTCGGGCTTGAAAGCAAAGTCGCATAGTAAAGGTTTATAACTTTCTGAGAATTAGAGAATTACGTAAAGTGTACAACGCTCAATTAATTGGTTTTGAGCTAAATATAAAAGCAAATAAAGCATACCAATTGTAAACTATTATCTTTCAACACATTGGCAATTCATTGTGTTGAATGTAGTAACTATATATATACGTTGTTAGTCGTTATGTTTCAATAACTTACAAACGCAAAACCGACAATTGCAGTAGTTTCGTATATATATATTATGCCGTTGTGGAGGACAACAAACAGCTCAACACTGACAACGGCACAAATTACTAACCCATTAAATTTTACAACATTATGAAAACAATCCTTGAAAATGCAGTTGCAAAAATTATTGAGAATCAAAACAATGTAGAATTCTGTCTAAAGATGAAAAACCGCAAGTTGTTACAATCAGAATTGAAAAAGGTTGATTTTGAGACCTTTGTAACAATTAGAAAAAACTGGCAGAAAGAGAGTAACAACGTTATTTCTGAAAGTAAAGGCGTATCAATGGATATATTTCTGCAACAATCGGAAAAAGAATTGCAAACAAGGGCAAAGAGTCTCATTTGTAGCATTATGGCAAAAGGGAAATACAGATTCTCACAGAATCAAGCAAAGTTTGCAGTTGAAAGCATGACAAGGAAAGAACTCATTAAGTGTGTGAACAATACACACTTCAACACTGACCTATTGTTTTCTGCCGTAATACGTAAAATGCAGAAGTACAACAAATTGACAGGAAAACCCACCACTAAAATGAAATAATATGTATCAAGTAATCAACCACAAGGGAATTTTAGGTGTGTTCGAGACACGTAAAAATGCCCTTACTTTAGCAATATCAAAAGGTTATAACGAAAGTATACCGGCGAAATTGAATAACGTGTATATCATGAAAGTGCGGGAGAACTATGTCCGCACGCCGATGAGGTGCAAACACACCAGACCGACTTGGGACATGAAGAATAATGCCCGAACTGGGCGAACTTTGCACGCTGCGACGTGTTTCGGTGAATAGTGAATAACTATAACTGCGCACGCGATACCGACGCGTGAGTACGATGAATAATAGTCAACGTGCAGGCGCGTGCGTGTGAACTAACGATTTTAGAGAATAAGACAAACAATTTAACATTTTTAACATCATGAAGAATTTTTGCACTTTAACCATGCGTGGAGAACTTATGTACTTCACTGCGAATGACTATACCGAGGCGAATTTTATTTGCGGTGGTGGGAACTATATTGAATTGCACACGCCGGTTCGGAATTGTGTTGTGAAGTCTCGCGATGAACTGCGTGGGATTGAACAGGAATTGTATCGTGAATTAATTAACCTTTGAACAAGTTTAACATTATGATGGAAAGAATTGGATTTAGTAGTGAATTAGAGGCACGCAAATGTCTTTCGTGGTTGAATAACAATTACCAGGTGCCTGGGTATACTGTGACCGCTGGGAGTCGCGACAAGGCGAAGGTGTTTGTTGATGTGCCGGAGCGATGGGCGGAAGAGGTGTATTTGAACTTCAAAGAATTCATTGTATAACTTAAAAACATAGGAGGAATAATTATGTGGAATATAAAGTATCAAGTAATCATTATAGTCGACGGGGACTTCCGACACGAGGGGTTTTATGACGATGAACGGCAGGCGAATGACATGAGGGATTGGATTGCCGAGAGAATGGACTATGGCGGAATAGAAGGCTCCGTAATAGTAAACGAAATAAAATACTGAGCCATGCCGACGAATTACAACGATTATGAGGTATACCGCGGCCTCGGCGAATACGCGGACTTGTTGAACGAAGAGTATCTCGGAGAATTATGAAAAGGACAAGTGAAATATACGTGCCGCGTCACCTAATGGAGGCGTGGAACATGGATATGATTACGGATGCGGAACTTGTGTACCTGTCCGTGAAGGAAATGAACATGGGCGAGACGCTTGCCGAGGAATGCGTCAAAATAAAGATAACGATAGAGCCATGAATTACAGAGGATGGGAAATAACCCTTGACAACTCGCGAGGCTGCGGGTATCAAAGAGCGGTTCGTGCGACGTTTCGCATGGGCGAGGAATTAATCACCCACTATTGGGAGAATTTCTGTGGCTGCATACATTATCTGCGTGCAATCAACGACAATTCTGGACACATTGAACAATTCAAAAGGATAGCAGAAATTATTGGAAAATGAAATACAGCAAAGAATTGAAAGAACTCGCCCACAATCTACGGATGGGTGTGCGATATTGCGAACTACTGCCGAAAGTGTTCGTGCAAGAGGATATATGGAGTACCGTATTGAGTTATGGTTACGGGAACAATGGCGGAGAGTTTTGGTTCTGGCGCCACTATGGGAGCAGTGCCGAAACAGCGACATTAAAGGATTTGGATTGGCTTCTTAAAACCATATTTGAACAGACGCCAGCAGAATTTATGAACAAATACAAAGCAATAAAGCCATGAACTACAAAGGTTATCAAATAGTCCGCGAGGAACTTGTTGAACTCGGGACGGGAAGACGCTCGCATTGGTGGGCGGTATACATTGGAGGATGTCCGCTTGGCTCCGATTATTGCCTGCGGGTGTTCGACACGCAGAAACAGGCGAAAGAATACGTGAACAACAAATAAACAATAAACACATGAAGAAACAAGTAAAGGTCACGGCCTTATCCGTGAAAGGTGGTTCAATCATCAGTGGATGGTTCCAAGACGTAAACAAGGGCGAGGAATACGCCGCCGCGATGGCTGCACGCGGATTTGTTGTGGTCAAGCAATACAGGTAAGTATGGAAAGACACTATTATGAAGAACTTATGACGCTTGCCCGTGGGATATACCACTGGGCAGAATCCGAAAAGAAACAAAACGGCAGTGCACAAGATATTAAAAAATGCTTGTATGAAATGAGAAGCAGATGTTCTCAAGCAAGCAACCTTGCACTTCTTTGCGAAAATGGAATAATAGAAGAACTTCAAATGAAAGGAGAATAGCATGAGCAAGTATGTATGCACAGAATGTGGTTCCGATGACATTGAAGTGAGAATGTGGGTCGGTGCGAACGACAACCATATTGACGAATGGGTTGATGACGAGAACTACCGCGAGTGTTGGTGCAAACAGTGCCACGACATAACCCATTGGGAATTGAAAGAAAGTTAAAACAATAAATCACACAATTATGGCAACGTATTTCCCTGAAAAGTATTGGACTCGCGAAAAGGTCAGCGAGCACCTTGACCGCCTTGTTGAGACACTTGGCGCACAGACAATCATCGACAACATCAACTGTCAATTTGACATTGACGCTGCGGCGTGGTTTGTCGAGCAACTCGAGCATGACTATGAGATTGAGGACGAGTTTGACGAAGAAGAGGAA
>JAGCNN010000248.1 GCA_017645925.1 Bacteroidales bacterium
ACTGCTTGGCTATTCGAGCGAAAAGGAACTGATGTCAGCAATAGCCGAGAACAGCTATATGATTATTAAGTCGGATTTGGTGCATAGGCTTGCTGGCAATGATTATTACATTGACAGACCTTTGTATCTGCGTACAAAAAATGGTTCGTACATAAGTTTGCTTGAGGCGCTAATAAAGTTGAAGGAAGATGGGCACGTGTGTTATTTTGGTTTGGTTAAGCGCAAGGATTTGTTAGGCAGGATAAAGCAGGAAGATGCAATATTCTTGAATTTGGTAAGTCAACTGTATGGTGAAATGAAGTCCGGAGTTGTGATATGCGACAATAACGGAATGATTTTGTACGAAAACAGAGCTATGCGATTTATTCTTGGCTATGGCGATAACGAGGAACTGCCGAGTCAATACGTAAGCAACTACATGCAGCAGGCAAATCGGGGCAAAATAAAAAAAATATTGGATAAATTGTTCGAGACCGAAAAGCAGACTCCAAATATTGCATATACCTTGGTTGGAAATGGTAGCCGTAATGTTGATGTGGAGTTGTATTCGTTCATAATGACATTCGAAGACCATAAGTTTTGCGTATCGGTGGTGTCGAAAGTTGATACGGAGGCAAAAAATGTGCATGCACCGCATGACAACAACTTGGTTTTCCGTGATGCGTTCAACATTATGTCCGAATTGTACCTGCTTATCTCGGTTAATGGCGACATTTGCGACATAAACAATGCAGCAATGAATATGTGGGGCTGGGACTATGATTCGTGCATTACAAAGTCGATTTTTGAACTGGGGAACTTTACTTCGCCCGATATGAAGCGGAATCTAAGCATGTTGTGTGAGAATCGTTCGATAAGCGAATACATTTTCATTGCAAGGAATACTGTGTGGGGCGAACAGATGTTTACGGCTCGGTTGTATCCTGTGGGTAACGAAAATCATATTGCAGTAGTCATGGATAACCGCCGTGAGATTCAGCAGGTAAAGGACAATTTACAGTCCGAATACAAAAACAACATGGCTTTGTTCGAGAATTCCCTTTGCGGAATAATAGTCCTGCGCGGCAACGAAATTGTCAAGGCAAACAAGTATGCTTCTTCGCTGTTGAAAATAACCTACGACATACGTGGTGAACTGCTTTCTGAAATATTCAGGGATACCAAGCGGAAAAAGAGGCGTATCGTAACAACGCAGGCGGGCAGGAGAGAGGAAGCATTCGAGTATGAAGTGAATTCGGAGAAAAGGCGTACTTTGCTTGAAGTTCACATGTACGACATCGACAAGGACAGCACATTGTGCTATTTTTCGGAAATTCCGCCGCGTAAGGCAAATCATACCTTGCTGCGTGATGCCGTTTCGCGTTATAAGTCAATTGTAGAGCAGTCGCCTTGCGGTGTGCTTATAGGCGACAAGAATGGTGACATCATAGACGTAAGTGACCGTTTCTGTGAAATGATAAAGATGCCTTCAAACGAAATTTTAGGCAAGAACATCTCGGCGCTGTTTACTTCTGGAAGTATAAGCAGCAAACCTTTGGACTATACTAGCGTGGATGCCGGTGAGATAATCAGTGCAGAGAGGGAATTGAGCTGCGGCGATGGCACCATAAAGATTGTGGAGATGTATTCAAGTGTTATTTCTGAAGATATGTATCAGGCTGTTATACTTGATATTACATCGAGGAAAATATACGAAAACCAAATGCTTGAATATCGTAGGCAGGTTCAAAAGATGGATATACATAAGTCACATTTCCTTAAAATGTCCAAGGATATTACCGTTGTTTTTACCCAGAATGTTGAGCTTGTGGAGATATTTGTAGGTGAAAGTTCTCCATTCTTTGAGTATTTTAAGAACGAAAACGAATTTATAGACATTTTCATTAAATATATATCGCGCAAGGAACTTGACATATTAATAAGGCAGGGCGTTGCAAGGGCATTTGCTGGAAATGGAAACGAGGTGCTTACCAATGAAGTAACCGTAGGCGGTCTGCAATATATTGTCGAAGCCCGTTTCATGCCCATCGATGGTAATGTCCTTATGGTTGTTACCGATGTTACCGAGCGCGAAAGGATTTTCAAGGAATTGAAAGTTGCGTTGAAGAAGTCGGAGGAGAATGAAAAGTTACAGGCAGCTTTCCTTGGCAATCTTTCCCACGAATTGCGGACACCTATGAATGGAGTGATAGGTTTTGCCGACCTGCTGCTTGAAAGCGAGGAAGATTCCGATAAGCGCGAATATCTGAAAATCATACTTGATTCGTCGTACCAGCTGCTGAATGTGCTTTCTGATATAATTGAAATGTCAAAGCTTGAAGCTGGGATTGTGAAATTGAATACTGAGATTGTCAGCGTGAAGAAAATTATCGGAGATGTTTGTTCTGCTATGCTTGCCAACCGCATGGTGTCCGAAAACAATGTCAAGCTGACAAACCTTGCCAAGAGTCGTGAGGAGGTTCTCATAATATCCGACAGTGTGAAACTTAGGCAGATAATTACCAATCTAACCGTAAATGCCATAAAGTTTACCAAGAATGGAACAGTTGAAATAGACTACAATACCGATGGAGGCAAGGTGTGCATCACAGTGCGCGATACAGGTGTGGGTATTGCAAAGTCTGACATTAACAATATATTTGACCGTTTTTACCAGACTAAGAATGTGGAACTTGCGACCAAGGGTTCAGGTCTTGGACTTGCAATTGTAAAGTCGTACGTTGATATGTTGCAGGGTACAGTCAAGGTTGAATCGGAGGAAGGAAAGGGTTCTTGCTTCTATGTTGAACTGCCAAGCCGTTATTAATATGAATATGAAAAGGACATTTATACTTTTTTTGACTTTTGTTTTGTTTGTCGCATCTGCGTTTTCGCAGTCCGAAGAGTGCGGCGTACCGCAGATTAGAAATTTCAGTCCTGCCGACTATCGTCAGGAGAGCCAGAATTTCTGTGTTGTGCAGGACAAGAACTCGCTTATGTATTTTGGTAATACCAACGGCATTATGGAATATGATGGCGAGCACTGGTCTATAGTTAAGGTGCCAGGTCGTCCCAAGATGGCTGTCGGTAGCGACAATACAATATATTACGGCTGCTACAATTCCGTGGGCAGGGTAATATATAAGAACGGGCACATTGGGGTGGAGGAGTTTTCCAATAATCTTGATTGCCCTTTCGGTCAGATTGTTAAGGTTGTGGCATGTGGCGATGCTGTGTATTTTGCTTCTGGCGACAAGCTGTTCATGTATGCCGATTCTACTTTCCGCAAGGTCATTGATGGTGGTTTGTTCCGCCTTTTCTGTTTGGATTCAACGGCATACGTACAGCGTAAGTTTGCTCCTCTTAAACGTCTCAATCATGGAAAATTTGAATCGGATGCTCTTTGTATGGCTCTTGATTCCATTGAGGTTGCCGATATGGTACGTACACGCGAAGGGCTTGTTGTAGTGCGTGACGAGCAGCGTTCCTGCTTTTTTTCCTATTCCGAAACCGATGGACTGAAACTTTTCAATACAGAGCTTGACCTATACATAAAAAAGAACGATTATTCGCGGATGGGTTGTCTGTCCGATGGCTCATTTGTGGTAGGAACGGCTTCTGGAGGTGTTGTCTCGTTTGATAGAAATGGAATTTTCAAATTTATGATAACAACTTCCAATGGACTGAAAGACAATACGATAAATGACCTTTATGTAGATGACCAGAACAAGGTTTGGCTTGCAACCGAAAATGGTATATGCCTTTTGGAAACAAACTCGGAACTTTCCTTCTTCAATGTATCCAATGGAATAAGGGGCGCTGTACTTTCGGTTATGCGATACGATGGAAGGTTTTATGTTGGAACAACTCTCGGATTGTATCAGTATCACCGTTGGGAAATAAGGGGGGCTGCTATGTATGGGTTCCGTGCAATTAGAGGCATATTCGACAATTGCTGGCAACTATGTAATTATCGCGGCAACCTGTATGCAGTAACATCGGATGGACTTTTTTCTGTTGGCGATATGTCTGTCGAAAAGGTCCTTGAAGGTTCGTTTATTACTATGAAACCAATTACTGTCGGCGATGAAGAAGTTTTGCTTATTGGCGGTCATTATGGTGTTACCATTGCAAAAATTGATGATGCAGGCAAGGTCGAAAGGGTTGGGATGTTGAGAAATATGAGGCATACCGTTCGTACAATTGCCGTAGGCAACAGCGGAAGTGTTTGGCTCGGAACCGACCGTGATGGGCTCTACAGGTTTGAAATGGGCGATTCTGTTGATTTGGAAACAATGGTATCTGGCTATGGTGCTTCAGACGGGCTTCCTCCTGATTTCGACTGGGTGGATGTATATTCCACGCAGAAGCTTGGACCTATATTTTCAACTTCGTTAGGAATGTACAGGTTTGTAAATAATCGGTTTGTAAAGGATTCCTCATGTTTCTGCGGTAGTGCTGGTTGTTCTGCCGTATATGGTATTATCCGTGAAAATTCGGAAGGAAATTTATGGTACAATTGCTCCTATTCCGATGTTTACGAGCGCGAAATGGGACTTATCAGGTTCGACCAGCAAGATGGTTTTGTCCGTGAGACTTCTGCTTTCGGGCAGTTGGTAGAGTCGGTTGTTGAGTCAATTTATCCCGAAAACGACAGTGTCGTGTGGTTTGGAACTTCCGATGCGCTTGTCAAGTACCAGCGTAACAAAAATTTGAACCATAATGCAGATAGTGCTTTCGTGTGCATGATAAGGAGGGCAGTGGTGGCAAACGATTCCATAATTTATACCTTTGATTCTGACTATAAGCAGGAAGCGGGACTTGTTCACTTAATACGGTATCTTGATAGGAAAATAAGATTCGAGGTAGCTGGCTTGGCTTACAATACTTTTGGCGATACCGAATACCAGTTTAAACTTGAAGGTCTGGATGACGATTGGTCGGAATGGACAACCGATTCGTACAAGGAGTATATCAGTCTTTCCGAAGGCGAATACAAGTTTATGGTGCGTTCGCGAAATGGTTATGGGCAGACGAGTAACATTGCTGAATTTAATTTTGAGGTAACGCCGCCTTATTATCGTTCCATACTTGCATATATACTTTATTTTCTGAGCTTTATAGTTGTGGTTATCTTAGTTGTAGCTTGGCGCAACATTCTGCATGCTAAAGAAAAACTTCGACTTGAAAAACTTGTTGAGTCTCGTACAAATGAGCTTGTTTTGCAAAAGGAGCAAACCGAGCGCTTGGTGAAGAAACTTTTGCCACAGACTACTGTTGACGAATTGCAGAAGACTGGTAATGCAACTTCGCAGAAGTATGATATGGTAACAGTTCTATTTTCTGATATTCAGGGTTTTACCAAAATTGCAGCCGAGACAAATCCCGAAGAACTAATCAAGTACCTCAACGAACTGTTTGTATCTTTTGATAATATCATTTCAAAGTATAACATTGAGAAAATCAAGACAATAGGGGATGCGTATATGTGTGCCGGCGGAATGCCGAACCATGATGCTACCAATCCGGTGGAGGTTGTGCTTGCTGGTTTGGAAATGCAGAAGGCTCTTGAGGAGTTGAACAGGAATCACGATTTGAAGATGAAAATGCGCGTTGGAATACATACAGGTCCGGTTGTGGCAGGTGTGGTAGGAGCGCAAAAGATTGAATACGACATCTGGGGCGATACGGTTAACATTGCAAGCCGTATGGAGTCGCATGGCGAAGTGGGTAAGGTTAATATTTCGGAAGCAACCTATCGTTATGCAAAGGAGTTTTTTGTCTGCGAGAACCGTGGTATGATGGATGTTAAGAATCGTGGCGAAATGGAGATGTATTTTGCAACAGGCATTCTGGAAAATTTGTCCGAAAATGGCGATGGCATTACTCCAAACCATCTTTTCAATGTGCGTAAGCTAGCACTGAATTTTTCGATTATGCAGGAAGAACTTTTTGAGCAGATGCAGCGCGATTTGCCCAAAAATCTGTACTACCACAATATCAAGCATACAACAGATGCTATATACAAGGTTACCGACATTGGCATAAAGGAAAAGGTGTCGGAGGAAGATTTGCTGTTGCTGCGCTGCGCTGCCTTGTATCATGATAGCGGTTTCATGGCGTCATACAAGAACAACGAGGAAATTGGTGCGAGACTGGCGCATCATGCTATGGCTAAGTACAATTTCTCGCGTGAGCAGGTGGATAAGGTTAAGGAGATAATACTTGCTACAAGGGTGCCGCAGAATCCGCACAACCTGCTTGAAGAAATTATGTGTGATGCCGACCTTGATTACCTTGGACGTCCCGACTTCATACCAATTTCGCAGAACCTGTTCCGCGAGCTGTTTGAACGTGGTATGATTGATTCGATAGAGCAATGGAACAAAATGCAGTATGAGTTCATAACAAATCATCACTATTTCACTGAAACTGCCAAACGCAACGGCGAACCCGGCAAGCAGCAGGTTCTGAAGGAATTGAAGGAATTGATATAAATCCATTATTGCCTGCAAAAAAAATCTGCAAACGTAGGACGTGAAATAAAAGACAACAAGGACAACCAAGACAACATTTTTATTTCAGGAATGATGTTGTTTTATTTGTAGAGATGTTGCGCGCAACATCTCTACAGATTCCCCAATGTTCAATGTTGTCCATAGTTGTCAATGTTGTCTTCTTTTGAAATTTGATTTTGCGGAGCTATGAATTGTTTGTGATGGATTAGTTTGTTGAGACGCAAAATTTTGCGTCCGTATAACCTTCTTTTTCATCAAAGACAACAAGGACAACCAAGACAACATTTTTTCTGCAATAATGATGTTGTTTTGTTTGTAGAGATGTTGCGCGCAACATCTCTAAAGATTCCCCAATGTTTTTAGAATGTACT
>JAGCNN010000249.1 GCA_017645925.1 Bacteroidales bacterium
CCAAGTGTTTAGGTAGAAATACAAATAAAGGGGCTTGTCATTCCGAAAGCTAGTCGTAACACGCGATACGGAACGGGGAGCGTTGTGAAGACTGCTGTCCGGAATCTGCTAACGGATTATTACTAAACAGATTCCGTACAAACAGGCTCACACGACACGTTCCTTAGTCGGTTCGCTTTGTTTTACGGATGACGAGCTGGGGACTTTAGCGGACACTAATAAAAATAATGCTATTTTTTCTCTTCATTGCTTGTTTTTGGCAATGTAGCGGTTTATCTTTGCAATGGATTTTAAGAACCTATATATTGTCATGGAAATTTTCAACTCGAAAGCGGAAGTTTTGTCCGCATTGTACGAAAGCAAGGAAGGAGAAATTATTCTTATCAACCAAATCTTGCGTAAGCTATTGCAAAAGAGTGCTCAGAGAGCTATTGACGAAAACAACAAGGGCATACTGAAGGCGCTGCTTCTTAATGAAACAAAGCAGTTGATTGACCGGGAAGTTAACGGAGAAAAAGAAGATATAATGTATGCTTCAATATACGATGAACTTATTGAATATCTTCAAGATTTGTCACATAGGATTGACATATATGCCGATTTTATAGATGCCGCACCAGCAGATAATACTCCGGTAAGCAAAGAGGAAAATGATTTAATCAAACGTAGGGAGAAAGAATTCCATAAGATAGACATTTACGGAGATGACAAAAACAAATTCAATGTTATGCAACCTATTGACAAGGAGCTTTGCAAGTGCAGGAAAAGCAGGGCAATACATATCATGTTGTCAGACTATTCAATGAGGTTTCAATATGATAAGGACAAATTTGCGGATGTCTATTATGATGCGGACAGAGAAGGGCTTAATAATGAACCTGATTACAGCAAATTTACCGATGGGTTGCGAAAACTTTCAGCAAGGATAAAATTATACGCAGAGGCTATGCTGCATACAAACTGTTAGCACCACAAAATATTCTCTTCATTGCTTGTTTTTGGCAATGTGGCAGTTTATCTTTGCGACAGATTTTAAAGGAGAAACGTTATGGCAAGAAATTTTTTCAATAGGTATGTGTGGCTGATTGACACTATACAGCGTTACAAATATATTCAGTTTGCTGATTTGCAGCGAGAATGGAACAGAAGCGCAGTGAACGAAAGTGGTGAAAAACTGGCTCAGCGCACTTTCTTCAACCACAAGGATGCTATCTTTGAAATTTTCGGCATTGAAATAAAATACGACAAGGCTCGTGGCTACTACATTGCCGACGATGAACTTAACTTTGATGGTTTCCGCAACTGGCTGCTCAGTTCGCTGTCGGTAAACAACTTGTTGCTTGAATGTTCCGACATGCGTCATAGAATCCTGTTTGATGAGGTGCCGGGCGGTCAGCAGTATGTAAAGACGGTGGTAGATGCCATGCGGTCGGGTTCGGAACTGGAGGTTACCTACCAGAGATTCCTTGATGACGAACCGCTTACTTTCAAGTTGCAGCCATATTGCATAAAATGCTTTCGCCAGAGGTGGTATGTGCTTGGCAAGAATTCTTACGACCATAAGTTGAAAATTTACGCCTTCGACCGTATAATGTCAATCATTACTACACCAAAACGCTTCAAGCTGCCAGCAGATTTCAATGCAAACGAGTATTTTGCACCTTTGTTCGGAATAGTTGGCGGTGGCGAAAAACCACAGTTCATTAAAATAAAGGTAATTGACGAGCAACGTGGTCATATACGTACCTTGCCATTGCATTCGTCGCAGAAGGAAACCGAAACAAAGGAAGATTACTCTATTTTCTCGTACTACATGGTGCCGTCTTTTGATTTCCTGATGGAATTGCTTTCGATGGAGGATATGGTTGAAGTGCTTGCACCGGAAAGTTTCCGCAAGGAGATAAAACGGCAGATAACGGGAATGTATAAACTTTATAAATAGACAAGTAAATTAGGTTTAAAATCAGATTGTTATACTGCGTATTTCCATTTGGAGTCATCCCATATTTTAGCTTACAACTAGGATTATAATTGCTATTTTATACATGTTGGCAATAAAAAAGCAGTTCTGCCGTTTGTTAGGGTGATGAATAAAAATAATCAATAAATGCGTAAGGTATGCTTACAAAAAAATAAAAGTGATTATCTTTGCGCCCTAATTTAAGAAAAAGTATATATGGCAACAACAGCAGACATTAGAAAAGGTTTAGCAATGGAACTTGAAGGAAAGCTATACCTAGTGGTTGATTTTCAGCATGTAAAACCAGGCAAAGGCGGTGCATTCGTCCGTACAAAGCTCAAGAGCCTCGAGAACGGCAGAACCATCGACAAGACTTTCAATTCAGGTGCATCAATAAATCCTGTAAGAATTGAGCGTCGTCCTTACCAGTTTGTTTACAAAGATGACATGGGCTACAACTTCATGCACATGGAAACTTTCGAGCAGATAGCAATTCCCGAAGATGTAATCGACGGTGTTGAATTCCTCAAGGAAGGTCAGGACGTAGAAGTAGTTGTTCATGCAGAAACAGAAACTCCTCTTTCATGCGAACTTCCACCATTCATCGAAGCAACAGTTACTTACACTGAGCCAGGTCTCAAGGGTGATACTACAACCAATGCACTTAAGCCTGCAACAATCGATACAGGAGCTCAGGTTATGGTTCCGTTGTTCATCGAAATTGGTGAAAAAATCAAAGTTGATACTCGTACAAAAGAATATTCTGAAAGAGCAAAATAGTCTTTTGGTAATTTGAAAATGGACGAGACCAGCAACAAAAGCACATTCAACGCATCAGATGTTCTGCTTCTTATCTGTAGGAAGTGGAAACATCTGCTTGTGGTGTGTTGTATAGCTTTTGTTGTTTCTGTAATTGTAAGTTTTTGCATACCAGAACGGTATAAGTCAACCGTAGTGTTGTATCCTGCTACTTCCACATCGGTGTCGCAAGCACTGAGCGCCGATGGAACTACGCAGAAAGGTTTGATGCAGTTTGGTGAAAACGAGGAAGTTGAGCAGTTAATGCAGATGCTTCAGTCAACCGACATCCGAAACCGTATCATTGAAAAATACAACCTCATTGAGCACTATAGGCTAAAACCCGACACAAAATATCTCTACACGAAGCTTTACGAAAAATATAACGACAACGTGAAGATTTCGCGTACAGAATACACGTCGGTAAAAATTGAGGTTCTTGACGAAAGTCCTGATACGGCAGCCTTGATAGCCAACGACATTTCTTACCTCCTTGACACTGTGTATGCAAGAATGCAAAAGGAAAGAGCATACAAGGCACTGAAAATTGTAGAAAGGGAATACCTTGAACAGGAAGCAACTGTAAAGAATATAAAGGACTCGCTTGGGCAGTTAAGTATGCTTGGCGTAATTGACGTAAGGTCGCAGACCGAAATGTACAGCGAGCAGTATGCCATTGCACTTGCCACAGGAAATACTCGCAACATCAATGAGATAGGCGCAAAACTTGACACGCTTGCAAAATATGGCAGTGCACATTCCACACTCAAGGAACGTCTTACCGAGGAAGTTCAGACACTCACCTTGCGTAAAAACAAGTACCGCGAAGCCAAGATTGAACTTGAACAGGATTTGCCGAATGCCTTCATTGTCAACAAGGCCGAAAAAGCCGAAAAGAAGACATATCCAATACGTTGGCTTATAGTTTTGTCAAGCGTTCTCTCTGCATTTGTGCTGGCATTGATAGTTTTGGCGATAATCGAACCTTTAAAAAAAAAATAATTGACGTAAAGTCCTACTCTAAAGGAGAAAAACAACATACAGGGCATAAAGAGATTTTTTTAATAAGACTACCAAATTACGAAACCATGGAGAGTTACTTTAAGACAAAAAGCATTTTCAGCATGATAGCGAAATGGAAATGGCACTTATTGATAATAA
Organism: Bacteroidales bacterium; assembly: GCA_017645925.1. Classification (GTDB taxonomy): domain Bacteria; phylum Bacteroidota; class Bacteroidia; order Bacteroidales; family ML635J-15; genus Bact-19. The sequence continues at coordinate 3,920 of JAGCNN010000249.1, forward strand.
CAGTTGTCGCAGCTATATTAGGTTATGTATTTTCATGTCCTTATTTCATTCATCCGAAATTCAAGTCATCGGCAACTTTGTATCCGGCAAACATAATATGTCATTCGGACGAATCGGAATCTGAACAGATGCTAGAAATGCTTGAGTCGGATGACATAAAATTCCATATAATCGAAAAGTACGACCTGTACAACCATTATGCGATTGATACTGCTGCAAAGGGTTCGTTGGCAAAGATGATGACGTACTACGAGGACAATGTAATAATAGAAAAGACGCCAAACGATGCTGTAAAAATAACGGTGTGCGATGAGGACCCGCAGATTGCAGCCGACATTGCCAACTCTATTATTGAAAACTATGACAATCTGGTCTTGAAAATGAATGCAGAAAAGTCGGCGGAATTGTTTGATATATATTCGGCTGCTGCTAAAGAAAAAGCACATGTAATTGATAGTCTTTCGGATGTGATAAAGATGTATGGAACCGAATATGGTATGATTGATGAAAAGTCGCAGACGAGGGCATACAGCGAAGCTGTTGCACAAGGTCGCAGCGGTGGAGATGCAAGCACTGTTCTCAAGAACTGGCAGGAGCATGGAGCCGAATACAGAAAGACCGATTCACTTCTTAACAGCACAATACAGCGTTACAACAAGGATTTGAAAATTTGCGAAGATGCACGTCGCGACATGAAAAAGGAGCAGACATTCTCGCATGTTATCTCAAAGCCGTATCCTGCCGACAAGAAATTCTACCCTGTACGCTGGCTTATTGCTTTGTTCTCGGCTCTTGGCGGATGCCTGATTGGGATAGTTGCCATTGCAATAATTGAAGGTTGCAGAAAGCCAAAGGAAGAATAAGTTGACACGCAAAGCCAAAATAATATTATTCTACGCAATCGCGGTGCTGTTCATCGCACTTGATTGTTTCTTCATTGCAAAGTTCCAGACTTATGTGTTGAACTTGTTGCCGCTTCTGCTGATAGTGATTGCTGCGTTGTTCTTCGCTCTCGACAGGGCCTTGCTGTTTTCGGTGCTGTGCATACCTTTTTCCATTCCACTCAAGGAGTATTATCCCGACCTTGGATTCAATATAGACATACCGACTGAACCTCTTTTCGTTGGCATATTGTTTATATTTGTTCTAAAGATACTGCTCGAACGCAATTACGACCGCAATATTTTGAAGCATCCGCTGTCGGTAATGACTATAATTTACCTGCTTTGGCATCTTGTTACAGTATGCACAAGCACAATACCGCTGGTTTCGCTTAAATGCTGGGTTGCTTCGCTCTGGTTCATAGTGCCGTTCTTCTTCTTCGGAATACTGTTGTTCAAGAACGAAAAGAACATATACAGGTTTTTCTTCCTGTACATAATTCCTTTTGCAGCTCTTATCATATTTACTTTGATAAAACATTCGGCATATAACTTCGACCAGCACATTGGCAACGGCATTATGTGTCCGTTCTTCAACGACCACACCTCGTATGGTGCTGCAATAGCGATGTTCCTTCCTTTCCTGATAGGTTTTGTATTGTGCAAAGAAATAAAGCCTAAATGGAGGATTTGTGCTTTGGTGTTGACGGTAATATTTGTTGTAGGACTTATATTTTCCTATACCCGTGCTGCATGGATAAGCCTTGTAGGCGCATTGGCTATGTACTTTATCCTTAAACTTAGGATAAGCAACAAGATTGTTTTCGCGTTGATTCTTGTCGGTATTGGTGGTTTTGTGCTGATGCAGGATAAGATTTTAATGAAGATGGAAGGCAACAAGGTGGAGTCGTCAACCGATTTCTCGAAGCACATAAAGTCAATAAGCAACATTACATCCGATGCTTCCAACCTTGAAAGAATCAACCGTTGGAACTGCGCGGTACGAATGTTCAAGGAAAAGCCTGTTTTCGGTTGGGGACCTGGTACTTATCAATTCCAGTACGCACCTTTCCAGCATTCTGACGAAAAGACAATCATCAGTACAAATGCAGGTGACGGAGGAAATGCCCACAGCGAATATCTGGGTTCGCTTGCCGAGTCTGGTCTATTGGGAATGTTGAACTATATACTTGTCTGCATAGTAATTTACCTGACAGGTACGCGTACCTATCACAAGTTGAAGGACAAGAAGCTGAAACTGATTGTGGCATCGGCTCTTTGTGGACTAGTTACCTATTTTATACATGGTGCGCTCAACAACTTCCTCGACATTGACAAGATAGCAGTTCCGTTCTGGGGTTTTGCTGCGATGATTGTTGCGATAGACTTGTTTTATGTCAAGAAAGAGAACGAGGTTCCAGCCGAACCTGTAACACAAGACAAATCGGAAGCATAGTGGCCGCACACAACGAACTCGGACAACTTGGCGAAAACATTGCTGCAAAGCGGCTCGCTGATGAAGGCTACGAAATTCTTGAACGCCAATGGCGGCACAATCACAAGGAAATTGATATAATTGCGCTTAAAGATGGAGTTCTGGCAATTGTGGAGGTAAAAACCCGCAGTTCGGAAAGGTTTGGCGGAGCATCGGAATTGATAACCCAGAACAAGATGAAATTCTTGATTGAAGCCTCGGAAGCATACGTGCAAGCTGTTGGTTTTGATGGCGAAGTCCGTTTTGATGCGGCGGTGATTTTTGTCGAAGGCAATGAATATAAGGTTGAACATATAGAAAACGTATTTATACCATAGTAAGATGAAGGTAAAAGCATTGATTTTGTTATTATTTGCTGTGTTTATTGCGACAAGCGCAAATTCGCAGATAAAACCTACCGCAACATACGAATATGTAAAGCGCGACAGTTCGCTGTATCTTGATTTTTACAAGTCGGCAAACTCGGCTGAGAACTATACGGTTATCTTTGTATTTGGAGGTGGATTCATAAGCGGAAGCCGTAACGAGGAGTACTATATGCCGTACTATGCCAAGTTGGTTGAAAACAACTTCAACGTGGTGGCAATCGACTACAGGCTGGGCTTGAAGGGTGTAAAAGGCATAAGTCCCGTAAACCGCAAGCCGCTTGAAGACGCAATAGCAATGGCTGCCGAAGATTTGATTACCGCCACCAAGTATCTCATTGACCATGAAAAGGAATTGCAGATAGATAGCCGCAAACTGATAACCTCGGGTTCGAGTGCCGGTGCAATAACGGTGCTTCAGGCCGACTACGAATTGTGCAATAGGACTAAGATTGGTCAGATTTTGCCCGAAGGATTTCATTATGCAGGTGTAATGTCGTTTGCAGGGGCAATCTATTCGAAGAATGGCAAGGTAAAATATCGTAAGCAAGCTCCAGCACCTACTATGATGCTTCATGGAACAGCAGACAGGCTTGTAACCTACAAGCAGATAAAACTATTCAACATAGGATTCATCGGAAGCAGCAAGATTGCTCCGCGCTTTGAGAAATATGGTTATCCTTACTATATTGTTCGTTACGAAGATTTAGGACACGAAGTTGCAGTGCGTATGTTATATGACTTTGACAAGACTATGTGGTTCATTGACAATTATATAGTTCGCGGTGCAAAAATCAAACGTGACGATTTCATTAACGACCCCACCATTGAACGTCTGAAATTCGGTAGCGCAAAGCCTTCGGATTTGTATTAATGTGGCAGATAAAATTGAAGAACGAGATTATTTTTGTGCCTTTGTGATTTAAAATCAACATGGTACTAAAAATAACCTCGTTATATACTAAGAGAACTTCTGCCTGCTTTGACTATTGGTTTAGTCGTTCGCTTCCTTCAACCTCTCAGCATTTTCGGCCATAATCAGTTGGTCGATAAGTTCTTGAATATCACCGAGCATAAAATTCTGCAAATTGTACATCGTGTAGTTGATGCGGTGGTCGGTAACTCGTCCCTGCGGGAAGTTGTAGGTACGTATTTTTGCCGAACGGTCGCCTGTGGAAACCATAGTCTTGCGCTTCTTCGAAATCTCGTCAAGATACTTCTGGTATTCGAGGTTGTACAGACGGGTGCGAAGTTCCTTCATTGCCGACTCGATGTTCTTCAGCTTTGATTTTTCATCCTGGCAGGTAACCACGATTCCCGTTGGAATGTGGGTAAGGCGGATTGCCGAGTAGGTTGTGTTAACCGACTGTCCGCCAGGTCCCGACGAGCAGAATTCATCGCGCTTGATGTCGGCTGGGTTTATCTTGATGTCAACTTCGTCGGCTTCGGGCAATACGGCCACCGATGCTGCTGAGGTGTGAACGCGACCTTGTGTTTCGGTCTGCGGAACGCGCTGTACGCGGTGAACGCCCGATTCGTACTTCAAGATACCATAAACGCCGTGTCCCGTAACAGTGAAAACGACTTCCTTGTAACCTCCGACAGTGCCTTCGGTTGCGCGTGTAATTTCGGTTTTCCAGCCCTTGGTTTCGCAGTATTTCATGTACATGCGCATAAGCTCGCCTGCAAAAAGGCTTGCCTCGTCGCCACCTGCGCCGCCACGGATTTCCACGATAGCGTTCTTTTCGTCCTCTGGGTCTTTCGGGATAAGCAACAGCTTTATCTTTTCTTCCATCGGGTCAATCTTGGCGGTAAGCTCGTCGATTTCCATCTTTGCCATTTCGCGCATTTCCTCGTCCTTCTCGGTAGAAAGGATTGACTTGGCATTGTCAATGTTGGAAATCATGTTGGTGTATTCATCGTATGCCTCGATTATAGGTTCCAAGTCCTTGTATTCCTTGTTCAACTTTACGTATTTGTCCATGTCGGACATTATCGACTGGTCGGTAAGCATTTTGCCTACTTCGATGAAACGCGCCTTTACGCCTTTAAGTTTTTCTAATATTAAGTTGTTTGCCATAAGCTAAAGTTCAATGTTCAAAGTTCAATGTTCAAAAATTCAAAGTTCAAAAGTTTCTGAGTCTGCGACGATGCATGCATCGTCCGTTTAATATTTATTAATAAGTAAATTCTCCTTTCTCCGATTTGATTGTCAGTTTCTTGCCTTCATATTTCTCGCAGTGGCCGATAATCTTTGCATCAACGCCCAAGCCCTTGCTTATCGAGATTATTCCTTCGGCAATGCTTTCGGGTACATATAGTTCCATGCGGTGTCCCATGTTGAATACCTTGTACATTTCGCGCCAGTCGGTACCACTCTGTTCCTGTATCAGCTTGAACAGCAATGGAGTTTCGAACATATTGTCCTTTACAACGTGCAGATTGTCAACGAAGTTGAGGATTTTTGTCTGTGCACCACCGCTGCAGTGTATAATGCCGTTGATTTGCGACCTGTACTGCTTCAGTATTTCACGGATTACCGGTGCGTAGGTTCGTGTGGGTGACAGTACCAACTTTCCAGCATCGCTGTACGGTGATTCCAATTTGTCGGTAAGCTTGCATTTGCCCGAATATACAAGCTCCTGCGGTATGCCGTTGTCGTAACTTTCGGGGTACTTTTCGGCAAGGTACTTTGCAAAAACATCGTGGCGTGCCGAGGTTAGTCCGTTGCTGCCCATACCGCCGTTGTAGAAGGTTTCGTACTTTGCCTGTCCGTACGATGCAAGTCCCACGATAACATCGCCATCGCCAATTTTTTCGTTGGTTATCAAGTCGCTGCGTTTCATTCGGCAGGTTACGGTCGAATCGACGATTACCGTCCTTACAAGGTCGCCTACATCGGCAGTTTCACCACCCGTAAGCACAATGTTTACACCGAACTGGCGCATTGTGTCGCAGAATTCCTGAGTGCCGTTTATTATTTCCGAGATTACTTCGCCCGGGATAAGCCTCTTATTGCGACCGATGGTTGACGACAGCAGAATGTTGTCGGTTGCGCCTACGCATAGCAGGTCGTCGGTGTTCATCACTATGGCATCAATTGCAATGCCTTTCCATACCGAAAGGTCGCCAGTTTCGCGCCAGTACATGTAGGCGAGCGACGACTTTGTTCCTGCACCGTCGGCATGCATTATATTGCAGTATTCGTCATCGCCGCAGAGAATATCGGGTATAATCTTGCAGAACGACTTGGGATACAAGCCCTTGTCAATGTTCTTTATTGCATTGTGTACATCCTCCTTCGATGCCGAAACACCTCTTTGATTGTATCTGAAATTGTCGGGCATAACCTTTTTGTTTTTAGGTTGCAAAATTAGATATTTTTTTTGATTGTAGAAATAAGGAGAAAATGGAGTTTTTTCATGGTTTTATGTTGTGTAGCTCCGTTGTGAGGCAAATCTTTGCAACAATGAAGTTCTACGTTTACTGTCTCGTCAACTGCTTGTATTTCGTCAGTTTTATAATGTAGTCCACCATATCATCTGCAAGCTGGCTGTGAGCTTGTTGCAGTAAGGCTTGTGCCTCAAGCACTTCCGACATGCTTATCATACCGGCGTTGTAGTTGTCGGTGCTGAGGTTCAGGTTTTCTGTAGCGGTTTCGGCTGTCTGCTGAGATAGGAGCACTTGCGAATATGCTTCGCTGAGGTCGTTCCAAGCCATCTGCATTTGCAGTAGCATCTGCTCGTCAAGGTCACGGCGTTGGTTTTCGGCTTTGGTGCAGTTGAGTTCCTGCTTCTTTATTTCGTACGACTTTTCCCACCAGTCGGAACTTGGAATCGACAGTGTTGCGAAAACCAGTCCGTTGGTCTTGAACTTGTCCATGAGGGTATTGCAAGTATAACCTGCACCAACTGCAATTTGTGGCAATGCCTCGCCAACTATCAATTTCTTTTTCAGTCGCTCTGCATCGGTGCTAAGGTCGAGAAGTTGGTACTCTATACGACCTTTGACTGCTTCTGTATGGTTAACATGGTAGATGTTTGGATTCGGAATTTCGCTTATGCTGTCGGAAAGCACCAAGTTTTCATCGTATGGAATGCCAATATGCTGGCACAGAGCCGATTTTGCAAGACGGATTCCATTGTTCAGTTTCATTTCGTTCGACTTCATTTCCGACTGCTTCAAGGTTACTTTCAGCATATCGTTCTTGTGGATTACGCCTGCATTTACAGCGCCAGATGCATCGCGGTAAAGCGTATCAAGAAGTTGGTTGACAGATGCGATAATCTTCTTCTTTTCCTGCAACGAAATGATTGTCCAGTAAAGTTCCACGGTTTTTAGGTCGGTTTCATCGCGTGCGATTTCGGTCTGTAGTTTTGCTGCCTCAACGCCGAGTCCAGCCAATTTGTTGCCGTTTACAATTCGTCCACCGACAAAAACCGGTTGCACAGCCATTACTCCGCCAACAATGCCATCGTCAAGCCCTTTTATATTCGCATTGGCATCAATGTATGGACCATAAACATTGTAGAGTGTTGTGAAGACATTGTTCATCGCCAGATTTCCGAAATCAACATTTACATTGCCTTTGCCCATGTCCATGTCGAGCAACGGGTCGGATGCCTTGAACGCGCCTCCCTTGATGCTTACCTGCGGGAAATATTTTGTGAAAACGCCTTTTTTTGTAAGTTCTGCCGCCTTTATGTCTAGTTCCGCGTTCTTTATCTTGGCGTTGTTTTCGATGGCGAGACGTTTGCAGTCGTCAAGAGACAAAGTATTGGCAATAACATCATTCTCTCCAGATTCGAATGTTGTGAGTTCGTTCTGTGCCAACAATGTGATGCTGAACAACAATGCGGATAATATGGCGGTTAGTCGTTTCATTCTCCTTTTCGTTTGTAGATTTGCCAGTATGCCACTGGAAGTACGGTAACAATCAACGGCAGCGAGAATATTGTGCCAAAACATATAACCACGCCCATAGGCATCCAGAGCGAAGTAGCTGCAATAATCATCGGGATTACACCGAGTGCAGTAGTTGCCGAGGTGAGGAAAATAGGTCTCATACGGCGCTTGCCGGCTTCGTAGGCTGCTTCCTTGGCGGTCTTGTGTCCTTCGCGGCGAAGCGATTCGGCATATTCGAACATTATTATTGCATTTCGCACAATGACACCTATGAGGCTTACAATACCTAACACTGCCGTAATGCTGAAGTCGAGTCCGAACATCCAAAGTCCAGTAAACGCACCGAATATGCATATCAAGCTCGATGCTATCGAAAGCACTGCCATGTCTATTTTTGCAAAATGGTAGAGCAGGAAGATGAATAGTACTAGCACGGCTGCAATAATTGAAACAACAATCTGCGGAATCATTGAGTTGTTGGCGCTTGTAAGTCCTCCATATTCAACTTTTATGCCTTCGGGCATAGTAGGCTTTATGTTGCTGTCGACAAATTTGGTAACTTGTTTCATGCTTACAGGCTGACTGCATCCGTATTTTAGGTCGCAGCCTACGGTTATGGTACGAATGCTGTTGTAGCGTGTAATCGACGACTTTCGCCATTCGGGTTCTATTTCGGCAACCTGACGAAGAGGCACCCACACACTTGGCATTGCTGTGGGGACAAGCATATTTTCAAGAGTCCGAATCTTGCTGGTGTCGGAAACCTGCGAATAAAGCACCACGGGAATCTTGTAGTCGCCTTCCCATACCGATGTAAGCGTTTGCCCTCCCAGTGCGCCCGACAGGTATATCGAAAGCATGCTCTGTGTTATTCCAAGTTGCGAAGCTTCGTCGGGTTTGAGGCGTATTTTTACATTTGGAGTAGATTCATCGTAGTCGGAATGCACCCAAGTAACTTCTGGCAAGGTGTTCATATAGGCTTTCAGTGTATCCGAAAGGGCTTCCATTTTCTGCAAGTCGTTGCCGCAGAAACGAACCTCAATAGGATTCTTAACTGCTTGATAGTCCATTTGTTTGAAACGGACGTATGCGTTTGGGAAATAGTTTTCGTACTTTTCGCTGTATTCCTTTATGATTGCAAGGGTTGCTTTTTCGCTAATGGTGTTGACGATGAACTGTGCGTAGCTTTTCTTTCCCATTTGCGGTGCGTAGGTGGCATGGAATCGCGGTGATGCGCAACCTACAAACGATGTTACCGCCTTTACGCGACTATCGGCATTGAGGATTTTTTGCAGGCTGTCAACCACTTCGGCTGTCTGCGTAAGGCTACTTCCTTCGGTAAGGTGTATTTCAACGGCAAAGCAGTCGCGGTCGGCCTTTGGAAGCATCTGTATGTTCATTCTGGTGAACAGGAAAATACCCAAAGCGAAGGTTAAAAAGAATATCAGCAATACTGTCTTTGGGAAACGGAAGCATAAGTTAAGCAGTTTTTCAAACGAAGTTTGAAGTATGTCGAAGAACTTGTTTTGCGCTCTCTCGAATGCGTTCACGTTATCGTCCTTCTTTCTGATGAACTTTGTGCAAAGATATGGAGTAATCCATACTGCGTAGAGCAGGGAAATAAGCAGTGCAAACGCGATTGTCCATGGGAAAAGTTTCACAAAGTCGCCAAGCGGACCATCAATGATTCCTAACATCGGGAAGAACATGGCGCATATTGCAATGGTGGCGAGCAGGGTGGGGACAAACAGTTCAGTTGTGCTAACTGATGCCGAGAACCACCGCGAATGTCCTTTTTGCTGGTAGTCGGTGTAGCCGTCAATTACAATGATGGAATTATCCACAATCATTCCGAGAACAACTATCAAAGCAGCAAGTGTAACGGTATTAAGCTCAATACCAAACAAATACATAAGTCCCAATGTAATAGCAGTGCATATTGGAACACCAGAACCTGCCACAAGTGCGGTTCGCAGCGGGAAAAGCAGAAGCATTACAGCGATAACGACTAGCATTGATTCTACAAGGTCGCGCAGGAAGGAAATTACCGACTTGTCAACTACTTTAGGCTGGTCGGTTATACGCTGAAGGTTCACATCGGGCGGAAGCTCGTAGCGCATTTCGTCAAGGATGTTTTCAACCTTTTCGCCAAAAGCAACAATGTTGTTTCCTGCGCACATTTCCATTGAAATTATAACACAACTCTTGCCGTTGTATTCAATGTAGCTTGTAGGTTCGGCATAACGGCGTTCTATCTCGGCTATGTCGCGCAGACGAATGGAGTTGCCATTTGGATCGGCATAAACAATCTGTTCGCCAATAGCATATTCTGAATCGTAAGGTATTGCTATGTGTATCTGTGAATTACCCGAAGTTTCTTCAATATTTCCACCTATTGTGCGGAATCCCTGTGTAGCAAGTTCGGTAAGCAATATTTTCTGGTCGATGCCGTATGCCGACAATTTTTCTGCATCGATGGTAACAGCAATTTCCTCCTTTTGTACGCCAAAAGTCTTGAGGTTGCCCATTTCGCGAATAGACCTCAGTCTGTCGCAAATTTGTTCCGCATAGCTTTCAAGTTCGCGTGGTGTACGCTGCTCCGACTGTACAGCAAGAAGCATTGACGAAGTATTTCCAAAGTCATCAACAACA
>JAGCNN010000250.1 GCA_017645925.1 Bacteroidales bacterium
GACTTTGGGCGGTTTTATGTCTTTTGCTCCCTTCTCAACTACTTTTACCAAAGCTTTAGATACTTGGCAATTTGCGGTCACTGTATTGGCAATCAGCATGATTGCAATTGCTATTACTATTAATACAAATCGTTTTGGCATATTCTTAAAGTTTTCCACTACAAAGGAAACAAAAAACATTCTTACCATTAGTAGTATCGATGGTGCTAGATGTATGGACGAATGTGAACTAAAGGGTACATGCTGAACAATGTGATGTCACACTGAAACCAATTGAATCATTGATTTTTTTGTTGGTCATACCATTCTGTATATATATTGAAGAAATCGTAGCCAAGTGCGATGCTGATTTTCTGTAGCATATCGGTATGAATCCAACTGCGTCTGAAAATTTTGTAGAGATTTTCGCGCGAACATCCGATTTGCTTTGCCAACCAAGTTATAGTTCGTCCTTGTTCCTCAAGAACTTGCTTGATTAGTTCGCCTATATGTATATTTTCGGTCGTGTCCATAAAACATTTCGTTTATTCTAGAAATGAAAGATTCCAACAAACACAAACCTTTACAAATTCAAAAGCCCTAAAAGAATGCTTATATGCAACAACATCGCTCTGTGTCATAAATCCTAATGTTTTTCCTCTACAAAGAAACAAAACGCCATTCTTATCACATATAGCTTTAGTGGTGCTAGTTGTTGTTGTTTCTGTTGATTTTTTACCTAATAGATTGGAAATTTAGTTAACAACCAATAGAATCATCGATTTATTTGCCGTTCATACCATTCGGTATATACCTTGAAGAAATCGTAATTGAGTGCTAGGCTGATTTTCTGTAGCATATCGGTATGAATCCAACTGCGACAGAAAACTTTATATAGATTTTCGCGCGAACACCCGATTTGCTTCGCAAGCCAAGTTATAGTTCGTCCTTGTTCTTCAAGAACTTGTTTGATTTGTTTTCCTATATGTATCCCTTCGTTCGTATCCATAAAAAAAGCGCGAACCATTCCGTTTGTCTTATTAGAAATGAAGGGCCCTGGTAAAACCGACGTAGCTAATAAACTCGAAACTGTTCACGCCATAAAACGCAAACCTTTCCGCTGTTTACTCTCGCTACTTGAAAAATTTACCAGATTTTATCATTTCGAGAATAAGAGCGTAAAGCTCAGAATGTTAATATTTTAAGTTATCTATATCATTTGTTTTTTGTTCGTTGTTTTGTTTTCTGTTAATACCATATTCTATTTTACATCGCCAAAATTAGAAAAAATATTTCAATGCGATGATTTTATTGTTTGATTTTCGACAATATGGCATCGAAATAGGTGCTAGATACGAGCAAAAAAAATAGGGACGAAACTCAGCCCCTATTTTTTCTTCTGTTTTGTTTTCAAATTACTTCTTGCAATCGAAAATCTTGTAGCAAAGTGCTGCAAGTGCACCACCAACGAAAGGACCTACGATGAAAATCCAGAGGTTGCTGAGTGCTGTTCCGCCTTGGAATACAGCCGGTGCTATAGAACGTGCGGGGTTAACCGAAGTTCCTGTGTAGCGGATGCAAACAAGGTGTACAAGTACAAGCGTAAGACCTATTGCAAGTCCTGCTGCATTGCCGGCACCATTCTTTTCGTGAGTAGCAGCAAGCACTACAAATACGAATATGAAGGTGAAGAAGATTTCGGCAAGAAGACCACCTACCATAGAAACGCCAGACTGCAAGTCGTTTGCGCCAGTTCCTTCCAAACCTTCTACATTTTGTGTGAGCAAGAACAAGATAGCCGAACCAATGAATGCTCCAATAACTTGGAAAATCATGTACATGATAGCATCCTTCCAGCTCATTCTGCCGCTAATAGCAACACCGAGAGTAATTGCCGGATTGATGTGGCATCCCGAAATTTTGCCAATTGCGTAAGCCATGCCTATTACAGCAAGACCAAATGCCAATGCTGTTCCAACAACCGATGCTGTGTCAGTGCCGCAGCTCAGGCTAACTGCCGTTCCGCATCCCATAAGAACCAATACCATGGTTCCAATCATTTCTGCTAAGTATTTTTTCATTTTGTTACAATTTTTAAAAACTGCGCAAAGATATATTATTTTTGTTAGTGCCAAGAAAAAAAATAATTCGGACAATTTTTGCATTGTCCGAATTAGCGTTTATGGCTATAAAATCAGTGACGTTAGAATAAACTAGCAATCAGATAGATTGCGTAGGCTGCAATCCATGCAACTGCCGTATTGTAGAATACCGAAAACAATGCCCATTTTATCTTCTTGGTTTCGCTTGCAACCGCGCCAATAGTGGCTATACAAGGGAAAAACAACAGCATGAACACCATTAGCGCCAAGGCCGAAGCATTGTTCAGGTCCCCTGATTTTTGCAACGATTCGCCAAGGTTGTCTTCTTCGCTTCCATACAGCACGCCAAGTGTACTTACCACTATCTCCTTTGCGGGAATACTTGACAATACAGCTACACTTATCTTCCAATCGAAGCCCATTGGCGACATAACCGGTTCAATAAATTTTCCAATCATACCAAGATACGATTGTTCGTATTGCAGTTCGGCTGCTGCGGCGTTTGCATCTATTTCGGTTTCGTTTTGAGCGATGTTTGTGTCAGGAATGTCTTTGTGCGGAAAATAACTTAATACCCAAATTATTACAGATGCAAGAAGTATTACCGTACCAATTTTCTTTATGTACTGATAGCATTTTTCCCAGATATGCTTCAATGTGGCTCTCAATGTTGGCCAACGATATGGCGGAAGTTCCATAACAAACGGAGTTTCATCCTGCTTGAACGCTGTAAGACGCAAGAGCTTTGCCGTAAGCACAGCCACCACAATTCCAAGCAAATAGAGACCTATCATTATTGTAGCAGCATAATTAGGAAAGAAAGCGCCCGCGAGCAGCAAATATACAGGAAGTCTTGCACTGCACGACATAAACGGGACAACAAGTATGGTTATAAGTCGGCTGCTACGGCTTTCAATGGAACGGGTTGCCATAATCGCAGGAACGTTGCAACCAAATCCCATAACCATAGGAATGAACGATTTGCCATGCAGTCCCATCTTGTGCATCATCTTGTCCATAAGGAAGGCGGCTCGCGACATGTAACCCGAATCCTCCATAAGCGATATGAACATGTAGAGCAATATAATGTTGGGAAGGAACTCTGCAACAGCCCCCACTCCACCGATTATGCCGTCAACAATCATGGAACGCCAAGCCCCATCCGGCATTATTCCATTAAGATAACTGCCCAATGCATCAAATCCAGTCGCTATCCATTCCTGAGGATATGCTCCAAGCCAAAATGTTACCGAAAACATTAGCCACATTACAAGAATGAACAGCGGAAATCCCAACCATTTGTTTACTATCAATTTGTCAAGGCGACGTGTTTTCTTGTTGGCATCAATGTTACCTTCGGTAAAAGTTTCGTGCAATGCGCCGGAAACAAATCCGTACTTAGCATCACTGATGGCTGTTTCGGCGTCAATGTCAAGTTGTTTTTTCACTTCCTCGGACGAGATTACAGCCTGCTTCTCCAATTTATCGTATGATTTGCTTGTTTTTAGCAAGTTTACAACCTCCTTGTCGCCTTCCATCATCTTTATTGCCCAGTAGCGGGCTGGAAACTGCTGCGGAAAATCTTCGCTTTCATGAAGAATATCAGCAAGTTTTGTTATCTCAGGCTCAAGGATTGTACCATAGTTGATGTGCACATGCCTTGCCGACTTGTTGTCGCCCTCGAACATATCAATAATGGTATCAAGGAGTTTGTCCAACCCCTTCCCTGTTTTTGCCACTGTTGGAACCATCGGGATTCCTATCATGGAGCCTAAGTTCTGGTAATCGAGCTTTGCACCTGTTGCCTCAAGTTCGTCGTACATGTTAAGCGCAACAACTACGCGCTGGCTCAGGTCAATAAGTTCGGTTGTAAGGTAGAGGTTTCGCTCAAGATTAGACGCAACCACAACGTTTACAATCACATCTGGCATAGATTCAAGCAGATTGCGGCGTACAAAAATCTCTTCGGGCGAATACGCCGACAGCGAATATGTTCCCGGCAAGTCGGTAATATTAAAGTGGTAGCCCTTGTAGTTGAAATGTCCAGTTTTTACATCTACAGTTACTCCACTATAGTTGCCCACATGCTCGTGTCCGCCAGAAAGAGCGTTGAACAATGACGTCTTGCCGCTGTTTGGGTTGCCGACAAAGGCAATGTTTATGATATTGCGTTGCGTGGTCTTATTGCGTTTTTTGACGCCGCAGGTTAGACCGCAGCTATCGCAGTCGGTGCAAGCAAAAAAGTCTGGTGCTTTTGCATCCTCGGCGGTAAGTACAGCATTAGCTTCTTCTTCGGGAAGAACCTCTATGAGGTTGGCTTCGCTACGACGCAACAAGACATCGTAGCCCATTATAGTGTATTTTATAGGGTCGTTGAGTGGGGCATTTATGACGGATGTAACCTTTCGTCCGCGCACAAATCCCATCTCCATGATTCTTTTCCTGAATCCACCGTGCCCCGAAACCTTTACGATTACGGCAGATTCTCCATTGTGCAGTTCAGACAGTTTCATTTATAAAAATTTTTTCGCTGCAAAACTACGTCTAATAGTTCATGCCTGCAATCACTATATGTTGGTATTTTTTGGGGAGGAATCCTCCTCTAGCGAAATGAGTAGAGATGGTGCTGCTTGTTATTTTTTAACCCATCTATTTACAACAAGGCTACAATGTCGGCTTCCAACTTTCTTGGGGCTTTTGTAGGTGGATAACGTTTTATTTTTGTGCCGTCGCGTGAAATCAGGAACTTGGTGAAATTCCATTTTATTTTACGACCAAGGAAACCTCTGGCCTCGTTTGTCAGATATTTGAATATTGGATGCGCATTCTCGCCATTGACATCAATTTTTTTCATAATCTGGAATGTAACACCGTAATTCAGTTGACAGAAACTTGAGATTTCACTATCGGTTCCTGGTTCCTGTTGAGCAAACTGGTTGCAAGGAAAGCCTATAATAACCAATCCTTTGTCCTTGTATTTTTGGTTTAGTTCTTCCAGCCCTGCAAATTGTGGGGTAAATCCGCATTTGCTTGCTGTGTTGACAATCAACAACACTTTGCCTCTAAACTGACCAAAATCAAGCTCTTTTCCGTTGCTGGTGATTGCCTTGTAGTCGTATATCCTTGCCATATTCATTTCTTATTCTGAGGCAAAGATAACATATATTGTAAGAATATTAAGTTTTTTGTAAAAAAAAGGGAGAACAATCGTCCTCCCTAACTTAAACTATGAGAATTCATTAGAATTTCAACTTTTCGATGAGTTCAGCAACGCGGTTTGAATAACCCCATTCGTTGTCGTACCATGTCAAGGTCTTCAACAAGCGGCCCTTGAGCATAGTTGACTGAGCGTCGAAAATTGACGAATGTGAGTTGTGAACGATGTCGATTGATACGAGAGGTTCTTCCGAGTATTCGATGATACCCTTCATTGGACCTTCTGCAGCCTTCTTTATTGCAGCGTTAACTTCTTCGATAGTAACGTCC
>JAGCNN010000251.1 GCA_017645925.1 Bacteroidales bacterium
GCATTGAAAGTAACCGTGTAGGTTTCCGTCTTCTTGCAACCACTAATTGCCATCATCCCCACTACGGAAACGATTGCAAACAATAAGAATAAATTTTTCTTCATTGTAACTATAATTTTCCCTGCCCACCAGCACCTCACAGGCAATTTTACAAAATAGAAGCGTGGCACTGATATACCACTTCTCTAACTGAAGGTCCTGAGATTTACCTGTAATGGAAGAAATTGCAATCAATCCACGCTAAAAGCGCGAATCCTTACACTCTCTTGCCATTGTTGAAAATTTCTCAGGTTTTCAGTTACAAGACGAGCATAACGCTTCGTTAATCAATATGTACGATTTGGCGAACCAAACCGAGGGCAAATATAAGGAATGGGAACGGAATGGCAAAATTTATTTGAAAATTGTTTTAGGAATTTGAGGATTGTTTACACATAACACAGTAAATTGTCAATTGGTTACAGATGCTGTCCTTCGACTCCGCTCAGGAAGCAGTTCAGCATGACTGTAAAAAGGACTGAATCGCACCATTGGACATTGTCCATTGTTAATTGTCAATTGTTCATTACGAATCATATCCAAAACCGAACTTTCCGCGAACAACAAATTCGTTTTTCTGTATCAACTCAATTACCCGTACTGCATTGTCTATCGTTTCAATTGCCTTTTGCAAGTCGTTGTGCTTCACGGCAATGTCTATCTGTTGCTTCCCATCCTTGAAGTTAGCAAATATATGCGACACTATTTTCTTATGATCAAAACTTAGTTTCTCAACTCCAGACGGCATCAGTTTCTGTTTTGCAACGGTTTCGATGGAAGTTACTGTTACAGAACGAGCCTTCTCCTTTTTCTCACGCTCAAATATTACCTCGGCAATCGTCTTTTTCATCATCTGCTCCATTTCCTGCTTCATTATTTCAAATTTCTGCAGAACCTTAGGAGCCACTCCGTCTGCCTCCATCAAAAAATCATAAAGCTTTTCTTCGGAACACTTAACTTCAACATAATAATTTGCCAAGCATGGCGCCGTAAACCTTAACATATACGACCACCAATAGTAACGGACGCTTACATCAACAGACATATTGCTAAACTTCACACTCAAAACATCTCCATTCAACACAATATCATGTTGCGGTATATTCTGCCACGTTAGAAAACTTTTGAGTCTATTAAGTGATTCATTATAAACATAATAACGAGAATTATTATATCTACTGGCGATTCCGGTCATCATACCAACAAAAAAAGTGCACTTCAAGTCTTCTTCCGAAGCTCCCTTTTTCAGCATTGATACATATTCCTTTACAGACTTTTCATCAAACATTTCGATATTTTTTCAAAAAAAACCGTCCCGATTTTAAAATCAGGACGGTTGAATAACAATAAACTTATAAAACTTTTAAATATGAACTACCAAATCTTTGCCCATTCGGATTCGGGAATGTACATTGCATCGCCATCCTTGATTCCAAATGCCTTGTGGAAATCGTCGATACCCTTGAGCTGTCCGTTTACTCTCCACTTGCCGAGCGAATGAACATCTTCCTTTGTACGGCGGATAATTTCCTCGTCGCGGATGTTGTTTGCCCAAACCTTTGCATAAGAGAGATAGAAACGCTGTTCTGGAGTGAAACCGTTGATTGTCGGCTGTTCCTTGCCTTCCGAAGCCTTCTTGAAAGCATCGAACGAAATCTTCAAGCCTCCGTAGTCTGCAATGTTTTCGCCGAGCGAATATTCGCCGTTTGCGTGCAAGGTGTCAATAACAACTATTGAATTATACCTGTCAATCAGCACTTTTGCTCTTTCGGTAAACTTGGCAGCATCTTCTTCTGTCCACCAGCAAGCGAGGTTGCCTTCCTTGTCGAAGTTGCGACCTTGGTCGTCAAATCCGTGAGTCATTTCATGACCGATAACAACACCGATAGCGCCGTAGTTTACAGCATCATCTGCATCCATATAGAAGAATGGCGGCTGAAGAATACCTGCAGGGAAGCAAATTTCGTTGGTGTTGGGGCTGTAGTAAGCATTAACGGTCTGTGGAGTCATCAACCATTCGGTCTTGTCAACTGGCTTGCCAATCTTGCTTACCATGTCGTCAAACTCGAACTCGTTGCATCTTACGATATTAGCATAGTATGAATCTTCCTTCAACAAAAGCTTCGAATAATCTTTCCACTTGTCAGGATAACCAATTTTTACTGTGATAGCAGAAAGTTTTTCCAATGCCTTAGCCTTGGTTTCTTCGCTCATCCAGTCAAGGTTCTTGATTCTTTCGCCGAAAGCAGAACGCAAATTTTCAACCAAAGTTACCATACGTTCCTTTGCCTCTGGCGGGAAATATTTCTGTACGAAGATTTCGCCAACACATTCGCCAAGATTGCCGTTTACAACCCTAACAACGCGTTTCCATCTGTCCTGCTGAACAGGAACGCCCGACAAAGTCTTGCCGTAGAACTCGAAGTTCTGCTTGTTAAGGTCTTCGCTCAGATATGAAGCCGACGAATTTACAACATTCCACTTCAAATACTGCTTCAGATTGTCAAGCGACTGCTTTTCAATTATATCGGAAACACCTGCCAAGAACAAAGGCTGGCAAACATTAATGTTTTCCTTTACCGTAATGCCTTGAAGTTCAAAATACTTTGCGATGTCGAAGTTCGGTGACTTAGCCGACATTTCATCAATAGTCATCTTGTTGGTTGTCTTAAACGGATCACGCTCCTCAACGCTTCCCATCGAAACATTAGCAAGTTGGTCTTCAATGTCAAATACATTCTTTGCAGCTGCCTTAGCATCTTCTTCCGAATAGCCAATCAAAGCAAACATCTTACCTACATGCTCAACATACTGCTGACGAACCAAGTCTTCCCTTTCGCCCTCGTCGGTGTAGTATTCCTTGTTTGCAAGACCAAGTCCACTCTGGTAGTACCACGGAATATTAAGGTCGCTGTTTTCCGGGTCGCTTGTTCCGAACACGCCGAAGAAAGCAGAAACGCCCTGATGGTGCATCTTGGCTACCAAGTCAACAATCTGAGCCTTGTCGGTGATAGCGTCAATCTCGTCAAGCATAGGCTTTATTGGAGAAATGCCATCAGCGTTGAGTTTTGCCTCGTCCATACCAAGGTTGTACAGAGTAGCAATCTTCCATTCTACCGAATTTTCTTCGTTCTGCTGAGTTGCCAAGTCCTGAATTAAGGTATTGACCTTCTTGTCGGTTTCCTCGGCGAGGATGTCAAACGAGCCGTAGCGCGACTTGTCGTTTGGCAATGGATTGTTCTTCTGCCATCCGCCTGTTGCATAAGCATAAAAATCAGCCGATGCCGATACGGTGGTATCAAGGTCGGCCATGTTCAAAGCCTTGTCTTCCATACTTTGATTCTGATTTGAGTTGCATGCTGTTAGACCGAAAGCAAGTCCGCATGCCATTAGTTTTAGTAATGATTTCATCGATAACAATTTTTTTGCAAAATTACTCCTTTTTGCCAATCGTTATCTTTGATTCCTCGTGGTTTAACAATCTTTTAATATTCTTGCGATGTGTAACTATCAACAATATGGCTACCAGCACCGAAAATACGGTCATTGTAATGCTATGACCTGCCTCGCGGAA
>JAGCNN010000252.1 GCA_017645925.1 Bacteroidales bacterium
AAACTTTTCATTGTTGGCCAGCACATCGGGCGAACTGATACGTAGCACCGTCTTTACCGCCTCATCTTGCACAGAATAGGGCAACGATGGATTGAGCCGCTTCACGGCAGCTTCCAACTTTTCGCGCAACACCACTTCCTCGAAACTGGCACGCACAGGCATTTCGCCATCGGGTGCAATGTCGGGACCATAAAGATAGTCGTACCCCTTGCCTTTCAGCTGGTCGATGAGCATCTGCTCTATGTCGGATTCGTGGAGCGTATTCATAAGTTTATTATTCTAATAACCAGTCTAACACATTTTGCTGCTTAATGCCATCATGATACGACACAGGGTCGGTATCCAAGGTAAGAATTGTTTTTGGGAAATTATCCTTCACTGCCTTTAACGGCTGCAGTTCCCTTTCGAGTGTAGCTTGGTCGCGCACTGTTGCAGCAACCTGATAATAAGCCACATTCTGCATATTAACTGTTATGAAGTCGATCTCAAGCGCATCTGTCTTGCCGATATACACATTGTTGTTACGCCTCAGCAGTTCCAAAAAAACAACATTTTCAAGTATATGTCCCCAGTCTGTGCTTTTTGCACCCAGAAGCGTGTTCCTAAGTGCCACATCAACCAGATAATATTTCTCCATTGTTTTCAGCAGCTGGCGACCTTTTATATTATATCTTTTTGCAGGATACAGGATGAAACTCTGGCAAAGCGCTGACAAGTACTTTTCAATGGTTTTAACATCTACTTTTCTGCCCATCGATTTCAGGGTGTCGGCAATTTTCTTGACCGACAATGTGTTGCCTATATTGTCCGCCAGAAAAGCCATTACATTCTCAAGCATCATAGTGTCGCTTATGCTATTGCGCTGCATTACATCCTTAAGGACTATGGTGCTGTATATACCTCTAAGGTAATCGTTCACCAGTTGTTCGTCTCCACCAAACGCCTTGGCATACGGAAACGACGAAAAAGTAATGTATTCTGCATACTTTTTTTCAAGGTCATGCATATTGCCGCTTGCTACAACATATTCCTTGAACGACAGGGGCAACAGCTTTATTTCCACATACCTGCCCGACAGCAGCGTGGCTATTTCGCTTGAAAGCAGATAGGCGTTTGATCCGGTAATGTACAAATCGACATTATCCTTTACAAACAACGCATCCACAACATCGGCATAATTGCCGACATGCTGTATTTCGTCTAGAAAAACATAATGCTGTATGCTACCTGCAAGTCGAGCATTTATGTACTGATACAGTGCTTTGGCGTCGCGCAATTCAATAAAATCATAATTCTCAAAATTTATGTTTATGATTTGCTCCTCGTTAACTCCTGTATTGAGCAATTCCTGCTGAAACAATTGCATAAGGGTGCTCTTGCCACAGCGCCGCACACCAGTTATAACCTTTATTATTTTCTTGTTACTCAGGGATTTGAGTTTTTCTATATATTGCTCTCGCTGTATTAGTTTCATATTTTTGCGTTTGACAATTCAGCGCAAAGGTACAAAAGTTTTTGGAATACAATCCAAAAACTTTGCAATTTTACTACTTTTTTGGAATTGATTCCAAATATTCAGCGAATCATATTTCGACCGAAGGGATGTATCTGGCGATGTCAAATTGTGGCAAATGGCTGCCTTTTGAAATTACATCGGAGACAAACTGCCTGCTCTCCGCTTCGGTGATTTTTCCTCTTTTATATGCATAATACAGGAAATCGAGAGTTGTCAGATAGGTTATCTGCTCTTTTTGGCAATATTTCTTTATGTCCTTTAGGTTGCTGCTGCCTATTACATTGTGCGTAAACTTGCAATATGCCATGCAGGCGCTTTCGCCTCTGCCGAAATTGCTGGCGAGCACAGCATATTCCCTCATCATTTCACCTGTAGGGTTAAATTCTTCCAAGGAAATGTTTTTCAATAGGTTAACCTGGTTGTCAACCTGACTTCTGATTGTTTTTATCTCATCGTAAACTGGCTTTAGTATAATATGCTCAAATTCAGGCAATATGCTTGGCAAAACACTAAGCATACCACCTTTTGCAAAGTGAATGAGCACATCAGCATCCAGCACTACCTTGGTTTTCGCCATAACCGATAAGATTAAGCAGTTCGATGTAGTGCCCTTCGGAAATGCGCTCCTCCTCAAAAAGCTTGCGGGCTTTTGCTCCGAAATCGCCGATTACAAGTCTTTTTCCATCGCCCCTCTGGTACAGTTCGCTGCCAAAACCGCGCAAGGCTGCTTCCCTGGTGACAACAAGACTGGCAAGCATGTCGGCGTAGTCAGGCTTGATAATGTGCAATTCCTTCAGCCTGACTACCATGGTTTTGTGCGAAATGCCATAGAGATGTTCCAGTCTGATTACCGTGTCAATGCCGACTTCCTTATTCTTCAGTTCCTCTGCCGGAATATTCATAATAATGCCATCCTTGGGCATCAGCAAGGCCGAAGCGAACATGTTGGCAGAACGCTCTGCCGGGTCGGTAAAAGGCTGACTGCAGAAATGTGGCTGTGGATTCTCGTCGAAATACAGGTGGTAGAGTTCGTGGGCGACGGTAAAATGCTGTGCGCCACGGGTTATGTTGCTATTGACGAGCATAAACCTGTTTTTTCTGTCGGGCGAAACTATCGACAGTCCGAAAATTTTGTCGGACATTGGGCTGAAAACTGCCATTATGTTCAGCTGGCGCAAGGCAGTCTTTGCGTTTAGCGGTTCGGTGCCCGATATGCGCAGATATTCGCTACGCATCTTTGCTGCAAGCATTTCGGCGGTTTCTGAATCTATCTTTTTCATTTTTCCAGCAGCCTTTCCATTTTCATGTAATTCAAAACTATGTTCTTGAAGTCGGCCACTTCCTTCATGTCGGCTGGCGAGAGGTTGTCGGCGCGGAAAGCGCAGGCAAGGGCTCCATGAAGGGCTTTTTCTTCCTCCTCGAACAAAAGGCTGAGCTCGCATCCGAACAATGCCGCCGCTTTTTCGAGCACATTTACAGGCGCTTCGCGGCTACCGCTTTCGTAATTTGCGTATGCCGAGCGGTTGACGCCCAAAAACTCCGCAACGGTTTCCTGCTTGTAGCCGTTAGCGTCGCGCAAAAGCTTTAAGTTTCTTCCGACAACTGATTCCATTGATTTTGTTTTGTTGTTTGTTATCAATCTTTTGTCTTATCCATTTCCGTGGCAAATTTACAAACAATTATTAAAACCAAAAGTTTTGCCACAGATTTTATTATATGTTTTTCAACATCTATACGAATGGGACGTTAATCTATTTGGCATAAATTGTTGTTTGCCAGCAACTTTATTGCTTTTTTCATATAGGCACAGGTTGTCGACCGTGAATTTTTCACGCTAAATCTAGTGGATGTTTTAAAAAATAGTATTTTTGCATCAGTTTTCAATTGTGAAAAAGGATGAATTATGATAGAAAGGTTTACGGTAGAGAACTATAAGTCGTATCAACGGGAGGAAACATTGTCGTTTTTGGCCTCCAACCGAGAAAAAAGCAGTGTTTTGCCGCCACAATGGTATAAAGAAATTGATGGCAAACGACTGCTACGTCTTCTGATATGTGTAGGTTTAAATGGCACAGGAAAGTCAAAGATGTTTTCTGCATTAAATTACCTGCGTATGATTGTCATCGCCAAACCCAAAAACCCAACAGATCGTCCAGAATATCGACCATTCTTGCTTGACAATGACTCAAGAACGAAACCAACTGTACTTTCGTTGACTTATTACATTGGTACAACAGGATATTATTATAAGGTATCGGTAAGCAATGACAGAATTGAAGAAGAATTGTTGCGACAGATGGAGGGAAACGTGCTAATATATCAGCGGTCGTATAATACAGAAAAGGACACTGTTGCAGTGAAATTTGGGCCAGCATGTGATTTAAGCAAGAATGACCAACGCATGTTGGAATCAA
>JAGCNN010000253.1 GCA_017645925.1 Bacteroidales bacterium
ATAGTCCGTTGCATTTGGTTACATCGCAAAGGTAGGGACTATAATGATGCGGGTGTAAATTTTGCAAGTAGCAAAAATTTCGTTATGACGGTATGTCGTTATGTCGGGATGACGGCTGCAAGACTAAAAGGGATAATTCCGAAAAATTAAAACATTAAAGTCATGAGAAACGAAAAGAAAAACTACACGCAACTTGACAGATGCATACTCGAAACTGCCAACTGCAAGATGTTTATTGACAAGGATGAACTTATGTCCAAAGTTATGAAAAAACAAATGAACAATGGCATAACCGAAAACGACATTTCGGAATGTCTGCAAAGACTTACTGAGCAGCGTGCGCTATCGTTCCATAATTGCTACTGCTTGGAAGATAGGCAAATAATGAACGAATTCATAATCAGGATTGCCAAAATTATGATTCCAATTGTAATAGTTGCAGGCATACTGACACAAATATACCTTATGTTTTTCCTATAGCAATCCTATCTGTGGTCGCTCAGCCTGTCGCAATGATGCTTTTCGTTGCCGACAAACTTTGTGCTGGCGTACTTGCCGACAAGATTGCGGTAGTAGCGTCCTGCATACGAGCCGTCCAGTTCAATTCCAGCACGCATATACTGGCAACGAGCCAAAAGTTCGCTGTTTTGTGTCAAGTTTTCGGCCTCGTCGAGATGTGAATATACCTTTTGGTAACGGTACTGCAAAATGTACGACTTTGATGAACGGTAGTTCCAGCCGTTGTCGTAGTGCTGCAAATCTTCCAAATTGGTAACTGTTCCATAAAGACCATCATAATTTACAAAGCTGCCTTTCGCATACTGTGTCAACGCCCAGCACCAATCGGACGACTGCGCAAGTCCTACGGCGTAGGCGTATTTCATTATTGCACGCTCCTCATTGTCGGCAGCCTTGGCCTGATTCTGTTTCAAATCGCGCATTATCCTGCAGAACTGAAGCTTTGTAGGCACCGATGAATACAACTTTGCCGGATTGTACTTCGTGTAGATGCTGCCTTTTTCGTTGTTTGCAGTAATCCAGTCTTCCATAAACGGATTGCGTTTCAAATATTCGGTTATGTTCTGCTTTTTCCAAAACGTAGGAGCAACCTTTTCCAAATACACAATTGCCGAGTCGAACTCGTGAACACGCATATACTTGGTGGCTATCAGTTCGTTCATCATTGACTCGCCTACGAAGCCACGACTTACAAGCGACTTTTCCAACTGTGTTTTGCCGCCCGACTTTACAAAAGCAAGGAATTTCTTCACATTGTCAACCGAAGTGGTATCAAGATAGCGGAAATACCAAGTGTAATATTCCAGATTGCCAGTTTCGTTAGGATTCTTGCGCATTGATTCACGCCTCTCCTTGTCGTAGCAATGTACCTCGTCGAAGGCGTTGAGCAAGACGGCTGCCATATTGGAATTTCCAGCATCGACATAATGCGGGAAAGCATTCCTTAAAATAACTCGCCCCAGCATATCCAGACTATGCTCGTTGCCATGACCGTTGTTTGCCCATAAATGGTCAAGCTCGTACACCTTTTTCAAAAGCCAAGGCAAATCCCTGTTCAGCTTGTCGGCATAGTCGGCGGCATTTGTCATAGTGGAATTGTACAGAAGACGGAGCATTCGTGCATTTTCCTTTGCCAAATCAAGGCCTTGCATCTCTGGCGCCTTCTCGATTTGCTCAATAGCCTTGGTCACATCGCCATTAAGGAACGAAACGTGAGCAAGTGCCGACTGCCAAAGCGCAGGATTGTCGGTTTTCTTTTCGGAAAGAACTTTTTCACAGAAAGCAACAAAATCCTTGCAATCTACAGTCGCCTTCTTGTCCTGATAATTGTTCAAGTAGTTTTGTACAAAGAACATAAAAGCCTTTGAACTTGGGTTGGCTGCATAGAGTTGGCGCATAAACTCAACATCCTTCTTGAAGTAATGCAGACTTTCCCAATCCTCGTAGTCGGTGTAAATTTCGGCAGCCTTTATCGTTTCGTCGGTATAGAACAACGCTCCTGCATAATACAGATGGCATTTTTTCTTCATTTCCTTGTCGCTCCATGATACACTGTAGTCTTCCCAAACTTTCTTGCAAACATCGTACTGCTTCAGGTAGAACAAAATGCGCATATATAAATATGTATATCTTTCCTTCAGTTGCGATGACGACTTGTCGCACATCTTTTCAAGGTCGGCAACCCATTCGTCCATTTCTTTTTTTTCAGATGTCTTCGGATAGTACCACGAATCGCCCATTCTTTCCGAAAAAGTCTTGTTTATGGTCCAGTATCGCAATGCTTCCTTATCTCTTTCCTTGTGCAGATAGCTGAAAAATCCGTTCTGACCATTGTCAATATCGTCAACACTGCACTCGTACAAAGCCTTCTCAATTTCCGGCCTTTCTACTTTTCCACCTGTATAATCGTACCAGAAATCAATGTTGCTTTTCCACCACTCGTCTGGTTCCCACCAGTTTTGTACGCCACTATCGTAGGTCTTGAACATATAAGTCCACTCGCCACCAATTACCTCAACGTACCCGCAGGCAAAAGTCATAATTGCCGATGCAAGGCACAACGCACTAACGATAAATCTTTTCCACATCATCGTCCGAAAGTTTTGAAAGGTTAACAGAATCAAGGTGATACATCACAAATTGAACTGGGGAAGACAGATTCTTAAGAATCATGTTCTTGGCATCAAGAATTTCCTCTATCGAAACTTCCTCGTGACGAACGTAATTTGGAGTCCAGTAGTCGTCTTCGTCAACATTTATCTTGTACTTGTTTTCCGAAAGTTTCTTGAATTTTTCCGTATCCGTGAAATCATATTTGTCGTAATCGATGCCCCTCATGTATTTTTCGTCTTCGTTATCGTAGCCAACACTGTACGTAACATTCCACGCGAAGCATGGAAACGCTACCGACAGCGGCAGCTTGCATTTTCCCAACTTGCCGAGATAAGGTTCTACATCCTTTGTGTCGAGAATGGAATTGTTGGTTTCCCAATTGCGTATGTCGCCTGTATTGTAGCACATGAGCACTCCGTAATCTGCGGCGGGAGTTTCGTAGCCGAGCTGGAACAGGCGTACAGTTGTCGAAAGAGCAATGCCCTTGGGTTCAAGTTTTTTCTTCAGTTCCTTCAAGAATGAAAAATATTCATCGGCATGGCTTTCTGTCCAGTCGCAGTCGATTTGCATCTCGCCGAATTTTATGTTGTTTACCTCTGCCATGTCAATTACGCGGGTTAACAATTTGTCAATGAACTGCGGATAATCGGCAATAGCTTCGGAGCTAATGAAAACAGTGGGAACAATTTCCAAATTGCTTGGAATACTGTCGATAAAAATGGTTGTCCCCAATGGCACTGCCTGTTCTCCGTCCCACGACTTGTCCACATCAAAAAATTTCAAATACATCTTCTTGATGTCGTGTTTTTTCAGGAAATCGCGCTCATAGTCGTTCATTCTGAACACTGTTTTCCAGTAATAGATGGCGTTACCGTCATCAACGGGCTTTTTGTCCTTGTTGCACCCATTTATTGCAAGTAAACCAATTACAGCTATTATCAAGCTGATAATCCATTTTTTATTCATAAACAAAAATTATAATAGATGCTACAAAGGTACAAATAAGTTGCATTTCTTGGTTTGAAATTTTGTTGTTTATGCGAATAGTCCGAATTGTGTCATTCACAGGCAATTCCCAGAGACAACCTTGTGCTTTTCGTTTAGTTCATGTAGCGCGGTTTGCAACGACGGCGAGGAGGATTGGGCAGATTGCATAATTTCGTTATATTGTTGCATGTATTCATGTTCTTTTTTCGTTATGCCAAATATACCATTGATTTCTTTGTCAATTGAAGCCAAGATGCTTTCGTTTGCGCCGGCAGTCAGTATTTGGTCAACTAATTCGGATAGCTTTGTGTCCTTTTGTCGCGAAATTGACGGAAATGGCAGTTGGCTTAAATTGCCTTTCAACACTTTCAAGTCGGTAAAACTGGTAAAATACAAATACTGATACAAAGTGGAATTTAGCAAGGCGGCAACACTCTTGACCGAAAATGTTTCTACCTGTGGAATCAAGATGTTTGCGCTATTGAGACACAGCCTTTGCTTGTTGTCGTAGGCAACAATAGGTCTGTTGGCTATAAACCTGTATATCAGTTTCTCCGGTGCACGGTATAATTCTTCTTTCGCACATTGCTGAAATTTTTCTGGTTCAAATACTATGTATTTTTTTTCTGGGCTTATTGTATATGGAGAAACTTCTTTTCCTGTGTATATCGGTTCCGCACCAACATCAGGCGTATCCAGTAATCTCTCTTTGTTATTCCCTGTAACTATGCCTAAAGCCCATTTGCTATGAGACAATGAGTCATTTGCCTTTTCCTGAACTTTCATCTTAATGGAAGATTCGATAGGATTAGTATTAGTTAATGGAATATTAGATTGATCTTTTGTTGTTATCGGCAAATCTATAACGATTGTTTTGTCAACTCTATATTTGTGGTTTTGTGTTGCCGAAGGAAGCATTTTTATACTGAAGTAATCGGTAAAAACCCCGTCGAAATGGTTGTTGTATATGTCAATGTTTTGAATGCTGGTATTGTGCAAAATGTAGTTGCGGAGATTTTTATGCGTAGCTATTTTCAATAGTGATGTTGGCAACAAAAAGTTCAAATGTCCCGAACTTGTCGTCATCTGTATGGCTTTAACCAGAAACATCGAGGCTCGTTCCTTTGTGTCTATGTCTGTAATTTTGTACTTGTTGCCTTTGTCGGCACCCCATGGCGGATTTGTATAGATAAAGTCGTACTTTCGCTTTGTTAGTTCTATTATGTTTTTATCCGTGAATAGGGAATCCTTATTTTGGAGAAAATCTGCGCAATAGATTTTAGGGTTGAAGATATGATTTTTGTATTTGCACAAAAGGTTTACTTTGGCAATCATCACTGCTATGGGGTTTATGTCGGAACCATATATGTTACTCGGATTTTTAGTGTCTATTCCAAGCAAAAAGGCTCCGCTTCCGCAACAAGGGTCGTAGAATGTTTGGTTTTCGTTCAAGACCAATCCATTGAGCATCTGTTTTACAATAATTGCATTAGTATAGTATTGACCAGTGGTATTGCGCTCGCCTTCTGTTAGCAACGATTGCAGAACAAAGCCTAATAAGTCATCATCCGAATGCCAGATTTCAGGCGATATTTTTATGTCTATCTTGTTGTATTTGTATTCGTTTATTGTTTCTTGCACGTGCGGAAGCGTAAGAATGCCAAATGCATTTAGCTTTGATAAGCAAAGTGTGTATATAATGTCGGATAGTGGAGCTTTTATTGATGATGCGATTTTTAATAAATCCATTGCCTCTGCTGAATCCAGATAGTTGGCTGTAATTATTTTTTTTGCCGATAACGTTTTGTTGGCTCGTTTGGTTAACTTCGTGTTGCTGTCGCTGTTGAGTTTGCTCCAGTTGTTTCGGGTTGCCTTGCTTATGTACAAATTGTCCATCATTTATCTCGCTTGCATTTGCAAATGTTCTGTCGGTTGTGTTTGGCTCTGTAGCAATGTCATTTCTTGATGGTAATTATTTGTGCAATAGTACAAAATCCTTATTGGCTGGCAAATGTTTTCTGAATAAAGTTTTCAACATCTTTTTGCATTGATGTGGCTGACAAAAAATAATTACCTTTGCAAAAAAAATGTACTTATGGAACGATTAAACATAAAATCATTGCTTTTCGTTGCGATGAGCCTTGTTGCATTTGCAGGTTGCGAAAAGGAACAAGAACCCGAAGAACCTGCAGAATCCCACCATACCGTAGTAACTTATTCGGACTGCAAGGCGCAAAAGGGTTTCAACGATATAACCACGTCTGTAAGATACGAAAACGGCATTTTGTATTTTAGTCACACCAATGTAGAGTTCAACTGCGCCGTAAACGACGTTTCGGTTGTTCCTGAAATAAACGGACAGACAATAAACGTAACAATAAACGAGGTTCTCGGAGAGTTGGTCGCCGACTGCAATTGCCCGCGGGATGTAAACTACACGATTGACAACATCGCGGAAGGGCATTACAACATTGTGGTATCTGTGCGCAACGACACGATATACCAGACCGAAATGGACTGCCACGAAACGCACAATACGCGAGTGAATTATTCGGAATGTCTTTCCAATCAGCGCGATGACAGTTCAATTACATCATCCGTAAGGTACGAGAACGGCACTTTGTATTTCACGCACGAAAATCTGGACGTTAATTGTGGCTTTGCGGGCATAACAGTCGAG
This sequence comes from Bacteroidales bacterium, assembly GCA_017645925.1. GTDB lineage: Bacteria > Bacteroidota > Bacteroidia > Bacteroidales > ML635J-15 > Bact-19. The sequence continues at coordinate 6,299 of JAGCNN010000253.1, forward strand.
CCGGAAATAAACGGCCAGACTATAAATGTAACAATTATCGAAGTTGAAGGCGAACCCATGGATTGCTATTGTCTTATCAACGCAAACTACACGATTGACAACATTAAGCAGGGCACTTACACGATTATTGTCAAGTTGCACGGGCAGGTTATATATCAGGGGGAGATAAACTGCTGAAATAGCGGAAAATCAAAGCTGTAATTTGATGTTTAATTGTTTTTCTGTTGTTCTTGCAATAGTTTGATTATAGTTAAGTTATAAAAAAGGATCGTCATTCCACAAGTCAGAACATACACGCGATACGGAACGAGGAGCGTTGTAATGTTCGACTATGCGGAATCTCCCATTAGTACACAAAGGAGATTCCGTATAAGTGAACTCACAAGCAACGTTCCTTATGCTGTTCGTTCTACTTTGCGGAATGACAAAGTGTTAGCAAAAAACAGTTAATTTCGATTGTTATAAAACTACAGCAGAAAATCACTTATTCACTTTCCAATGACCGAACCGTTTTCCTCCCACACGCACAATGATTCCTGCAGCTGCCAAATTGTTTATTTCGCGCTGTAATGTACGGACAGGCAATTCCAATTTCTGGGCAAGATATACTTGTGTTATCATTGGATTGTAATTCAACTCTTCCAAAATCCTTTCCGCCAAACCGCCATCCAAAACGTCAACGGAGATGTCGTTTTGGCGGTTTGGAATTACATTGGTGGACTCATTTATTTCCCAGTGTCCGCCCCTGTCTGGACCTATGCGACGAAGGATGCCTTTATCTTGCAAACTCTTTAATTGCCACTTGATTCCATCAGAAGTTATGTTGCACAATTCTGCTAACACAGTTCTACTTATATATGGATTTTGTCTTATGCAATCTAATATTTTCTGGGTAGTTTTCTGGGTTGTTTTCTGGGTAGTTTTTTCCGTAGTGTTTTTTGGTGGTTTGGAATATCTTCCATCAACTTTTTGGCTTTTGGCAAACCGATAAGCTTTCCCTTGTCGTTTACACCGATATAGATTGTTCCGCCCTGCGCATTCGCAAAGCCACATACCCATTTCAAGTATTCGGTCCGCCACGACTCCTTGTACTCTATGTTCTGGTTTTCAGCCATTATTTAAAGTTGAATCAATTCTAAATTGGTTTTGCAACAGTAGAGGATTTTGGTGAATTTTGCAAATAAGATTTGGGCAAAACCAAACAAATTTCAGAATAAATAGTAAAATTGATTGTTTTATTGTAGAATCAGTCAACAATCATCTTTGAAGCCAAAATCTTGTCAACAATCACTATGTCACCTTCTATATGGAATATGATGTTTAATCGCTTATTATGAGTTCTCAACTGCTTTGCATGAGGATGATAGCGGCGTACTGATAAATAACGGCTTTCTGGAATAATGCCAGCAAGGTAGCGCAACGACATAATTTCGGCTTGCAGTTCGCGAGAATATTTTGCCGCATGTTCTGGAGAGTTAATGCTTACTATGTAGTTCGCAATATATTCGATGTCAGCAAAAACCGTATCAAGTATTTTTACCGAGTACTCTTTCATAATTTTTGAAGCACAGCTTGTTCCAACTTTTCTATGAATTCTTCAACAGTATGCAAACGATTCATAGGAGTTGCTTCAACTTGCTGGTCATTTTCGGTATGACCATTTTTCAAAGTAGAACTTTTTAATGTATGTGTTGGTGCAACAATTTCCATTGCTAAATACAATTTTTACAACAGCAAAAATAATGTAAATATCTTGGCAGACAAAATCATTTTTATGTTTTTATTGCAAACAGATGTGCATATCAGTTTTTTATCTAAATTTGCACCCTAAATTTTACAAGTATGATTGAGTACAAGGACAATGTGGAGGCTGCAAATGCCTTGAGGTCGAAATATGACGAGATGCTTGTCGAGATTGGCAAGAAGATTTATGGACAAGACCAGGTTGTGAAGGAAGTGCTGATTTCCATTTTCAGCCGCGGACACTGCCTGCTGGTAGGTGTGCCTGGACTGGCAAAAACCTTGCTGGTTAACACTATAGCCGAAGTTCTCGGTTTGAAGAACAAGCGTATTCAGTTTACGCCCGACCTTATGCCATCCGACATCATCGGTAGCGAAATTCTTGGCGAAGACCGCCAGTTTAAGTTCATAAAAGGTCCGATTTTCGCCAACTTCATCCTTGCCGACGAAATCAACCGTACCCCACCTAAGACCCAGGCCGCATTGCTCGAAGCCATGCAGGAACGCTCGGTAACCGCATCGGGAACAATCTACAAACTTGACGAACCATTCTTCGTTATGGCTACCCAGAACCCGATTGAACAAGAAGGTACTTATCCGCTGCCCGAAGCCCAGCTCGACCGCTTTATGTTCAACATAAATGTCGGCTACCCGAGCCTCGACGACGAAATCCGCATAGTGAAGAACACTACTGCCGACAAGAATTTC
>JAGCNN010000254.1 GCA_017645925.1 Bacteroidales bacterium
CTCACTTCGTTTCGTGAGAGAGTTCCGGACAAGTGAACTCACAAGCAACGTTCCTTATGCTGTTCGTTCTACTTTTCGGACCCTTTAGCGCACGCAGCGTAGCAAGTAATGACTGGCTGGGACTTTAGCGGACACTAATAAAAAAAAACTATCTTTGCAATCAAAACTTTGCAACAATATGATTCTCTACTTCTCAGGTACAGGCAACAGTCTCGCCATTGCCCGACAAATTGCCGACAAGGTTGGCGAACAAGTGATGCCACTAGGCAAGGCTATCGGTTTGGACTTGACACACGAGAAACGCATAGGTTTCGTATATCCATGCTATAATGGCGATGCGCCCAAGATTGTCCCGAAACTTGTCGCACAACTGGCTTTGCATACGGAGGCCTACTGCTTTATCGTAATACCCTGTGGCGCACTTGCTGGCAACAGCATCTGGACGGTTGAAAAAGTATTGAAGAAGAAAGGCATTCGGCTCAACTACTGCAACAAGATTCGTGTTCCCGACAACAGCGCGCTTGGTTTTGGGCGCAATCCAAACGACCAGCTATGGAAATTCCAGAAGTATGCTCCGCGCCTTGAGCAGATAAAGAACGCCATTGCCGCAAATGTGAACGCACACCACTGGGGTTCGCCCGACCTGCTGGCAGCCTTGCAGACTTTGAGCGTATTCGACAATGCCATTTTCAAGGCTTTGCGACCAAAGGTCAATGCCGAAAAATGCGTAGGATGCGGAATTTGCGCAAAAGTGTGCTCAGTTGGAAACATCTCGCTGACCGAAAAACGTGCCCATTGCGGCGACAAGTGCGAAGCCTGCCTTGCCTGCGTGCATTTCTGTCCGCATCAGGCAGTAGAACTTGGTGGCAAACCGACACTTGAGGAACGACAGTACCATCATCCGGAGGTTGAGATGAAAGATATGATAAATTAAAAATTATCTTTGACGCGTGTAATATGGAAATAGAAGAAAAAGAATTGAGATTGGCTTTTTATCAGTTGGAAAAGTTTTATCGTCCATTATTTGATTTTTATACTGAGCATCAAGAAGAAATTCCGCAATATAAAGGTAGTGTAACAATAAATAGCTATTTGTGTTATCAGCCAGATGTTTTGATTCTAGGGTATAATCCAGGACATGGAAAGTATCATGATTGGAATAAAGACAAGGCTCATTTGGTATATACAGGGGAACGTCCCTTGGGTGTTTTTGAGTACGGTAATGCCAACAAAAATGGCAAATGGTATGAATTAAACAAATCCACACACAATCCATATCCAAGAAATATCGTAGAGTTTATTTTTCAATTGGCAAAAGAAAATAAATGGGAAAATTCAGAAGCAGAAAACCGAAGGCCTACGTGGGCTAATTCTGTTGAAAATCGTATCATGCAAATGAATCTTTATCCCATTGGAACAAAAGATAGTGCGACATTGAGAAAATTGTTTTCCGATGAACTTAAATTGATGGAAGAGTTATTTTCTAATAAATTTGATAACGAATGGGCTTTTAGAAAGTTTCTTTTGACAAAACTGCATAATTTCATTGACAATAAAGTAAAACCAAAAACAATTTTATGTCTTGGAAAATCTACAATGTCAGATTATTGTTGGTCATGTTTTGAAGAAAGTCAATATAAAGAAGTGTTTGTGTCAAAAATGTATAGCAATGTTGTCGGGGTTTCAAGATCTGGCACATGGAAGGGTAGGATTAAAAATGCAGCGAAACTTATAAGCGAAATTCTCAGTAAAAATTAATGAAAACTATTTGTAACATACATGGCTCAGTGGAAGAAAAATAAAATCCAACGCGAAAACGGAGAATGGGTTGATGCTCAATTCCCTATAATTGTTTCGGCAAGCCGAAGCACCGACATTCCCGCCTTTTACTCCGACTGGTTTTTCAATCGTTTGAAAGTCGGATATTCTGCATGGACAAATCCGTTCAATGGTGTGAAAAGCTATGTGGCGTATGGCGACACCCGATTCATTGTCTTCTGGTCGAAAAACCCAGAGCCACTGCTGGAACATCTTGATTATTTGCAGGAGCGTAACATCGGCTGTTACATTCAATACACTCTGAACGACTATGTTGCGGAAGGATTGGAACGAGGTGTGCCACCGCTTGAAAAGCGGATTGAAACATTTCGGCAATTAGTTGAAAAATTAGGCAAGGGCAGGGTAGTTTGGCGTTTCGACCCGCTGATTCTTACGGATAAGATTTCGATTGACGATTTGCTTTGCAAGGTTGAGAATATTGGCAACAAGTTGGTCGGATATACGGAAAAGCTGGTTTTCAGTTTTGCGGACATCGCCCTGTACAAAAAGGTGAAAGCAAATCTTGAGAAAAGCAAGGTCAATTATTCCGAATGGACTGAAGAACAGATGGTTGACTTTGCCAAGCGATTGGTGGAATTGAACAAATCGAACAACTGGAACTACACTTTGGCAACCTGTGGCGAAGCGGTTGACCTTGACGGCATATTGCACAACCATTGCGTTGATGACAACCTGATGGTTCGCTTTGCGTACAATGATAAGGTTCTGATGGATTTCTTAGGGGTGGAAATCAAGACCATTGAAAAAAGTTTGTTCGGTGCTACGCCGATTCCGTCAAACGCCATTATGCTGAATGCCAACCAGTACGCCATAAAGCACAAGGACAACCGCGACAAAGGTCAGCGTACCGCCTGCGGATGTATGGTAAGCAAGGACATCGGCGAATACAACACCTGTCCGCATTTGTGCGAATATTGCTATGCAAATGCTAGCAAGGAAGTGGCGGTAAAGAATTATGAGCAAGCAAAATTAACGGATTGGAAATCGGAAACGATAACGGGGAGATGATATAAGAAAAGATAATGCAATGAAAAATATAGAAATGTATAAAAATGCAGTAGAAACCATCAAAACTGCAATATTACAAGGACAATACGAAGCATCCAAAGGCGTGAACAGAATACAACTGGCTGTTTATTTTGGCATAGGCAAATATATCTCACAATATACTAGGAAAGGGATTTGGGGAACAGGTGCATTGGATGCCATTAGCCAACAACTTCAGAAGGAATTGCCAGGATTAAGGGGGTATTCTGCTACCCAATTAAAAAATATGCGCAAGTTTTACGAAGGATGGATTATGTTGGATTGTAATTTGTCGGAAACTACAGATGAGAATAATTCGGCAATTACAATTGCCGAATTACAAAATACAGATAATCAAGAATATAACAAATCGGCAATTGCAATTGCCGATTTGGAACCGGAGAATAGTATAGATATTTACCAAACATTAAAAATTCCAAATATCAAAGACTTTCCTATTGAAGATTTCTTTAAGTTGCCATTTTCACATCACATAAGAATTATTGAGGGTACAAAAGATTTGAATGCTCGCTATTATTATATTCATCGAGCAGTAGAAGAAAAAATCCCATCTGACAAACTTTCAGAATTTATAAAGAACAATTCTTTTCCTGCAAAAAGTGTAGTCCCAAATAACTTCACACAAACGCTGTCTGATAGCATAATGGCACGAAAAGCGGTAATGATGTTCAAGGACGAATATTTGTTAAACTTCATTAACGTAGAGCAAATTGGAGAAAGAGAATCAATTGATGTGGATGAACGTGTGGTAGAGCAACAGATAGTACAAAATATAAAAAATTTCATTATGACTTTCGGGAACGATTTTGCTTTTATAGGCAACCAATACCATTTGGAAGTATATGGAGTTGAACATTTTCCGGACCTATTGTTTTTCAACCGAGAATTGAACGCTTTGGTAGTTGTGGAATTGAAAACTGGCGATTTCAAATCATCATATCTCGGACAACTTATGTCATATCTTTCTATTTTGGACACAAAGGTGAAGAAACCGCACGAAAATCCATCAATAGGCATTGTCCTTTGTAAATCTGCCAACCGAGAATATGTAGAGTTTATAATCCGTGATTACAACAAACCAATGGGTGTAGCAACATACAAAACAACAACAGAAATGCCAGAGAAGTTGCGTTACGCCTTGCCCGACATTGAAGATCTAAAAAAATTGTTATGATGAATCGTGATAAAAGGTATTGCCAATTAAATTATAGACAAAATAGATTAAATAATATGGAATTCTTTACAATAATACTATTATAATCGCAATAATTATTTCACATATACATATTTCTATGAAACGAATATTTTTCATCACCTTGATTATAGCCCTGTGCATTGAGCCAATCCTTTCCTGCACAAACCTCATTGTCGGCAAGAAAGCATCAGCCGACGGTAGCGTGATGTGTACCTACAACTGCGACGGATTCGGCTTTTCGGGTTCGCTGTTTTATAGCCCGTCGGGACGGCACGACAAGGACGAACTCATAGCCATTCACGGGTGGGGACCTTCGCACGAGGGACAATTTGTGAAGCAGGTGGAATATACCTACAATGTGGTGGGGCTGATGAACGAAAAGCAGGTCACCATAGTGGAAACCACTTTCGACGGACGGCTGGAGCTTGTCAACGATGAGGGCTTGCTCGACTATTTCAGCCTTATGCGCTTGGCTCTGCAACGCTCATCTAC
>JAGCNN010000255.1 GCA_017645925.1 Bacteroidales bacterium
CAGCATATTTTGCTCTCTTGAGGTCGCGAGCCAAATCAAGCATATACTGAATCTCTTTTGGTGTGAAGTCCAATAACTTCAGGAAACTTCTGTTTCTTAAATTAAAAGCCATAACTAATTTTATTTAAAGTACTTTAAAAAATTATTTCACGATTCTTGTTCCAGCATCAGGATTTCCAAGCTGACCAGCTTCGGTTATGATGCACGATTTTCCACCATTTTCCACGAAGTACAATGCAGCACGAATCTTCGGAGCCATGCTACCTTCAGTGAAATGACCTTCTGCGAGGTATTTCTTTGCTTCTTCGACAGTGATGGTGTCAAGCTGCTTCTCTTCTGGAGTGTGGAAGTTGAGGCAAACCTTCGGAACATCGGTGAGAATGTAAAATTCATCGGCACCAATCTGTATTGCAAGCAGCGACGAAGCCAAGTCCTTGTCGATTACTGCGTCTATTCCGTGGTATTCACCCTTGTCGTTTACATATACTGGGATTCCGCCACCGCCGACGGTTACAACGATGTTACCTTTTTCGGCAAGATCCTTTACTATGTCCTTGTTGTTGATTTCGATAGGCTTGGGCGATGCCACAACTTTTCTCCATCCTTTGCCTTTCGGGTCTTTTGCGTAGGAGTCCTGCGGATTCTTTGCCTTCAAAGCGTTCATTTCATCTTCGGTGTAGTAAGGACCGATAGGCTTGGTGGGATTTGCAAAACCCTTGTCGTTCTTGTCAACAACAACCTGGGTTACCAAGGTAACGATGTTCTTGTTAAGCTTGTTGCTTGTGAGTACGTTCTTGAACTGCTGCTCGATGACGTAACCGATGAATCCCTGCGAATATGCACCGCATACTGCCAATGGCATTTCGGGAAGTCCGTAAACCTTTTCGCCGGCATTGTTCTGCAGAAGGATATTTCCTACCTGCGGTCCATTGCCGTGTCCTATAACTATATTGTAATCACGCTTTACGAGGTCGAGAAGGCTCTCGCAAGTCTTGTAAACGTTTGATTCCTGTTCTTCTATCGTGCCTTTCTGTCCTGCTCTAAGCAATGCGTTTCCGCCAAAGGCCACAACTGCCAATTTCTTGTTTGACATAATGTTTCTATCTTTTAAAATTTGAAACTGCAAAGCTATACTTTTTTTGCTAATCCTCAATAGTGTTTTTTAGCATGATTTTTTGATGTGCAAATCTAATATTATTTCACAGGATTTATTATCTTTGTGCTCGATAAATAGCAATATACAAAATGGAAAAGTACTTGATTGTAAGTATCATTGCAGCAATGTTTGCAATAACAGGATGCCAAAAGGAAGGTTGTACAGATTCAAAAGCCTTGAACTATGATTCCGAAGCGAAAAAGGATAATGGCACATGTGTATATCATCTTCCCGAACCCGACCCTCGCGACCAGTATCTTGGAAATTATCTTGTAACAGATAGCACTTTTATGATGGGGGATTTTTATGAGGTCAAAACATATACTTTGCAAGTAACGACAGGCACATCGAACAGTGACACGATATTCCTTAACAATTTATGGAACAGGGGGAGTTCTTTCGTAGCAATAATGTCTGGAAGCAATTTTTCAATTCCATCTCAGCAAGTGGACGGCCCTTATTATGCTGACGGAAATGGCAAATTTGAAGAGAACACTATTGTTTTTACAACGTTAGGCGATGTTTACATGAATAAGGGAATTGGCGCAAAGCAGTAAGAAGATTTTACGTTTTTTCGCCGTAATCACCACTTCATTCTCTGCACGTTCAACATTTATCTCCCACTGGCAAGCATTGATTTCCATTTGTTCAAGATGCAAGTCTCCTACCCTATTCCACATCGGGGAGAATACGACCATTGAAACCTTTAAGTTCTCGGTCATACTGGTCTTTCTTACCTCCCGACAACTTTTCAAGGAGAGCATGAAATTTTGGTCCATGATTCTTTTCTGCTATATGGCAAAGCTCGTGAAGTATCACAAAATCAGCAAGATAATCAGGTAACAGCAACAAACGACATGAGAGAATAATTTCATCATGCGAACTGCAGGTTCCCCAACGAGTAAGAGCCGTGCCAATTGAAACTTTGCGAAATTTCAGTCCTGTCCTTTGCGAAATCTCATCAACCCGAGGATATAGGATTGACTCTGCTTCCTTTCGCATTGAGGCGAGCAACACCTTCTTTATGAAATTTTGTACCGTATCAAGCTTAAAATCAACAAGGTCGGGATTATATGTAACAGTCACCGCGTAGTCTTTGATTTTTGCCGAAAGAATGCGTTTTTGAGAATCAGTTGTTTCGTAGCTAAGCGTAGTACTGCGACACGTAAAATGCGACTGTGGAGTAAATATTCGCGTTGTCCCCTTCTGTTGCTGTGCCTGCAGGGTTTTGTATATCCAGTCGCGATGTTCAAAAATAAACCTTTCAGCGTCAGCATAACTGACCCTGAAAGGTATTGACATTTGCAAGCCCTTTTCGGGATGTACGGTCAAACGAATCTGCACGCAATTGTGTCGCTTTGACACAACAACATTGCCTACACCTTCAACACTTATTATCCGCTGCATTACTTGCGCGGCAACTTGCTTAATCTTTCGTAGCCTTCGTTGATGGTTGTAAGCATTTCGGAAATATAACCCTTGTAGTTTTCCTTTACTGCTTTCTTCTCCATCTTCGAGGTTGGAGTGTTAATCTTTGAAAATACTTCCTGCTTCTTAAGCAAAACACCATTGATGATTTCAGTAACAGGCTCTGTCGGCTGTGCCGGATACAAGTCAACATACAATACGCAATCCGACAAAAGTTCGCTTGTCATGTAATCAATGTCTCTCTTTAATACTTTTCTACTTGCCATAGCTTTAAAATTTTTTGCAAAAATAAATAAAAATACATCATCAATTCTTTCAAAAAATAAAAACTTTTCAACGCCCAACATTTATTTTTTCTACGAGAAAATATCATAACGAACAAAAAAAAAGGCATCCGAAGATGCCGTATTATTTGAATGTATGTTTTCTTAGAAAAGTCCGTGCAGTTCTGCATCAATCTTGTCGATTACTGTGCTAAGGTCTTCGGGCTTGTTAGCAAAGTCGATGTTGTCAACGTCAATAATCAGGAACTTGCCGCTGTCGTATTCCGATGCCCATGCTTCGTAGCGTTCGTTGAGGCGTGTAAGGTAGTCGATGCGGATTGAAGATTCGTACTTCCTGCCGCGCTGCTGTATCTGACGGACAAGCGTTGGCACACTAGCACGCAAGTATATAAGCAAATCGGGAGCTTGAACCACCGAAGTCATTAGCTTGAAAAGGCTAAAATAATTGTCGAAGTCGCGCGACGACATAAGTCCCATCGAATGTAGATTGGGTGCAAATATGTAGGCATCCTCGTATATGGTTCTATCCTGAATAATGGTTTTATCCGACTTGCGAATCTCAAGAATCTGGTTGAAGCGGCTGTTCAAGAAATAAATCTGTAGGTTAAACGACCAGCGCTGCATGTCCTCATAAAAGTCGTTAAGATAAGGATTGTAGTCAACATCCTCGTAATTCGGAGTCCATCCGTAATGCTTTGCCAGCAATTTTGTAAGAGTAGTCTTGCCGGCTCCAATATTTCCTGCTACTGCTATATGCATACCTCTAAAATTTTGCGGTGCTAAATTATAGATTTTTTTGCAAATTTTTGCAAATTATCGTTTATTTTTCCATCTGCAATTTAACGCAGTCCAAATTATTGTCTATGAGCAAATAAAGAAGGTCGTGCCTAATACGGAACTTGCTGACTTTTTTGCCGTCAGCCGGAATCGGAATAGACTTGTCAATGGCAACATCGTATGCAACAATCTCCCCATTGCAACTGTAGTACAGAATATCGTTGTCAATACAAAAATCGGCACATTCGCCATTGGTTTCAAGTGCACGATAGAAATTACCGAACTTGTCAAGTACCAACACTTTACCATCATCGGTAATCAGGAAAAGATAGTTTATCGACTCGCGCATTGCCACCACGTCGGCATCGCCTATCTTGTCGTAGATGTTGGTTCCCTGCTGCGACACTTCAAGGTTTGCATTCACTCTTCTAACGCATGAATTTTGCGCATCAAACACCCAGAAGCCACCAAACGAAGAAGAACATACCACCTTTATATTATATAGACCTGCATCGTCAAGCATAACAGGGCTTAAAAGTTCGGCAAGTTTGCTGTCAAGATAGATAAGTTTGTTGAATTCGGAATAAAACACGATTACCTTGAAGGGATTGGAAACATCAAGAGACGACATGCTACCTGCCGGATAATTGTCGTAGGAGCAAAGAAAGTTCATTTCGGCATCGTACTTGGCTACCACGTTGTCCTTCATTAAATAAATGTTTCCAAGCCTATCCACCTCTATCGCACTTGCGTCAACGGTCTTGCTCCATGGCACAAAGTCTTGCGCGCCTGCAAAACAGAACATCAACAGCATAACCGATGCAGCAACGAGTTTCTTCATGGCTTATCTTAATATGTACATCTTTCCTATTTCGCGCTTAAAATACTTGTCGGTGCCAACATCGCGCTTTTCGATTTCCTCTCCGTTTATCTTGGCCTTCACGGTATAAAAATATACACCATTTGCTAGGCGGTCGCCGTATGTGTCGCAACCATCCCAAGCATACTCGGTAATGTTCCTGCCTATGAAAATAGGTCCAAGCTCTTCAAGGTATATCCGTTTGACAACCTTTCCAGTTACTGTAAAAATCTCTATTTCAAGTTCATCGGGAATTTCACTGCCAGTAAGTTCAAATACAAACCTTGTCTGCGAACTGAATGGATTAGGATAGTTGAGCAAATTTGTAATTGTAGAACGTGTTATTATATTGAAATCAATGACATAGCAGTTGTCTCCCGAAATGTTTCCAGCAGCATCTTTTGCCTGCACCTGCAACCGGTACGTTCCGTCAACGGTAAACACAGGCTTATATATTATCTTGCAGCTGTTGTCGGGCAATTCGGCAGGAACCCATTCTATTGACTCCAATGGATTTTCCTGTATTCCAAAATTTATTCGCTTCGCCTGCCCTGCGGTCAAGTTTGTAAGGTGCATTTCGAACAGAGAAGTATCGTTAAGTGCAAGATATTTGTTTTCATCCTTAAGCGTAATAAGAATTTCGGGTTTTGCCGACACTATCTCACCATTCATTATGTACTTTCCATCGAAACTGACTTCAAGCAGAGGATTTGTATTGTCGTTGGTTATGTAAAAATATTTTGCTGCAATGTTGTTGTAGTGGTACTGCTCTGGCTGGTAATAGGTACCTATTGCCTCGTTTATCGGATTAAATTCAACCCAAATGCTATTCATTCCCGAAAGTTCGAGCGTAGAATAACGTATAGTGTCGGTTATGATGTCGTTTGCAGGATGTGGACGAAGCGTGCGCACATCTATCACGGTTTCGTTGTTGTGGCTGTCGCGAATCCAATATTTCACCACGAGGCTGTCCATGTCGTAGTTGCTGACGTTTCGTGTAGCAATGGAGAATACTAGTTCGTCGCCGCGCTCTATTGTGTCCGAATTGAAGAAATATCCCAGCTTTGGATCAATTGCTGTTTCGGGAACACCGTCAAACCGCAGTTGCCATTTCTTTAGTTGCGGTGGCGTATGACTAAGCGTGTCGCGTGTAAAGAGGTTCAATCGCAAGTTTGGATATGTGCGGTAGTCAATAAGGTTGCCTAATGCTGATAGCAAAAGGTCGTTAGCACCAAGACTGTCAATTACGAGTTCTTCTTCACCAGACGGGCGGATACCATAAACTTCGAGCTTTATTTCATCGCCCTCCTCGCTCTCGTGCTCCCATTGCAACGAACGCCAACGCTTCGATGGACCAACTACAGTGCTTGTCATGTAGCCGTAATTTAGGTCGGTTACAAGGTTCAGCGGATCCATATCAATATCATCACCATAAACTTCCCTATATATCGACGGGTCGCCCTTGCGTGTACAGAAAATGTATGCCTTGTTGTTTGGAACTGAACGAATCTGCATTGCACCAAGGTTTTCCATACTTTGCTTTAGGCTTTCGGGCAAAGACGTGAAAGCAACTGTTCGCCACGAATATATGAGTATGTAGTAGCCATCGGGAACATCGTTGAGCAAATTGACCATACCATTGAGGGCATTTGTGTTAATGTCGAATGTGAAATAAGGAGATGGTCCTGATGCCGAGAAGCAGTGCGGGTAGTTACGTTGTCCGTAGTTGTGTATATTCGACAACCATGCCTGCAAGGTCAAAGGATTGATTACTGCGACAACCATTGCCGAACCTGTATTGCAATTGCTGTATGCTCCTGTATATAAGCCAACTGTATTGTCTATTGACCAACGGACAACATAAAATGTACTTGTGCCTACACTTGCCCTGTTGTGGCAGTTGAGCTGCCTATAGCCTTGCGAATATGTGAAAGTCTGTGAGCTTCTGTTGTACTCAATAAGATTAAACTTGTCCTTTTTGAACTGGTAGTAATGAGCCTGAGACCAACCTTCCTCGCCTTCAATGTATATGAATGAAGATTCCTTCCAAGCATATTCACTGTTTTCCGATTCGGCAGCAACCCTCCAGTAGTAAACCATATTTTCAGCAAGCTGCAACGGAACTTTCCAGCTTACTATGCCACCTTCGCTGTTGACAATGGTTTCACGCATATACGGACTGTTGAACGCATCTGTAGTATCAATCTGGAAACGGTATCTGGCACTTGCAAGGAACGAATCACCAGTGGAAGCAACAAGCGACACGGTATCGTACGGATATATGGCATACTCGTATGGATAAATCGGGAAAATATCGCTTGACTTTATGATAAATTCCATTGTCGCATAATTATTAGTTTCCGAAACCTCGTCAATTTCATTCATTCCATCAACATACACACGGATGCTGTTCATGCCTGTTCCGTCGATAATGTTAGTTGGAATCCTAATGCACGTAGTCCTGCGGTACATACATCCATCAACAATGGTTTCGTAGTGCGACTCGCTGCCATCGGGAAGGGTACGCTCAACAAACAACTGGAAATTACTCAGCACTGCCCTGCCGAAATTCTTAATGTCAACCACAACGTCAAAACTGTCCTGCACGGTAGTAATTTCTCTTGGCGACAAACTTATTGACGAATTGTCAATCATCAAGTCAGGCTTAGGTTGCGGACCAATTACAATTGCAGGGTCTCCATGCAAGGTTATCTGATAGCTTGTAACTTCGGTATTTGTACTCCAATTATCAGTAAGGACATTCTTCAGCGTATTTTTTATCTGTATTCCTATTGGTCTGCTGTATTTTTTGTAAGCAAAGTTTTTGTAAAGTTCGTCTGTATATACGTGCAGGTAGCTTGTGTTACCCATATCCATCGACGACATAAAGCCAATTGCACCCTTCTGCGATTTTATCCATATATCGCTCAGAGTATTGCTGGTGGAATGTATTGCTCCTACATAGCACGAATTTCCAATCATAAACGGGAATTTGCCGTTGCTGTTGTAAAATTCGGGGCTTTCTATTTCGTGGTCGAAGGTAATTGAGGAGCCGTGTCCGAAAAATGTCATCAAGGCAACTCCTGAATTTATGAGGTTGTTTATTGAATCGGTGTTTGTGGTTGTAACCGCCGCAGACGAATTTTTAAGAAAAGTATGCACATTACCACCAAAAAGCGTATCCTCAATAATATCCTTGTACGAATTAAGATAACCTTCGATACGACTTTGTTCCGACGCATTGTTTCCTCCACCAAAATGCATCACTTCTTTGTTCCAAAGCCCTGGCTCTGCCGATTCAAATATTCTAACCTTGTTCAAATATGTTGTCAATTGCGAAGCCGATGTTATGGCAAGACGACCAGTTGCAAACAAAGGTTCTACTGTCGTCCCTCCTATTCCCACAGTAAAAAGCTGATCGCTAGCCGGTTGCCCTGCCGAAGGTACGGTTGTATATGCTGCATTAGAGGCATTGCCACGGAACTGGCTTGCTTCAAGAGAACGTCCAACCAAGAACAAATACTTTTCAGAAGGAGAAGCATTATACACTGCCAAACAGAACCTGCGTATTGCTGCCGGATTACGGTTTACGCCGTATGCATATTGGTCGTAAAGCTGCGACACGTCAGCAACCAAAGCCTTATATCCCTGCGAATTCCTATATGTTGCATATTCGTTGCAAACACTTAGGTATTTACTATGTGTAACTATCAGATAGTCGGCATTTGGTACCAACGAGAGATAGTTTATGAACTTGTTGTCGGCAGAAATTCTCTTTATGGCAGCTACCGACTGGTATCCATCGGACCCTACAAGAATCATCTGCCTTTCGCCATTAGTATTTCCAACAAGAGCCTTTATTGTACTTCCAATGGTAGGAACTATGCGCTCATGATTGGTCAGGTCGTACAATATTGCGCCATCACCAAATGCGAAATTGCTTATTTCCAGATAATCCCTTGTATCTAAGCTATTGGCTGGAAGTTGGAATCCAAATGCAGTTGCATTCTCGAAATTCCAATTATGAGGATAAACTATGTCTATGTATGACAATGCATTCTTGTCATTATCGCCTCCATCGGCAACAAACCTTATTGAGGTGGAAGCCGAAATTGTAGAACTAGGCACAATAATCTTCTTGCGAATAAACTCATATCCATTATATGTAGTATCAATTAACGTCTGCCTACCCATTACCGCTGTAAGATGATGTAAGGCATTATAATACACCGCATTGCTTGTATTTGTTCCACCTACGGCCATTTCTATTTCCGTATCTGGACCATTGGAATATACACCTGCAGTTGCAATAGTTTTTGTTACCCCCGACGATGATATTTCCGTCGCATCCATCCACCCTTCCGACTGGGTAAACAGACTTCGCGTATTACCCGAATAGTACTTTCCTGCATAGTTTGCCCGCTTGTGCCTTATGCAATAGTTCTGACGGTTTGCAATGTGGTCGTCAAAATCAGTCTCTGCCGATTCGCTCATTCGTAGATGTCCTCCGCCAAAATTCCAAGTCAAGAAATATGCTGAGGTATCATTGAAAAAGCTCAGTTCCGGATTTATCATGTTTTCGGGCGAATCGTAGAAGTCGTATTCGTCGGTGCCTCGGTTTTTCTTTGCATAGAACTCTATATACCCATTGCTGCCCATTGTGCCGTCGCTGTTTAACCCACTTACGTGGATATATTGTTCCTCGCCATGATGGAAAATCTGCAACTGATTGGCATTAATAAGGTTTATTGGCACATCGGCTGAAATAAGTTCATTAGCATAAACCCTGTACATACCATCCTTTACAATCTGAATCTTGAAGTACTGCTGGTTATAGTTTATCCAAGAATTTTCCTGCGCAAAAACGCCTGAACACACAAAAAATGCAATCAGTAAAAAAGATATGTATTTAAGACAAAGGTTCATTTCCTACAATCTAGCTCTCGATCCTTTTTCGTTTTTCTTTATATTGAAACTATAGCTAAGAGAAAAAACATGCGAATACAATGCAATACTTTGGTTTCCAACATCGGTGAAAGCATAATCGATACGTACACCGTAGAACTTTACGCCAATGCCGAGGTTTGGCTGCCAATAAAAAGTTTTCTTACCATCAAAGTCGGGAACTGTCTGGAAATTGTTGAATCCGCAACGCAGGAAAACCAGGTCGCCATAACCGAGTTCCAGTCCGAAAGTGGGGTCGATACTTAATGCCTTGCTACGGATGAGAGTGCTACGCTTGCCATCGAAAGTCATTGCAAGGTCGATTTCGGGATAAATCGTAAACTTTTCCTTTATCGTAAACAAATATCCTGCGCCAAGCATAAGACGAGGTACAGTAACTTCGACGCCATTGACAGGAATTTCGTTGCCAGTTTCTGCATATACATCAGCGAGTAGCTCGCGATTGTAGTTCCAAGCGTTGAAAGTTCCTATCCCATCGCGCAATACAGCACCGAAACGCCAAGCCTTGTAGTCGTATTTCGCTGCAAAGTCGAGCCCGAAGCCTACTGCATGTGCAAATTCTCCAACATTACGGTAGATAATCTTCACATTTCCGCCAACACTAAGACCTTCAATGGGAAGCTTACGCGAATATGAAGCCATGAATGCATAGTCAGCTATCGAAAAAGAGGTAATATTGTCGTAATTGATATTTCCGTTTGGATCTATCAGGTTAAGGGTATTGGGAATATCGTCAACACCGAAGCGAACCATCGACAACGCTATTGTTGATTTTTCATCAATCTTATATCCGGCACCGACAAAGTCGTATTTTGAAATTCCTGCAAAATATTCCGAATGCATTGCTCCAATTTCTATTGTCTTGTCAAGGTTTATCAACGAGGCTGGATTCCAATATGTAGCAGAAATGTCATTTGTAGAGGAAATTACCGATGTTCCCATTCCCAAAGCCCTTGCTCCAACGCCAATTGAGAGGAACTCGTTGCTGTATTTCGACACCCCCTGTGCATTTAAAAAATTTACAGAGGTTGCCAATAATACAAATAATGCTAATTTTGCAGTCGTTTTCATCTGTCAATTTTTACGATGCAAAGAAAACGATTTTAAACGACAACTTATTATATATTTTTAAAAAAAGGTATGAAAAAGATAAAAGCGGCATTCCCTTCGTTTGTAACTTCGCTGAATATGGTCTGCGGAGTGTGCGCTTCGGTGCTTGCAATGCAAGGCGAAACAAGGCTTGCCGTAGTGCTGATAATATTGGCGGCTGTGTTCGATTTCTGCGATGGTTTTGTTGCAAGATTGCTACACTCCGTATCGGAATTCGGCAAGCAGATGGATTCTCTGTCCGACCTTATCAGCTTTGGTGTTGCTCCGTCTGTCATAATGTACGAATTTGCCGTATCGAACGAACTTTTTTCGCACTATGTGGCACTTTTCGTTTTGCTGATTGCTGTATTTTCGGGACTTCGCCTAGCAAAATTCAACATCGACCCCGAACAGACGACCGAATTCAAAGGGCTGCCAACTCCAGCTTCGGCCTTGTTTGTAATTTCGGTGTGCTACTATTGCAAGACAAGCGATTCTGTTTTGGCTCAGGCACTTACATCGCAGGTGGCCGTCATTACTGTTGTGGCTTTCGTCTGCATAATGATGGTGGTGAATTTGCGTCTGTTCTCAATGAAGATTAAAACATTGAAGATAAAGGCAATAATCTGGCAACTGATACTTGTGGCATCGTTAATCGCGTTTGTGTGCCTGTTTGGTGTGTTGGGATTGGCATTTACCATTATTTTGTATGTTATCTTATCGATAATCAGGAATATAATAAATCGCGATAATAAAGATAATAATGTAAAGACGCAAAATTTTGCGTCTCCACATAAACCCCCAGAATCATAGAACCCCAGAAACATAGAAACTCAGAAACCCAGAAACATAGAAACTTGAAACTTAGAAACTTGAAACTTAGAAACTAAAAAAACATATTGTCATGAAATTTTACGCTCAAATCAATGTTATGCCGCTGAAGGCATTGTTGGATCCACAAGGAAAGGCTGTATTGAACAGCGCAGTTAAGACTGGTTTCGAAACTCTCCGCAATGTCCGCATAGGCAAACACATAGATGTTGAAATAGAAGCAGATTCTGAAGCTGAGGCAAACAAGAAGATTGACGAATTTTGCAGCAAGGTTCTCGTAAACCCAATAATCGAGTCCTACGAATTTTCCTTAGCCGAGGCAAAGTAATTGTCGCTTGATGCCGATAAGTTGGAAATGTGGTTCAGCATATTTCCTGATATTTGTGTAGTCTGATGAATAGTCGGATATTCAGCATATTGATTGCAGTGCTTGCAAGTCTGCTTGTACTTGCCTGCGCCAAGCAGGTTGTGCTTACTGGTGGCGCAAAAGATGTTACTCCGCCAGAACCAAAGGCAAGTATGCCCGAAAATGGTTCTACTAACTTTTCTACCAAGCACAAATCAAAGTACGTAGTTGTAAAATTCAACGAGTACATAAAGCTGAATGATGTATCTTCGAAGTTGATTGTATCGCCACCAATGGAAGAAAAACCCGTGGCTATAGTAAATGGCAAAAAACTGAAAATCAAGATAAAGACTTCGCAGTTAAAACCGAACACAACATATTGCCTCAATTTCAACGATGCGATAGCTGACATTAACGAAAACAATGCTCTCAACAGTTTTGTATATGCGTTTTCCACTGGTCAAGAGATTGATTCCCTGTCGTTTGCAGGAACTGTTTTTGATGCCTTCACTCGCAAACCAGTAAACGATGCATGGGTTACCCTCTACAGCAACTTATCCGACACCGCCGTTTCGACAACTATGCCCGACTATATAACAAAAGTTGACAAAAACGGTAATTTCTGCATCAATTTCATTGCCGAAAACGACTACAAGGCATTTGCTTTGCGCGACAACAATTCCAATTTCAAATTCGACTTGCCCGAAGAAGGCATTGCATTCATTGACACAACTTTCCATCCATCAGTAGAAATCTCATACGATACAGTAAAAACAAAGGATACACTCAACGATTCCATTGTTACAAAACTACAATACCAACCCGATGATGTGAAGTTGCTGCTCTTTACTGAAAACAAGACACCTCAGTATTTCAAATCCACCAAAAGAGTGAAACGCAACTACTTTGAGCTTGTTTTTAATTTCACCCAATACGAAAAATTCAACTTCACAGTTCCAAATGACAGTGCTGCTTTTGTGTGGGCTGCCGAAAATCCCGACACCATAAGAATCTGGCTGAAAGATACTGCACTTATTGCATCCGACACTCTGAAAATATTTGCCGAATACGTTGACCCTGCTTTCCCCGATTCCATACACCATGACACGCTAAAATTCCGCAAGCAGGACAAATTGTTCCCCGACACACTTCTTACAATGAAACTTTCAAAGGATAAACGTCCCGACTCCGACTATATAATTTCGTTTTCTCAACCAGTAGAAACATTTGACACAAGCAGGTTGAGCTTATTCGGCGCCGTTGACACCTTGTTTGAGAAGATGGAATGCAGCATAGAAAAGGATTCTCTCAACCCATTGAATCTAAGAGTTATAGCCGACATTGCTGAAGGACGCAAATATAGGGTTGCTGTTGATTCTGCATTTGCCACCTGCATATATGGTTATTCAAACAAAGCTGACTCCATTGAGATTGTGCCAATGCGTGAAACGGATTTCGGAGCACTGACGGTAAAATTTCAGGACGACAGACCATATTTGGTAGAATTGCTTCAGTCTGATAAGATTAAAGCCCGCAATAAGGTTACAGACAGGCAGGTTACATTTGTTAATCTGCTTCCTGGCAAGTACGACATCCGTATCATTGACGATGAAAACGGCAACGGCAGATGGGACACAGGCGACTACACCATACATCTTCAACCCGAAAAGATTTTCTATTATCCACAAACCTACGAAATTCGTAGCAGTTGGGAACATGAAGTGATAATAGAAGGAGAAAAAGTTGAATGATAAATAGGGTGGTGTCCGCTAAACCCTTTTTGGTCATCCGGAACCTTTAGCTCACGCAGCGAAGCAAGTAAAGTAGAACGAACAGCATAAGGAACGTTGTTTGTGAGTTCACTTGTCCGGAACGTTGCTTGCAACCTCACGAAGTAATCTATTCTCTAATAATACGTTAAGAGATTTCGGACAGACAGGCTCACACAACACGTTCCTTAATTGGTTCGCTTTGTCTTCCGTACCTTTAGCTCACGCAGCGAAGTAAGTAACCTTTAGCTCGCGATACGAAGTGAGCAAATGACAGGCTGAGTACGTTACTGGACAACAATAGTCATAATTCTATCTTGCACAAATTAGGCTATTCTTTTGAATTTGGCACAAACAAAAAAAGGAGACTCAGCAAAGTCCCCTTCTCTAGATAATATGAAAAATCACTATTCTTCTACGAGAATTACAATCTTATTGTTCTTACATTCTACAAGGCCACCATTGACACTGAACGTCAGTTCATTATCATTCATTTCCCTGATAACTACTTCGCCTTTATCCAATGTTGATACGATTGGAGCGTGCATGTTCAGAATCTGGAATGAACCCTTCGAACCAGGAACTTTAACCATTGAGGTTTCGCCTTCAAACAATTTCTTTTCGGGTGTGATAATTTCTACTGTCATAACTATTATTATTTAGTTTCAGCCATCATCTTTTCGCCCTTCTCGATTGCCTGTTCAATAGTACCTACAAGGTTGAATGCTGCTTCTGGGTACTTGTCAACTTCACCGTCGAGAATCATGTTGAATCCCTTGATAGTATCTTCAATCTTCACGAATTCGCCCTTCAGACCTGTGAAAGCTTCAGCTACGTGGAACGGCTGAGAGAGGAATCTCTGAACACGTCTTGCTCTGTGAACTACGAGCTTGTCTTCGTCTGAAAGTTCGTCCATACCAAGGATTGCGATGATATCCTGCAATTCCTGATATCTCTGGAGAATATTGATAACTCTCTGAGCTGTTTCGTAGTGAGCCTTTCCAACAACAGCCTCGGTAAGGATACGTGACGAAGAGTCAAGCGGGTCAACTGCCGGGTAAATACCAAGTTCAGCAATCTTACGGCTCAATACCGTTGTTGCATCCAAGTGCGAGAATGTAGTTGCTGGAGCAGGGTCGGTCAAGTCGTCGGCAGGTACATATACTGCCTGAACAGATGTGATAGAACCGCCCTTGGTTGATGTAATACGTTCCTGCATTTCTCCCATTTCGGTTGCAAGTGTAGGCTGGTAACCTACTGCCGAAGGCATACGTCCAAGAAGTGCGGAAACTTCGGAACCTGCCTGAGTGAAACGGAAGATATTGTCAACGAAGAAAAGAATATCACGACCTGTCGATGACGAATTGTCGCCAGTTCCATCGCGGAAACTTTCGGCGATAGTCAAACCTGACAAGGCAACACGAGCACGTGCTCCGGGGGGTTCGTTCATCTGTCCGAAAACCATGCTCAACTTCGAGTCGTTGAGTTTGCTCTTGTCAACTTTCTCCAAGTCCCAAGAACCTTTTTCCATCGACTCCTTAAAACCGTCACCGTACTTAACGATGTTTGCTTCAATCATTTCGCGGAGAAGGTCGTTACCTTCACGGGTACGTTCACCAACGCCTGCGAATACCGACAAACCATCGTATCCGATAGCGATATTGTTGATAAGTTCCTGAATAAGAACGGTCTTACCAACACCAGCACCACCAAACAGACCAATTTTACCACCTTTCGAGTAAGGCTCGATAAGGTCGATAACCTTGATACCTGTGAAGAGCACTTCAACATCGGTGCTAAGTTCTTCGAACTTTGGTGGCTGACGGTGGATTGGATATCCATCCTGCTTCGGGAGCAAGTCCATACCATCAATTGTATCACCGATAACGTTCATAAGACGTCCCTTAACCTGATTTCCTACAGGCATCTTGATAGGATTCTTGGTATCGACTACTTCCATGCCCCTGCACAAACCATCAGTAGAATCCATTGCAATGGTTCTTACTGTGTGTTCTCCAATGTGCTGCTGACATTCAACGATTAGCGGTTTTCCGTTCCCTCGTTTGATTTCCAAAGCGTCATAAATCTTTGGCAGGTCAGATCCTGATTTCTCGAAGCTTACGTCAACTACAGGACCAATAACCTGAACTATTTCGCCTACTAATTGTTCCATGTTTTACTAATAAAATTTTTGCTAACAAAGGTAAAAAAACATATTTAAACCGACAAGAAAAATATTCCGTTTTTTATAAAATATTTTTACTTGCTGAAATACAATATATTATAAGTAATTATGATATTTTACCAACAAATAAGATGTACGCTTTGGGACTAAATACCGAAATTTTAACGTTCAAAAAATCTTAAATCCAGAAATCAATAGTTTCGCGACATCATTGCATTCACAAAGCTGCGCAGAACTTCTTTTCTTGGTTCAGCAACACTTACTTTGGCTAGATAATCATCAGCCTGAAGGTACAAATCTTCAATTTTTTGAGAAGTTATTTTCTTGATATTCAAGCTGTCATATATTGACTTTACGGCGTTGTACTTTTCTGTCCTGTCAAAATTTTCTTCTGATAGCCAATGAGCAAGTTCCGATTTTGCATTTCCTGTTGCAAGGTTCAGTGCATTGATAAGCAGGAAAGTTTTTTTGTTTTCGGCAATGTCGCCTCCAATAGGCTTTCCGAAGACTGCTGCATCGCCGTATGTGTCGAGCAAATCGTCCTGCAACTGAAAGGCAAGTCCCGCATGACGTCCATACTGGTAGATGTTTTCGCAGTCGGAGTCGGATGCACCAGCGATAAGAGCGCCAATTTTTAGGCTTCCTGCAAGCAATACGGCTGTCTTTAGGTTTATCATCTTCATATAGTCATCAACAGTAACGTTGTTGTCGGTTTCGAAATCCATGTCGTACTGCTGACCTTCGCATATCTCTATTGCCGTCTGAAGGAAAGTGTCGAGCACAGCATCCCGATTTACCTTTGTCTTTGCCGCGCACCTGCATGCCACAAGCGACATCAGGTCGCCCGAAAGTATTGCTATGTTGTCGGTCCATTTCTTATGTACGGTTGGACGTCCGCGCCGAAGGTCCGACTTGTCCATTATGTCGTCGTGCAGCAAGGTGAAATTGTGGAATATTTCAAGTCCGATAGCGGTATCCACTGCCATATCTGTGTTTGCGCCAAACATCTCAGCCGACATCAGGCACATCACAGGGCGGATACGTTTTCCTCCTGCCGAAAGCGCGTACCTTACAGGTTCGTACAGATATTCTGGTTCTTTGGGGGCTCTATTCAAAAAATCGGCAAGACATTTATTAAAATAATCCAGCAAATATTCCTGCGTATTCATAAGACAAAATTACTTTTAATAATAAATAGGTATTTAAAATATCGTGTTGAAATACATTATCTGCATCAACTGTGAGACTATAATGCAAACTATCAGCCCATAGAAAACAATCATACGCACGTAATTTTTCTTTGTGTTGATTATCACGTTGGAAAGGAGATAGCACAATGGGAAATATATGAGCCATATTGACTCGTTTGATGAAATAGGCAATGCCAAGAATCCGATATAATATAATAATAGGAAAAGCATCGAGTGATGGAATTTAATTTCTGCAGCCTTGCGGAACACCGTCAGGATAAAAATTGACAGCAAAGAAATAAGCACAGAAAAAATCACCGGAGTTTGGAAAACATAATTGAGGTAGTTGTATTTCTCCCCGATTACAAACTTCATCGTTTCGGAATGAATTGACTCTATAAGTTCCTGAAAATCGCCAAAAATCCAAACAAGGCAGAAAGCTGTAGCAACAACAAACAGGAGCGATATGAAGAACGACAGCAAATCGCGCCAAGTCATAGGTTTTACAATAACCATTATTATAATTATTGCAGGCAGAAGCGCTATGTATTTGTAAGCGAAAACAAGGGCTATTCCATAAAGCAGTCCAACATCAAGGCTTTCTTTAAGTGCTTCGTGCTTATTGTACATGCAAAACGAGCGCAACACCGCCAGCGACACAAAAATGCTCGATACCATTTCGGGAATGCACCTCTGAGTATTTATTACAGAGCCTGTGAGCAAGACAAAAAAGATTGTTGGCAACTGATAGCCTGATTCCACCACCTGAAAGCGGAAATTTGCTTTAGATGCATAACAGGCGAAGGCATAGGCCAATACAAATGCAAAGGTCGTAAACATATACTGGAAAAGCTGCGACTCATACGAGAACCTGAAAAAATAGGAATGTAATCCACCTGTATCAACCGCCGTAGGCATAGCAATGAACTTGTATGCCCACAATAAAAGCATAGCAAAAAACGCCAGCAGATAATTTAAAGTATTGTTTGACCTTATCAGTTTGAGCATACAATCGCCTATTTCAAGTCAAAGCCAAGGTCGGTGCGGAAATAGCATTTTTCGAAAGAAATATTCCGTATTGATTCGTACGACACCTTCAATGCATCAAATATATTGTCGCCATAGCTGCTTACAGCAATAACTCTACCGCCCGAAGTAACAACATCGTTGCCCGAAAGTGCAGTACCGGCATGGAAGCATACGCTCGACTTCACCTTTTCAAGTCCGGAAATAACTTTGCCTTTTTCGTAGGCTTCGGGATAGCCGCCCGACACCATCATCACTGTTGATGCTGCACGGGAGTCAAATTCCACCGACATTCCTGCCAACTTGCGTTTTGCAGCCGCTTCGAGCAGTTCCACCAAGTCGGACTTTATGCGAAGCATTACCGATTCGGTTTCGGGATCGCCCATACGCACATTGTACTCAATAACATAGGGATTTCCATTTACATTCATAAGTCCGAAAAACACAAATCCGCGATAATCCATTCCTTCAGAGTGAATACCATCTATTGTCGGCTTTACAATCCTTTCTTCCACTTTTTTTGCAAAATCCTTGTCGTAGAACGGCACGGGAGAAACAGAACCCATTCCGCCAGTGTTCAAGCCAGTATTTCCTTCGCCTATACGTTTGTAGTCCTTTGCTTCGGGCAAAAGCACATACGAACAGCCGTCAGTAATTGCAAAAACAGAACATTCAATTCCGTCAAGATACTGCTCAAGCACAACCTTGTGACCTGCATTGCCAAACTTTCCGCCAAGCATATTTCTAAGTTCGCTTTTGGCTTCGTCCAAATCATTGATTATCAACACGCCCTTTCCTGCTGCAAGCCCATCAGCCTTTAGCACATAGGGAGACTCCACCGACTCAAGGAATTTTTCACCCTCAGAAATATTTTCGGCTGTAACCGACAGATATTTTGCTGTTGGAATACCATATTTCTGCATGAACATCTTTGCAAATTCCTTGCTGCCTTCGAGCTGCGCCGAAACTTTGTCTGGACCTATGACCATAAGATTCTTGAATTCGGGCTTTGCTGCAAAATAATCAACAATACCCTTTACTAGCGGATCTTCGGGACCAACCACAACCATATCTATCTTCGCCTTGCATACAAAATCAGCAACAGCATCAAAATCATCAGCCTTTATAGCTACGTTTTCTGCAATTTCGCGTGTGCCAGCGTTACCTGGTGCCACATACAGCTTTTCAACTTTCGGACTTGATGCGAGTTTCCATGCAATTGCATGTTCCCTGCCACCCGAACCTAATACCAATATATTCATCGTTTTGTTTGTTTTCTATATTTCACTTAAAAAGTATCGTCAATAGGATGGTTTTCGTGACCGCTACTGCTACTTGTGGTATCCGATTGAACCGAATAGAATTCTTCAGCCGTTATACGTACCAGCTTGTAGTCGGACTGCACACCGCTGTTGTAAAGCTGCGACATGCTTACCTCGTTTTGGGAAACATTGCGTATGTGCATGAGAGAACGGCTATTGTACTGGTTGTAGCCTATGTAGTAACCATCAACAGCCTTGGTGTAATATACGTTCATCTGCTTGCGGCGCACTTCCCACTTCATAGTATCGGTATAATTGTACTTGTAGTACTTTGTTGCTCCGTTTGCATCGTCACCAAAATGATAATATGGAATTGAAGTGCAAAGCTCGCCTGTTTCCTCATTCACAGGTTTCCAATAACCCTTTAGGGTTTCCTCCCACTCCAAGTCGGTTGCACTCGGTCCGCAGCCTGTCGCTATCGACATTGCTATTAGCATTGCTGCAAGAATAGTTATCAAAAGAAATCGCTTCATAGTAATATCATTTATGCCAAATTACTCTTCTTTGTTCGTCGTACATGATTTTATGGTTTTCGAACAGCCATTTTATAACGTTGATTGTCTTTTCTTCGTCCTCGCCAACCTTGTCAATAAGGTCGTTGTACAGATACGGAGAGTCAGACAATAGCCTTTTTATCCTGTCCAGTATAATGTCAAATTCGTACTTGCTAAGCCCCAAGTCGTTGCGGCGGAGGCAGACATCACATTCACCGCAGCGGTCAACATCAGTTTCGCCGAAATATGCCAACAGCTGCTGACTACGGCACTTGTTGTCGCTTGTAGCATAACGCAGCATGGCCTCCATCTTGGTAACAACACGTTCCTTGCGAGTTTCGAGCGCCTTGCTATCGAAGTACATGTCCTTTTCACGTCTCCTTTCCATCAGCAGACGGATAATGGGCTTGTTTATTTTAGGTATGTAATTTATTATCCTCGACTTGGACAGCAACTTGAAATATTCATACACAGACTGTTCGGTAATACCTGCCTTGCGTGCAATATATTCCTCGCTGACGTTTACAAAATTAGTAAAAACGCCTGTGTACATTCTTAGTATCAACTTTATAAATTCGTCAAGGTTCTTATTTTCAATCTGGAACTTGTACAGGTCATCGCGATTGACATTAAACATTATCCTCGATACCGTATTTGTATCTTCCACATATTCAAGGAATCCTGCGAACTCTAATGTTTTCAAGCAGTTGTGTATTGTAAGAACGTCAATATGCGAATGTGCGGAAAAGTTGAATATATCAAATGGGATATCCTGATTAGCACCGCCTTCGTAAGGCACTCCAAGATAGCTGCACACTTCGGAATAAACTTCCTTAACTTTTTGCAAATCGGGGAAAGTTGTGGTTATATTTTTCTTTACCTGCGCCTTGTCGGTATTGTTGGTAAGCAAAAAAGCGTATGCCTTTTTGCCGTCCCTGCCAGCACGTCCTGCCTCCTGAAAGTAGGCTTCGGGCGAATCGGGCAAATCGAGGTGGATTACCAAACGCACATCAGGCTTGTCGATTCCCATGCCGAAAGCATTGGTACAAACCATTATTCGTATCTGGTTTTTCTGCCAAGCCTCCTGCTTTTCCGACCTTTCCTGCGCCGATAGTCCAGCATGGTAATAGTCGGCAGAAATGCCATATTGCTGCAAAAGCATGGCATATTCACGTGTTTTCTTGCGGTTTCGCACATAAAAAACTCCAGAACCTTGCACCTTGTTCACAATTGAAAGCAGACGTCTTATCTTGTCTTCGGTATTAATGACATAGTAAACCAAATTCTTGCGTTCAAAGCTTTTTTGGAAAACGTTGTGTTCGGGAAATTTCAGTCTGTCCTGAATATCATCTACGACCTCTGGCGTAGCCGTTGCCGTAAGGGCAAGCACGGGAACATTGGGCAAAATCTCACGTATTTCAGCTATTTCGAGGTAAGGCGGACGAAAATCGTAGCCCCACTGCGATATACAATGCGCTTCATCAACCGTTATCAGATTGACATGCATCGACTTGAGTCTTTCGCGGAAATAAAAGTTTTTCAACCGTTCTGGTGACAGATACAGGAACTTGAAGTCGCCGTATGTTGCATTATCAACAGCCACCTCAATTTCGTGCTGCGTCATTCCCGAATAGATTGCCAACGCCTTTATCCCTCGTTTCTGCAAATTGGCGACTTGGTCTTTCATGAGTGCAATCAATGGTGTAATTACCAAGCATATACCGCTGTTTGCCATACTGAACACCTGAAAAGTTATCGACTTCCCACCGCCAGTAGGCATAAGTCCAAGAGTATCCTTTCCTTCCGACACCGACTGGATAATCTCCTCCTGCGGATAGCGGAAAGCATCGTACCCCCAGTATTTCAGCAATATTTCACGAAACTGACTCATTATGTAGAAAAGGCAAAGATAAGAAATTTTGTGCTTACTCACACAACTTAATCAAATTACCCAACCACAAAAAAATGACCACTCGCCACAAAAAAAATGGGCTGCCATGATGACAGCCCATTTTATAAAACACATCAAATTAGTATAGTACCGTTACAGTTCCCTTGTATGCCTCGGTCTTCTGATAGAGGTCAACTATGTAGAGATAAGTTCCAGCAGGAACATGATGTCCACGATAGCTTCCGTCCCAAGGCTCATCATTACCTGTAGCCTTGTACAACATCTGACCCCAGCGGTTGAATACATATATTGTTGCATCCGGGAACATTTCAATATTATCAATAATCCAAGTATCGTTTACTCCATCACCATTAGGAGTGAATACATTCGGGATAGTGATGCAGTCGCCAGCCATATCGGTAAGCATTATAGAAGCCACCTGATATGTACACTTGTTGGCATCCACTACGCTTATCGTATATTGTCCCTGACGCAGACCAGTAAGCAACGGTACATCGGTGTAATACGAATCCCAGCCGTACATATAAGGCTTGGTACCACCAGTTGCCGAAATCTCTATCGTACCATCGTTGTTGCCACTACACGAAGGCATTGTTACATTGTACGACGACAAGAATTCATCAGGTTCGATAAGTTGAATTGTATTTTCGGACTGACAACCCTTTGCATCAACAACTTCCATTGTATAAACACCTGCTGGCAAATTAGCCATATAATTACCGGTGAATCTGCTTTCGTTGAGAGTAACATTGAAAGTATAAGGCTGATTACCACCTTCTGCTGTCAAGGCAATCGAACCATCGGACTTAGCGAAGCAGGAAATTTGCTTTACATCCGACAATAGCGTGAGCCTATCAGGCTGCGGTATCTCAATAGTTTCAACCCTTGTACACATATTTGCATCGGTAACCGTGATTGTGTAAGAACCAGCAAGTATATTCTGCAGCATTGGCGATGACGCTCCATTATTCCATTCGTATGTGTAAGGAGGTTCACCACGGAGTGCTACAACAGTAGCGCTAGCATCATTGTAGCCGAAGCAGGATGCACCTGTATTGGTTACTGATATTTCGAGTGTGTTAAGCTGTTCTATGCTTGTAGTAGCATTAGCCGAACATCCCCAGTTATCTGTAATGGTTACATTGTAGGAACCTGGCTGCAAGTTAGAAGCTATCATCGTAGTTGCACCTGTATTCCAAATATAGGAGAATGGTGATATTCCCGATTCGGCAACAGCCTGCAAGCGACCTGACGAAATATTGGTTCCGCAACCCGGCAATGCTACAACATCAATCCTTGCCGACAACGAACCGATTGCGCTAACTTGTGCTGATGTTGTTGCAGAACATCCGTTGCCATCGGTAACAGTAAGGTTGTAGGTACTTGGTGCAACTGAAGAAAGACGAGGACTTGCGTATGTCTGTCCCAGTGTATTAACCCATGAATATACATACTGACCTGCACCGCCAAATACATTTGCAGTAACAGTTCCACCAACAGAACCACAAGTTGCATCAGAAGCCGTTACCGAAACTTCAAGCAGAGGCGGCTGGCTTATAGTTGCATTTGCTGTAGCTGTACAACCATGGTCATCAGTAATCGTAACAACGTATGTTCCAGCAGGAACATTTACTATTGTCTGCGTATTCTGAACTGGCGATGTATTCCACGAATACTGGTATTGTGGAGTACCACCGCTTACTGTAACCGTAGCCGAACCTGTTGACATTCCATTACAAGCCACATTTGTAACATTTGTTGGCAATACATTTGGACTCAAAGGTGTACCCTGTCCATTTATCGCTACAGATGAAGTTGCCGTACAACCATGTGCATCGGTAACAGTTACTGTATATCTGCCAGCGGCAAGGTTAGATACTGCCTGTGTTGTCTGCTGCGGAATTGTGTTCCATGCGTATGTGTAGTCTGGCGAACCACCGCTTACTGTTACAATTGCCGAACCGGTTGTCTCACCGAAGCAAGGCACGTCAACAGAAGAACCTTCGGCAAACGAAGCTGTAAGTTCGTAAGTCTGTCCCGATATTGTTACCGCTGCCGTTGATGTACATTCGTGACTATCAGTAACAGTTACAACATAGCTGCCTGCAGATAGATTTACTGCCGTCTGCGAATTCTGAACAGGAGATGTACTCCAAGTATATCTATAGTCTGGCGAACCACCTTCAACATCAACTCTTGCCGAACCAGTTGACTGACCGTAGCAAGCCACATCGGTAATATTGCCAGCAGCAAAGCTTGTTGTCAACGGTGAAGACTGGCCTTCGATTACAGCAGTAGCAGTAGCCGTACATCCGTGAGAGTCAGAAACAGTAACCATATATTCTCCTGCAAGCAAACTTGTAGCAGTTTCGGTATTCTGTTCGGGAGAAGTACTCCAGTGGTATGAATATACAGGTGAACCA
The DNA here is from genome assembly GCA_017645925.1 of Bacteroidales bacterium. GTDB lineage: Bacteria > Bacteroidota > Bacteroidia > Bacteroidales > ML635J-15 > Bact-19. Next base: position 24,057 of record JAGCNN010000255.1, read on the forward strand.
CCTCGAACTGATACCATTGCCGAACCTGTAGCCTCTCCGTAACAAGCCACTGGCAATACAGATTCAATTGATGCCACAAGCAGAGCACTCTGACCTTCGATAGTTGCTGCCGAAGTTGCAGAACATCCCTTGGTGTCAGTTACAGTTACCGTGTATCTGCCAGCAACAAGGTTGGTTGCATTTTGCGTTTCCTGAACAGGAACTGTATTCCATGAATAAGTGTATCCCGGAGTACCACCCGTTACAGAAACTGATGCAGAACCAGTACTTTCTCCAAAGCAAGCCACATGAACAACCGATATTGATGGAATTTCAAGTTGTGGAGGCTCTGAGATTGTTATGTTTACATTCGATGTACATCCATTTGCATCAGAAATTACATAACTATGAGCACCTGCATATTCAACTCTCTCTCCTACTCCAGTATAAGGAACAGTACCACCAACACCTGTTATTGTCACGGTAGATGTCTGTCCTGCACACATTATCTCGGTGAACGAAACATTGTGAGTTAAGGTCTGAGGTACTACAGCATGTCCAACTATTTGCGCTGTGTTTCCACAAGCATCTGTAACCGTAATTGTAACATCGGTATTGGTACTTATCATATTTGCAGTTCCTGCTTCAAGAGACTGAACTATTGTTAGATTATCCCTTGTGGTACAGTTATCCGAAGCCATTGCGCGAACAACTTCAGTAAAGTCTGGAAGCGGATAACGGCAATTTGTTCCGCTTGTAACATTAATAGTAGGAGCCAAACCTGTAATCACAGGTGCCACATTATCCATTATTGTTATGGTCTGAGTACATATTGCATGGTTTCCAGGTATATCATCTATCTGATACGTTCTGGTTATTACCTCCGGACATGTATTTCCATCCGATTCCTGACTCAACAAAACGAAACTTGATTCGTCAATACCATTCGGGTCGTATGCAGAACCACCGGCAGTAACAAACTGCTCGTATGTCTGATATGCAGGAGGTACATCATTGATACATGTAATATTCTGTATTTCTGGAGGACAGCTTATACCAGGAGCAATTATATCCAAAACATTTACCACGAAGGTACATGTATCTGTCAATCCATACATATCTGTTGCCACCCATGTAACAGTAGTTTGTCCAAGATTGAAACGCTGTCCATTCAAGGTTATAGGTGAACCGTCAACTGATGTCGTTGCTCCACTGAGAGAGTAAGCTATAGATGGAATTCCTGAATTATCATTAGCGGTTACATCCCACTGAGTACCCTGATGCTGATAATATGTAAGTCCATCCGGAGTATATACAGTTACAATGTCATCACCGCTGGTAATACTTGAACAACTTATACCTGCTGTAGGATCGAAAGGATTGTCAGGATCATCTGGGTCACAGCCGATAATAGGAGGATCATCATCCGAAACAATTACTACGAAAGTACATTCACTTGTATTTGGTGGAGTGCTTACATCGGTAACAACCCAAGTTACAACTGTTCTACCAATGTTGAATTGCTGTCCGTTGAGAGTTGTCAAACCTGTTGCGGTTGTTGCTCCGCTAAGGTTGCAAACAACAGATGCTATACCAACATTATCGTTTGCTGTAATATCCCAGTTGCCATTTTCTCCACTATTATAATGTACATAATAGTTTACATATTCCGATGGATTCAAAAAGTCTGATGTTCCAACATTGATGGTCATATTTTCACCATCAGCAAATGCAACTATACTTTCACAGTCTCTTCCATCAGGATCGTCATCATCAAACGGATTGTTTGGATCATTCGGATCACAGCCGATGCATGGATCTTCGTCATCAACAACGGTTACTGTGAACGAGCAGGTTACTTCCTGATTTACGCCATCGGATACGTGCCAGATAACGGTTGTCTCGCCTACGTTGAAGTGCTGTCCGTTAAGTGTAGTGTTTGCACCCTCTACTACGGTAGTTGCACCTTCAAGCGTGTAGTGAGGATCACCTGCTACGATAGCAACGTTGTCGTTTGCATCAACATCCCAGTCAATGCCTGTATGCAAATAGGTATCGGAGTGTTCATCCGTGCCAACCTCGAAGCTAAGCTCGGTCAAGTCGCCGTTCATCGCGGTAACTATGCTTGCACAGCTGATGCCAGAGTTCGGGTTGAACGGGTCTGGATTGTTCGGGTCAGGGTCGCAGCCAATGCATGGCGGCTGGTCGTCAACCACGGTGATGGTGAACGAGCAGGTCACTTCCGTATTTACGCCGTCGGATACGTGCCAAGTAACAGTCGTAGTTCCTACATTGAAGTGCTGTCCGTTAAGTGTCGTGTTGTCGCCCTCCACTATGGTAGTTGCTCCCGATAGCGTGTAGTGCGGGTCGCCTGCAACGATGGTCACGTTGTCGTTTGCGTCAACGTCCCAGTCTTCGCCAGTATGCAGGTAGGTGTTGACGTCATCGTCGGTACCGACCTCGAAGCTGAGCTCTGTTAAGTCACCGCCCATCGCGCTGACTATGCTTGCACAGCTGATGCCCGTGCTCGGATCAAACGGGTCGGGGTTGCTCGGGTCGGGGTCGCAGCCGATGCATGGCGGCTGGTCGTCAACAACGGTGATGGTGAACGAGCAGGTCACTTCAGTATTTACGCCGTCGGATACGTGCCATGTAACGGTCGTCTCGCCTACGTTGAAGTGCTGTCCGTTAAGCGTCGTGTTGTCGCCCTCAACTACGGTGGTCGCTCCCGATAGAGTGTAGTGCGGGTCGCCTGCAACGATGGCAACGTTGTCGTTCGCGTCAACGTCCCATAAATAGTCCAAATGCTGGTAGGTATTGGCGTCTGTGTCGGTGCCGACCTCGAAGCTGAGCTCGCTTACGTCACCGCCCATCGCGCTGACTATGCTTGCACAGCTGATGCCCGTGCTCGGATCAAACGGATTAGGATCATCCGGGTCGCAACCAATGCAAGGATTCTCGTCATCGGTAACGGTAACATAGAACTCACATGTAGATATATTGTTAGCATAGTCAACAGCCGTCCATACCACTTTTGTTGTTCCTATATTAAAGTTCTGTCCATTCAATGTAGTATTTGGACTAACAAGTACTGATGGCACCGCACAGTTAACATTATCGAGTTCGTATGTAACTGACATTACTTCAACATTATCTGTTGCTGTAACATCCCAAGAATCGTTATTATGGTGATAATAGCTCAGATGTTCGGAAGTAGAAACACTTACTGTATGTTCTGTATTAGGAGCAATGTCATTACAGCTTACACCCGGGTCTTCATCTGTTGGGTCGGGGTCACAGCCAATACAAGGAGCCTCGTGGTCGGCAACCGAAACTGTGAACATACATGTTGTCTCATTATCAAATCTATCAATAGCATGCCATATAACTGTTGTAAGACCGATATTGAAAATCTGTCCTTCAAGAGTTGTATTGTCACCAGTTACTTCTGAGGTATGTCCTTCTAATGTATAAAATACCCGCAACCCGTCTGTACCAGTGTTGTCATCAGCATCAACATTCCAGTTTGCAGTCCAGTTTGAAGTCAAAGTCGGGTCTGCAGGGTCAGTAGGCGCAGTTTCATTATTATGATGTACGTAGTATTCAAGACCTTCGGTACAATCTCTTACTTGGTTTCCTATAGTTGTACAACTTATACCAGTTGGATTCTCAGGATTATATGGATCGGGATCGGTCGGGTCGCAACCAATACAAGGAAGCTCGTTGTCCTCTACATTCACTATGAACGAACAAGGCACGATAAAGGTTCCATCAGACACATACCATGTAACCAATGTTGCGCCAAGCGAGAATGTAACTCCATCCAAGGTTTCAAAGCCTGGTTCACTAGGAATCTCAATGCCTGAGCCTATTACCACATAATCACCCAGTACATCGTCATATACGCTAAGTACGCAAGTTCTTGATACAACAGCTACATTGTCGGTTGCTGTTATATCCCAAGCTGTACCGCTATGTGTATAAGTATCTACGTAGGCTGGAGATGTCGAAACTGTTATTTGGTTTTGTCCACTAATTACTTCTGTAAAGCTTTCACAGCTAATTCCATTGACATTAGGATCATTCGGATCTGGGTCACAGCCAATGCAAGGCGGCTGGTCATCAGTAACTATCACATCAAACGAACAATCAACTACATGGATACCATCAGAAACATACCATGTAACCGTAGTAGTACCAACGTTGAAATGCTGTCCGTTAAGAGTTGTATTTTCACCATCAACAACATCGGTATCACCACTTAATGCGTAATACGGATATCCAGCTACTATACCAACATTATCATTGGCATCAATATTCCAATCATTACCACTATGTGTATATGTGTTTTGTCCTGGGTCGGTAACAACTCTCACCTCACCAGTATTATCAGTAATGCTTTCACAGCTGATACCATGATTCGGGTTAAACGGATCTGGATTGTCGGGGTCCGGATCATCAGGGTCACAACCGATGCAAGGTGGCTCGTCATCAGTTACAATTACACTAAACGGACAAGTCTCATCATTGCCACACATATCATATATGGTATATGTAACATCTGTTTGTCCTAATGGATATGTTCCACTTGCATTAGCCGTATTAGTATGATCATTTATGTAATAATCAATTGTACAGTTGTCAGACATTCCTGTTGGCAACGGCACTGTAACATCGGCAGTGTTTACATGCGAATCGGTGCTTACAGAAATTGGAGAAGCCGGACATGTGATTTGTGGATTTTCATCATCAACCGCCGCGAATGTTACGGAGCTTTCAGCCGTACATCCGTAGTCATCGTTAACCGACAAAGTAATATTATAGGTATGGCATCTGCCATCGCTTGCGATAGTTGCCTGGTCGGGATGTCCGTCAACAGCAGTTGCAGTGGTCCACGAATATGTATAAGGTGCTGTTGCTCCCGAAACGAGAGAACCAAACTCATAGTCGCTGCCACTTGCTATTGGGCAGGTGTTGTTTGTTGGAGTTGTTATCGATGCCGACAATGTCTCGGGTACGTTAACCGTAATTGTTAAATTATCCGTGTGTCCGCATTCATCAGAAACTGTTACTACAACATCTTGACTTGGTCTTGCTGTAATTACTGCTCCAGCTGTCTCACTTTGTGTAATTACCAAATCACCTCTTGAACATGCATCGCTTGTACTTACCAAAGTCGTAAGATCCGGGAATGTGAACTTACAACCATCTATTGGTACTGCATCCACACTTGCATAACTTGGATCAATCAGACTAATTGTCGGAACTGTTTCATCTGCCACGGTTATTACCTTTTCGGCAAGCTCCGACTGGCAGTGGTTTGCATCCTCAACCTGCAACTTCAAAGTGTAGTCGTGCGAACAATAGTCGTTTGGAACGCTAACAGTTGCCGTTGTCGATGTAACAGTTGTAGCATCACTTATGCTTGGTTCGGTTGATGCAACGGCAAACGAACCGTCGTTTGTCCAAGTGTAAGTGTATAAAGGAGCCGGTGTTGCAATAGGATTAGTATAAGTCAACGTAGCTTCTATTTCAATGCTTCCTGCCGAAGGACATACTGGCTGAGTAACATCACCCAAAGTTACAGTAGGATTCGGATGTACAAGCAATTCAACATAGCCTTCCACCTCACAACCATTTTCGGCAACAATGTGCTGAGTATATCTGTGAGTTGTGTAATTTGTAGGTCTTACATTAAGTGTTGCTCCATTCGTTCCGCTAGTTATTCCAGCATTTTCTGTCGGGTCAACAGTCCATGAGTACGAAGCAATATCAACTTCATTGCCAGCATTGACCACTGTAAGAGTGAGCGGCAATTCCGATTCGCAGACTACGGTATTAGTTTCAGCCGTTATGCTCGGAACCGGACGGTTGCCTATGGAAACTTGAGCCGTCGCTATACAATGATGGTCATCTTCAACCGTAACTGTATAAGTGCCAATAGCAAGTCCTGTTGCAGTTGCTAAACTCTGTACTGGGTCTGTATTCCATGTGTATGTGTATGGACCTGTACCATCGTGAGCAACTACTGTAGCCTCTCCCACTGCCTGACCTGTACATGAATTTGTAACATCATTATCGGTATCAATTGTCGCAGTAAGAGTTACAGGCTGAGTAATGTTTACTTCCTCTGTTGCCGTACAGTCGTTGCCATCGCGTACATATATATTATAGGTATGGCTATTTACTGGATGTGCATCGGCAGCAAGACCTGTAAATGTGTATTGTGCATATTGTTCCTCACCACGCGAATCGTACAGAGTTGCACCATTGTCGCTGCTGAATACATAATAGTAAGGCTGTGAAGCCGGTCCATCGCTGTATGGAGTTGGATTGTCAGTAGATGGAGTTGTTACCAAAACAGTTATTTTTCCATCGTCTGCACCATAACACGACACATTCTTAGAAGTAACCTCTATAGTAGGATTTACCTTTTCCACGATGGTAACGCTGCTTGTTGCCGTACAGCCCGCGCCATCGGTAACAACAACCGAGTAATCACCACCTGTAAGGCCGGATATTGTAGCAGAAGTTGCGGATGTATTCCATTCGTATGTATATGCAAGAGATGAGCCAGGATTTCCACCAGCAGGAGTTGCTGTGGCAGTACCTATGTTGCCAGTTACGCATGACTGGTGAACACCTGTTATCTCTACTGTAAGCTGCGGACGAATGATTATCTCGCCGCTTAATGGAGGATTATCACATGGGGAGATTGCTCCAGTGGTCTGTACTGTATATCTATAAGTTCCAGCTACCGGAGTTGTGCCTTCCGTGATTGTCAAGGTCTTTGCTGACGGATCTACAGACCACGACAAGCAAGTTGATTCAGGAGCTGTTTCTGTCCACGTAAGGGTTGCGCCATCAGCACCGCCACTGTAGGTATATACTATGTCGGTTAGAGTTTCATCGAAGCACAAGGTCTGTGATGGCGCGCCAGATGTATGCGTAAGTATTGCAGTCGGGTTGACGGTAAGTGAAACTGTTCCCGATACAACGCAGCCGTTCTCAGCCGTTATAACATCGGTATAGACGTAGGTTACTGGTTCTTCGTACGGACTTATTCCTGTCGGGGTTACTTCGAGCGATTCGGCAGTAAGGTCGGACGGCATGCCTGCACCAGTTGTCGGTGCAACACTCCACGAGTGCGATGCTATATCCACATCGTGGTTGTTAAGTATGCTGAACTCGCGAGTCGAAGAAGACAAGCAGACTGCATCGGCAGTAGTGCTGACATTTATGTTCGGTACTGGACGGGGGTCAATTGTTACTGCATTTGTACCAATACAACCGTATGAGTCGGTAACTGTTACATTGTAAGTGCCAGCGGCAAGACCACTTATCTCTTGGGTTGTCCTTGGTTCATCCCATGGATTCGTGGCTTTGTTCCATGCGTATCTATATTCTGGGTACGGAGCGACACCTATTCTTCCGCCATTGGGCGTTACAGTAGCAACACCAATCGCCTGACCTGCACAGTCTTCCGTTACTACAGACGGAGTTGCTGTAACTAGTGTCGGTTGCCATACTTCTACCCCACCGCTTACTGATGCCGTACACTCGTGTGAATCGCTTACAACAACATTGTACGTTTGCGCCAGCAAATCTGTGAATTGAGCCGTAACAGAAGTATTGCTGTTGCTGTAGTACGTGGTGTAGTTGCTTCCACCATCAATGCTGAACTGGTAATAGTAAGGTGTTGACGGATTTGTACCATTGTCATAGATTGTTCCACCAGTTGCAACAAGTGAGAACCCTCCGTCGTCGTAGCCGTTACAAGTTGCTTCGGTAACTGTTCCCGAAAGTGCTACTGTAGGAACCGGATATATTGTAAGAGGTACGCTTGCTGTAACTACACAGCCGTTAGATGCTGTGATAGAAACCGTATAGGTATGTGTGCCTACCGCTGGAGTTACAGTAACAGTTGCGTCATCAGAACCAGCCGGCAAACCTGCATCGGTAGAACTTGCGCTCCATGCATAGGTTGAACCTGTTCCGCCATTGCTTACTACAAGTTCGGTTTCATTGTCGTATAAGCACTTGTCTGCACGACCTGTAACATCAAGTGAGAAGTCTGGTACTGGACGTGGTAAAACTTCCTTCGAAGTTGTTATCGAACAGCCGTTGCCATCGGTAACTACTACCGTGTACATACCAGCAGACAGCTCGTTGATGCTTGCTGTTGTTGCGCCTGTGTTCCACGAATAGGTGTATTCCGGGTTTGGTGAAGTGCCAGGGGTTCCGTGGTCTGCCGTTACAGTAAGCGCACCAACCGACTGTCCCTGACAAGTCGGTATGGTATTGGCGTCAGTAATCTCGGCTGTAACATAAGTGTCAGGCTCGGTAACATGAGGCGTAGCGGTTGCAACACAGTCGTTGCCGTCTCGTACATATATATTATAGGTATTTGCTAAGAGGTTCGGGAAACTATGTACATAATAGTCGTCTCCCGATGACTGCTCTGTATTTGAACCGCCGTCCTTGCTGAACAAGTAGAAGTAAGGTTCAGTTGTTGTACCTTCACCGTAAGGATTGCTAGTACCAGCATTTGTTCCGTGGTTGGTTACTGTTACCTGTATAGCACCAGTGTTGAATCCATGGCAAAGAACGTTGGTTACGTCAATGCTGATGCTCGGGTTGGTCTTCGACTCTATGGTCACGCTGCCAGTTGCGGTACATGTGTTGGCGTCGGTAACCACTACATTGTATGTGCCACCTGCAAGTTCATTGATAGACTGAGTGGTACGAGGTGTTGGCGTAGTATTCCAAGAATACTGGTAGTAGGTATCTGGAGCCGTACCGAATGGCTTGCCTCCTGCTGGATGTGCAGTAACAACACCAATGTTGCCTGATACGCACGACTGGTGGTCGCCGGTGACAGTTACCGTAAGCTGCGGACGGATGATTATTATTCCTTCATAATAAGGATTGCTACATGGAGATACAGCACCAACAGCATCCACTCTATATCTGTAGGTGCCTGCTACCGGTTCGCCACCTTCGCTTATAGTAAGCGTATGCGTGGTATTGTCGATTGCATAGCTAAGGCAGGTTGATGCTGGTGCAGGATCCCCCCATGTAAGGGTTACTCCACTTGCTCCGCCGCTGTACTCGAATACTATCGGGACGAGTGTCTTCTCGAAGCACAAGGTCTGGTCTAGGTCGCCAGATGTATGGGTTAGAACAACTGTCGGGTTGACGGTAAGTGAAACTGTTCCCGATACAATGCAGCCGTTATCTGCCGTTACAACATCGGTATAGACGTAGGTTACCGCTTCTTCGTACGGACTTATTCCTATCGGGGCTACTTCGAGCGATGCGGTAGTAAGGTTGGACGGCATGCCTGCACCATCTGTCGGTGCTACACTCCACGAGTGCGATGCTATATCCACTGTGTTGGAGCTGTTGAGTATGCTAAATGAGCTGGTCGATGAAGACAAGCAGACTGCGTCGGCTGTTGTGCTGGCATTGATGTTCGGTACTGGACGGGCGGTGATTTCCTTCCATGCCGTTGCAGTACAACCTTGTGCATCCGATACCGTTACTTGGTAGCTGCCAACTGGAAGGTCGGTTATAATCCGTGTATTTCTGTTTGGATCCCAAGTTGGTGTCGGATACGTGTTCCATGCATAATTATAATAGGTATCAGGAGCTGTACCGAACTGGGTTCCGCCTGTAACTGTAACCGTTGCAGTTCCTACCGACTGGTCGGTACAAGTTTTGAGTATGTCCTCGTTGCGTATGACAGCAACAAGTTCATCTGGTTGGGTAATCACCTGCGTAGTTGATACCGTACAGCCGTTGCCATCGCGTACATATATATTATAGGTATAGGACGAGTTGCCATTTGTTGAAACCGGGAAGGTATATGTTTGGTAGTTGGTGCCAGACGAGTGCTCATAGCTGCTTCCGCCGTTATCGCTGAATTCGTAGTAGTACGGACTTCCAGATGTACCCTCGCCACAAGGTATGCTTGTGCCTGCACCAGTTACTTCTACCGTGATGGTTCCAGAATCTTCTCCGTTACACTTTACATCGGTATGCGAAACGGAAATTGTCGGATTCGTATTGGCGACAATGTTTACCGGAGCTGTGACCGTACAGTTGTTGGCATCGGTTACAATTACATTGTAGTCGCCACCTGCGAGCCCATTGATTGTTGCGGTAGTCTCTCCGTTGTCCCACGAGTAAGTATAGTTAGAAGCGTTTCCGCCATGTGGCGTTGCTGTTGCAATACCAATATTGCCAGTTACACATGAGTGATGGTCGGCGGTAGCCGTTACTGTAAGCTCGGGATAAATGGTTATTGTGCCTGTTAACGGAGCTTGAGCACATGCATTTCCTGCTGCAGTTGTTGTTACTGCCCTATAGGTATATGTTGCACCCTCTGTTGGAGCAGTACCAGTTGCGCTTATAGTCATTGTGCCGGCATCGTAGCTCAGACAAGTCGGTGCTGGAGTCGATGTCCATTCAAAGTTTACACCAGTTGCACCACCGCCGTAGGTAAATATAATATTATTGAAACCACCCGGGAAATCGCTGTAGCACTTTGTCTGGTCCTTTGTGCCCGAACCCGAAGCTGTGTTTATTGTCGGTACCGGACTGACAGAAAGGCTATAGTTGCTTGTTACAGAACATCCGTTTTCGGCAGCTACTACAACCGAATAGGTATAATCGCCAACTGCGGTAGGTGTTACTGTAATTGCATTGAGGTCATCACCAGTTGTCGTTGCAGGCAAACCGGCATCAGCACCCGAAGTGGTTGACCACGAATAACTCTCAACATTGATAGTATTTGATGTGCTGAGGTTTACAGAAAGTTCGGTAGCGGGGTATGAGAAGCACTTTGTAAGACCATCGCCACCAAGTGTATAATCCGGTAGATGGCGGTCGCTAATAGTTACCGATGCTGTAGCTGTACATTCATTAGCATCACTTACTGTTACATTATAGGTACCAACACCAAGATTTGAAATTGATGCCGTAGTCGAAGATGATGGATCATCCCATGCATATATGTAGTATTGATTGTGTGACGCATCCTCATAAGGAATACCATAGCTTGCAGTTACAGTTGCAGCACCTACGGTCTGGCCGGTACAAGTTTGCGTAACGTTACTCGGCTCTATTGCTGCTGTTATATGTGCCTGTGTAGGCTGGGTTATCGTAACAACATCCCTATCGGTACATCCGTGGCTATCCATTACAACAACATTGTAGCTATTGGCCGGAAGGTTCGAGAATGTAATCTGGGTAAGGTCTCCTGTAGTAGCATGAGTATAGGTAGAACCATTATCCTTGCTGAACTGGTAGTAATACGGATTTGCAGAAGAGCCATCGCCATAGGGAGTACCGTCTGTTGCCGAAAGCGTAAATGCACCAGTACTTTCGCCATTACACCGCACATTTGTAACTCCACTATACGACAGAACTGGCGGATCGTAAACCAGAACTTCTACATTATTCTCAACCAAAGTACACTCCCGACCGTCAGGACGGACATCCTTAACATACACCGTATATGTAGTAGTTTGACTAGGTGTTACCGTATAGTCTCCACTTGTTGAGAAATGTGCATCATCGCCCCAGCTGTACATTATGGTTCCACCCGACTGCGACTGTGCCGATGCCGTCAATGTAATAGTTGTATTAGGACAAATTGGCCTATCGGGCACACTGGTAATAGTAAGACCTGTAGGCAGTGGTGCTACATTGAGCACTATAGATTCATTGTCGGCACACTGCAAGGTAGTTCCATCACCCATATCATAGTGTGTGGTTGCAGTTACCGTATAGGTTGTATTTCCTACCGGAGGAGTAACATTGTGCGGATTGGCTTCACCATCGCTCCATATATATTGCTCAACCGGCATAGGCGAAGTTGCATTAAGCGGGAACGGCTCGCCTTCGCATATATGCGGGTCGTAACCCGACGATATAGTAATATCAGGCAAGCTGTAGATAGGAATAGTTTTCTCATTCCAGCATCCACCATGAGCATCATCGGTGGTAAACTTTATGGTTATAGCATCTGGAAGCGCACCTGTAATGGTATAATGTGTTTGCGAGCCAGAAGGAGGATTAAGTGATGGGCGCATGCTCTCGTCCAAGGTTGACAAGTCTTCTATCTCGGTGCCATCATAATTAACACTCGAAATCGACCAGGCACCCAAATTCTCGGCAGGGCTTTCTGGTGTCAGACCAAGCTCTATTGTTGAACCCTCGCATATATAGTTGGTTCCATCAAATACAATTTCGGGGATAGGGGTAACCTCCATAGTAAACGTATTTGATATTGACCTACAGAATTCACTTTCGATATTTGCCTCGTTACCAGCCACAATAAGCCTGTAGTAGTGGTGAGGCGGAGCAGGGTTGCCGGGTGTTGGGTTTGGTTCGGTTATGGTAATCTCGTTTCCTCCATAACGGCTTTCGTTATTGGTTGAAATCAAACCGTCGCTCGACTCACCGCCATCAAACTCAATGGTTTCCCAGTTGATATTATCGTCTGAACGCTGCCAGCCATATACTGGACTGCCGTTAAATACATCATGCTCATCTACAAGATCCGCCCCCAAAGTAACCTGCGAACCTGTACATATATTGACAGAACTGAATATTTCATCTTCACCAACAATACCAATGGTAACTTCAGGCATACATACCCTTACCTCAATGTCGTCAAGGGCAAAATCATTTCCTTGCCCATGAGGTTGATTGTTCTTAATACCAAAATAAACATCCTCCATTTCTGCAGGCATCTCATACACCAACACCACTTGAGTCCAATCGTTTACATCCCACACACAATTGGAATACGGGAACTTGCGTGGTCTAGGAATTTCTCCAGAATGATGATATGCAATCCTATTGGCATCTGTGAAATTAGGACTGCTATGCAATTCGAAGGTTAGATTCGGTTTGTAAGTACTAGAATTTCCAGACCCGTTAATATTAGCCATCCAGAATGAGAATATAAGCTTAACACCATTACAATTGGGCACATGAATTTTCTGACGATAAAAATAAGCTTCTCGATCTAAAGCATCAACCTGTAAAAAATAACCCTTGTCCACATTTCCAGGATGGGTATGGTCGTCGAGCGGCACAAATAACTTCCAACACGGACTTCCAAACTTCGGTCTAGCATAACGTCCCTCACTACCTATACTACACGGCGTTCCATATTGAGATATCTCATAGTCCATAATATTATATGTGGTTCCTCCTACCGAGAATGTTCCCAGCGATTCTGAGTTCAATACTGGATCAGATTCGGAATTTCCACCAAAATCCTCTCTGAATATTACCGTTCCCGTAGAATAGCAATCATCGGGCTTATTCTCGCAGGTAACATCAAACGCGAACCCATCGCCTGCAATTGTACCATTGGAATAGAAATGTATAGTTATAGCATTGGATTTTGAAACCACATTTATGTCAATTGAAATGAGAGATGGCAGGAGAGATTCTGGTTGGTCCGGATTAGTAAGCTGATAACCACCTGAGGTTGCCCATGACAAACCATGATTACAACCAGTAGCCTCAGAAGTTGGCTCATATTCTACAGAATATCCATGTCCGTGATGACCGCCGCCCCACAATACCTCGCCATCGGTACCTGCACCATCAAAAATAGTTATGTAGTCGTGCGCCCAGTCAAAGGTATATTTTCCACTTATACGTACTATTTTATTTCTATTGGCATCACCAAGGTCGATTACAGCATAACCCGAACTATAGTCAATTGTACCGCCAGTAGAACCGCAGTTGTTAGAATATTGACCGTCGGGACCTCCATCATCGTATATCATTTGACCACATATTTCGCTGCCGTAGGTAGCAACACCAGCCTGAGGAACAAAGTTGAACGAGACACCGCTACATGCAGCAGAAGTTACCGTTGCAGTCCACTCGGCCTCTATTCCGGTAAGGTTGTTATCAAACTTTATGGTAAGGCTGTGTCCTGTACTCGTGAAATCGGCAGGCGAATCTCCAGCAGCGTATGTAGCTACAGGCGTTGATGACGCATCTGAACCATCATAGATATAAAAATGGTCATCGGCACCAATGTTGAACGAAGAGAAATGTATTGTAAGCGGTTCGGTTGACGAGAATGTCTTGGTGTAGTATTCCTGGTCAAGAGTTTTGCCTTCTTCGGCAGTAAAATCAACAGAAGTGCCGCAAGGTACAGCTTCGCCAGGCAAAGTAGCCATACAGTCTATTGCCGACACCGTTGCATCCCAACCTGCACCATTGCCCGCTTCGTTGCTATATACAGCAACCGTAAGCGTATTACCAGTACTTGTAACCGATGGCGGCAACGTAGTGCCTGTATATCTTCCAACCAACGGAGACGAAATAGTTGAACCGTCATGTATTTCAATGAAGTCATCATCGGTCATATCAAAGGCGGAGAAACCAATCTGGATACGCGCATAGTTTTGCGACACGAATGTCTGATAGTAGCTCAAATTGTTGGCATAGTGGGCCACACCATCCGAGAAATCTACAGTTGTAAGACAATTCACCGTAATATCAGGCCACTTTATAAAACAGCCTACAGACGTTGCACGCGCCATCCATCCCGCACCTTCGCTGCCATCATCGTCGCTCACAAAATGGAAGTACATCGAATTCCCCGAAGATGTAATAACCGAAGGTGGATTAGAAGCATCGTAAGTATCAATAAGCACCGCATCATAATCATCGGTTGAAGGATTATATACATAATTGTAGGCTTCAAGATAGTCGCCTGTGCCAAGATTAAACGAAGTAAAATTCACACGGATATTGGCACCGTCTATAGTGGAATAAGTCTTGGTGAAATTCGAGTTTGCAGCATAATCACCAAAGCCATCGGTAAACTCGGAACTTTCCTGACAATTCAGATACCTGCTCGGCAACATATCGGGGCAAGCAACACTAACCTTCGCCTTCCATCCCCTATACTTGGTATTACTTGACGAACGGTGAACAAAAGTAACCCTACCTGTCGTACTCGTAAAAGTACCGGTTGGTCTTGTTGTACCATAAAGATGTTCAACCCATTCACCAGAACCAGTAATTGTAGAACCGGATATACTAATTTCACCATCATATATGTTAAGATAATGGTTATTACCCGAACCCGAACCATTACCCGTGGCAGGACCAACGCCGAAGTTGCCCTCGAAAGTTACCACAATCTGGCTTCCCGGATCACAATAGAACGAGTACCAATAAGTCCAAGTACCAGAATAGTTATTCGCATCGCCTCCTTGGTCGTAAAAATAGGCATAATCGCCACAATTCAGCTTCGTAGAGCCGTTGGTGTTAGCATTATCAAGCTTTACGGTAACCTGAGCAAATGTGCTAACGGCATAAAATGCCAAAACCGAGAAAATAACAATAAACTTTTTCATATCTCAACACTCATTAAATTCAACAAAATGTTAGATTCCGAAATGGAACAAATGGCATACTTGCCCATTCTTACACACGCGCGCGATGACTTTACGCTCCCCAAAGCGGATAAAGCCAAAGCTATATCATTTATTTTCAATGTATTACTACACATAACTAACTAAAAATATTTTTTTGCAATATAGTAACTTTTTCTCCATTTGCCTAATTTTACAAAAGTTTTTTTGCTCAAAAGCCTGATTATTGGACAAAAAACAATATTTTCTTTGCAAAATACGCGCCAAAGCATATAAATTACAAATAAATTTTAGAACTTTTAACAAAGAGCCAAATGCTCAAAGGATTAGGGGCGGGAAAGGGGGTGAGAAGGCTAACAGGCTAACGGGCTAAAAGGCGAAAAGGCTAGTCTGGGGACAGATGAATTTGAAAATTTGATGATTTGATTATTTGATTTGATGATTTGAAAATTATAGCGAGCGCAAAGCATTGCGCCGCTACAGATTATTGGTTCAATCGTCAATCGAAAATCGTAAATCAATTTGCATCTTGTCAGCTCAATCGTAAATCGTAAATTCCCTTGGTGGAGCTGCCGGGAATCGAACCCGGGTCCAAACAAGAAACGAGGGTGATTTCTACATGCTTATTTTGCCTTTGATTGTCGGGGTAAGCACGGGGGTAAACGCCCAAACTCATCCTTATCTCCTAAAATCTTGCCGCCCCACAGGAGAATAGAAGCGACCAGTCCGGTATTTTTTGCCACCGCTTTACCGAAACGGAACCAGACCGTCCAATCGAGCGATGTTTCGTTCCAGCACCTTGTGCCGGAATTAAGGTAAGCCTACTAATCTTCGACTACGCAGCGAAAGCATAATTATTTTCTGCGCCAATTATTGTTCTGCAAGACACTTTTACGGGATAACTTGCATTGCCCGGCATGCTTACACGATCATTTACCTTGCTGTCAAAACCAAGGTCAGCCCCATAAACAATCGGAAATCGCAAAGATAGACAATTCACAAACACGAAAATTGTCTTTTTTAACACATCAGATAATATTATACAAAAATAAATAATTAACAATTCATAATGGATAATTTGTAGATACGCACCATGGCGCGTATCTACAGATTATCAAATCATTCAAATATATTTATTCCTATTGTACGGACGCAAAATTTTGCATCGCACAAAATACAGAAAACGTTGCACGCAACGTTTCTACATTATTTCCAATTTCTTCATCAATCTGCCACCAGCACAATCTACGATAACAACATACAATCCTGCCTGCATTCCTTCCAACGGCAATGAAACCCTGTCGGAATCGGCATTCATCTCCAGAACCTTACGGCCAAGCACATCGTACAATGCAACCAATTTCATGCCTGCACAAGCAACCTCCACCCTATCCGATGCGGGATTAGGATAAATTTCCAACTGCGACAAAACCTCATCGGCAACACCAGTAAGGCAATATGTTTCCGACCTGACATCACCGTCATTGCAATGGGCAACAACCTCGAAACAGTCGCCTGCCGAATACGAACCAGCAAGCTCGTATGTATTATTATCTGTATCGGCAAGCAAAACACCGTTTTTATACAAACTGTAAGTTTCTGCATTTCCAGTCCATGTCAAATTTGGGGATTCAGAACCAATACCTACGAACGAAATCTGCGGAACTACGCATCCACCAACCTCAATTCTAATATCATCAATACCTATTCCGAAACCATAGTTGAGGTCGGCATAGAAGGCAATATAGTAGTTTTGCGACAAATTTGGAAGCTCAATTTCCGCAGACGACCACGATTCGTATGCCCTATCATACCTAGTTAGCAACTGCCACTCGCCTGCATCGGTATTCTTATAGTACACCGACAAAACATCGTTGTCGCCATCCCATTCCTTCTGCACATGGCGGAACGACAAGGTTGCCGAAACTCCTTCCTCAAAAGCAAATTTTGCCGACTCAAGCATATTAGACATATCAGTCCACGAATAATTCTTTATAAACAAGAACTTATCGCCGTTCTGCGAAATATAATCGTATGGGTCGGACTCTACAACATTCCACAATTCAGCAGTCTCTATGTTTGGAACCTGCGACCAGCACTCGGGAATCTCACCGCTTGCAAAATCCTCGACAAACGGGAAATCGCGAATTGCAGCATTGCACGACCAGAACCTAATATAAGCCGTATCAACGACCGCCATATTTGTATTTGCCATTTGCACTACAACAGGAATCACATCGCCATACTGCACATCGGCATCGGCATACATCGGAAATTCGCGTGTAATGATAGCATCGCGGCTGACATTTCCGTAAAACCTAGTAAAGTCATCGATGTGCAAATGTTCATTCGTACTTATCAAAGCCACCTCAACTGGTTCTGTAAGAGTACCGCTGTTTGTAACACTTACCGACAACGAGAAGTTTCCATCGGGCATAGCATCGCCTACAACCGAATAGCTTTGCATCTCGATTTTGCCCCTTATGACAGACACTTCCAAATATGCCACATAAGCCTCGTTGTTTACAGTATCGTCAATTGTAAGCGTAAAAGGCAGCTCATAACCATCATCAAGAGTGCGCGATGGCAAAAACGAAAATACAGGTCCTAACTCAACAGTCTCGCCCACTACAATCGGAGAACAAGAAGCTGAATTTTCAAGTATTTCCACATTCGAATCACTGCTACTCAAAGCCATAGGCAGCCAAGCATCGGAATTGACCTGTCCTACATTCTTCAACTGCAATGTCAGCGAATAGCCACTCATCATATCTTCGAGAGCGTAAGGCACCACATCGGGCGAATATCCGACAAGCGAAATATACGCACCTTCGGGAGCAACTACAGGAATATACTCGATATGAGGAAAGCGTTGCTGGCGTGTAACCACAAGCAGAACGCTATCGGAAGTAGCAGTTGCAACAAGCGGAACATTCACCATCCCATTTGTACCGACAAGACCAGTACCTATTATAGTATTGCCATCGGTAAGCGCCACATACGAACCGGGGTTGGCGGAAACCAAGAAGGAAGAACTGCCGTTAACAATGTTAGCCTCGTGAGAAACAACATTGGCACTCGGAATCGAATAATAAGGCATAACCGAGCCATCGCCAAGCACATTGTAGGCTTCCCAGTAATATTTCACCATACCGCCAGAATTTGTAACGGCAAGATTTCCGGCATACATTATCGACGAAACGGTATTGAACATATCTTCGTTAAACATCATATCGAATGCACCAGTCTCCGTTTCCGACAACTGCGGGGTACGCCCAAACACGCTCGTTGCGCCCAATGCCCAGTAGTAGTCAGGCCCCCAGTAAGTCACCGGCGACGAACCGATGTAGGCAAAAGCGCCCTTCTTCTGGCTACGAATCATCTTCTCGCCATAGCATGGTTCCGAATAGCCGAACTTTCCGCTAAGGCAGCAGTTGCCGATTGCGAGGAAATACTTGTCGGCATTTGTAAGACCGTCAATGTCATCGTTTGTGAAACGAGGTCCGCACCACTCGGTCTCGCCACCGTGGGCAGTGTAATGTGCATAGCCAACGCCAGTGCTGAGGTTGTCGTAGCAACCATCGTATGAATCAAGATATGCATATACATTATTATATCCATGAGCTGCATTGAAATAGTTCTGCGTAGCATAGTTTATGGTAGGCTGTCCGATGTAAGTATTATTGGAGTCGTCGGAACCGGCAATAAGCAAGGCATTGCCAAGGTACGACGGGTCGGGCATAGTGTATTTTTCGTACATAAGCGTCTTTCCAACGACAATGTTCAGTTCATCAGGCGATGCCACCGAAATACGGCTACAGTACATATCGGGGAAATAGTCGCCATCGACCGAAGCATAGTAGAGGTCGGTCTGCTGCTCGCTAGCTTCGCCAACAGCACTTGCGGGAATCCTATCGACATCGCCGACAAGCACCAGGAAAACAGGAGCGTTGCCAGCCTCTGCCCCTTGCGCATAGCGTGCCGACACCCAACTGCTTATATTTTCGGATGTAGCACTAGCACTGCCAACATAGTCAACATCGACGTAGAACCCTTTCTGGGTTTTCCACTCAAGCCAAGGCTGAAGCTGCTCTGTAAAATCCTCGTGCGCAACTACCAGCATCTTCACTGGAGTATGGTAAAGATCAGCATACGAATCAAAAATATCCTTGTTGACAAGCGAAGAATACGTGGAAGCGAAGAACGGCGAATATCCGCTACGGATTTCCCTCTCGGTCTTGGCATAGTCAACCGACTCGAACACAACTTCCAATTCAATATCGTTGTAAACATAGAGAATGTTTGTTACCGGATTGTACGACAGCGGAGAAACGCAGAGTTCGCCTAATTGTACGCCGCGCATTGTTCCAACCGGAGAAATCCAAGCCAAACCATTTTCGCCGCCGATGAATGCATCGGTTTCGTAGGCTTTGGCATTGTAGTCAAACTGCGGATTTTTCTCCGACTTGCTTATCGGATGCTGCTGCGGAACTATATTCTTGCCATACTGCGACAAGTCGAACTCGCGAAGTGTGAACTTCTTTACAACAACCTTGTAGTTGCCGCATTGAGGAATAGCCATAGGCTTACGCATTACAGGCAGGGAGGGGAAGCCGATTTTTCCAGACGGATAAGTCCCGTCAAGCGAAACCGACAGGAAATCACCAGCATTTGACATATTCAACTTGTCGTAGGAAAGCCTGATTTCAAATCCCGACATAGATACATTTTCAATGGAAAATTCGTGCTTGGATCCAAGATTCAAACCATCAGAACCATCATTTGCAAGCATCACAAAAGACAATGCAATGCCTATCAGAAGAAAAGCAAATCGTTTCATAAACAATAATTTTATGCAAAATTAAAAAAAGTTGCAGAAACAATTAAAAAAAAATGTAGTTTTGCAATTTGCATATTTTATGCGTAGGTGTTTTTTAATTTATTACAAATAAGGTAATTAAAAATGAAGAAACTTTTAGTTTTTAGTCTGTTTGCCACACTTTTCATTGGAGTATCCTATTCGCAGGAAATTAAGGACAGCAGCCAATACGATTCTGGAATGGACCAGATTATCGTTCCGACACAAATCCTGACCAGCCCGACAGACGGAGACACTATCAACACACTCGTTACAGCCGAAGGTCAGGAAGCCAACATTGCCTACAACAGTGGCGTATTATTATGCAACGAAGGAAGTTTTAGCGAAGCAATAGGAGAATTCTCCAGAGCCATAGGCATAAACCCCGAACTAGCTCAGGCCTACTACGGACGTGGAACCTGCTACGTACAACAGAAAAAATACACCGAGGCAATAGCCGACCTTACGCAATATACCTCGCGCAAAAGAGACAGCTATGCCACATACCTGATTGGCTACTGCTACTTCCACAAATCGGACATGGAAAATGCAACAAAGGCGTTCCAGAACGCTATCGAACAGGGATGTGCCAATGCCGACCTGTTCTACCACCTTGGTGTAATAAACTTCAATGACGCCAAGTACGACAAGGCTATAGAATATTACACAAAAGCCATCGACATCGACAACAAACACGCATTCTCGTACAACGACAGAGGCTCATCTTACAGAATGCAAGGCAAGTACGACAAGGCTATCACCGACTATCGTAGGGCAGCGGAACTGAACACAAAGATGGATATTTTCAAGGCAAATCTCGGCAGCGCATATAGGCTCAACAAAGACTACGAGAATGCAGTAGCAACATACGACATGGTTCTGCAAGAAAATCCTAAGAACTATATCACACTCAACAACAAGGGCATAGCTCTCTACGAAATGAAAGACTACGACAATGCCATTGAAATGTTCAACGAATGTCTCACGCAAAACAAAGATTATGCATACGCATACAACAATCTGGGTCTTTGCTATTACAGGAAAAAAGAATACAACCTTGCAATTGAAGCTTTCACAAAAGCAATAGTCTTAAATCCAAAATACGGCGAAGCATACGTTAACCGTGGCGCCGCAAAGGAAATGATAAGAGACGCAGCAGGTGCTTGCAACGACTGGAACGCTGCCAAAGCATTAGGTATCGATGTAAACACTTCCGAATCATTTTGCGACTGAAAGTAATAAACCTCTATAAAACAAACAGAAGATGAAAAGGACTTTTATAAATATATTAACTGCAACATTGGCACTTCTACTTGTTGCCAGCATTTCATACTCGCAGATAAACATCGAAATAAACAAATCCGAATTTAAAACCGCCGAGAAAAACGGCTATAAGGAAGCTCTGACCTCAATCCGTATTGGAGACGAATACTTTGCAAGCAACTCGGTGGGCGGATACAGCAAAGCTCTGGACGAATACCTTTCTGCAAGCACGTACAATAACAACAACGCCGAACTGAACTACAAAATCGGAATATGCTACATATATTCTACACAAAAGAACAAGGCTATATCCTATCTGGAAAAGGCATATAAGCTCAACAAGGAAGTGTGCTTCGACATAAAATATTTAATCGGACGTGCTTACCAAATTACAAACCGCTTCGAAGAAGCAATAAAGCACTATACAGACTTCAAGAATACCGACTACGAAGCACAAGCCAAAAAACTGAAAATAGACAAGAACAAATACGATGTTGATGCAAGGATTAGCGAATGTAGAAACGCCGAAAAATTCAACGAAACTCCAACTAGAGTTTTTATTGACAACCTTGGGGCAAACATCAACTCGCGCTACGCCGACTATGGTCCAGTTATCTCTACCGATGAATCGATGATGATATTCACATCGCGCCGCGAAGGTTCCACCGGTGGTGAAATGGACTACGACAACCAATATTTTGAAGACCTGTACATTTCATACAACGAAGGCGACAACAAATGGGCTCCCGCTATGAACATGAAGTCAATCAACACCGATAACCACGATGCTTCGGTAGGTCTGTCGCCCGATGGCTCTATCCTATATACTTTCAACGGTACCCCGGACGGCAACCTCTACGAAAGTAAACTGAAAGGTGAAAACTGGAGTAAACCAAAGGCTCTCGGCAAAACCATTAATACCAAATACCACGAAACCTCAATATCAATTTCGTCAGATGGAAAAACCCTTTACTTTGTCAGCGAAAGGCCGAAAGACGAATTTGGAACACCATCAAAAGGTGGAAAGGATATTTTCGTCAGCGAAAAAACAACAAAGGGCGAATGGGGTCCTGCAAGAAACATAGGTGCTCCTATTAATACCGAATTTGACGAAGAAGGTATTTTCATTCACCCCGACAACAGAACAATGTATTTCAGTTCGAAAAGAGAAGGCACAATAGGAGGCTACGATATATTCTACAGCGAACTCGATGACGATGGCAACTGGAGCGAACCCGTAAACATGGGTATTCCTATCAATACACCTGAAGACGATGTATTTTTCATCGTTACCGGTAACGGCCGCTACGCATACATTTCAAGCGACAGGGAAGGCAGCATAGGCATGCAGGACATCTGGAGAATAACATTCCTCGCTCCCGAAAAACCAATGCTCACAGGTACAGAAGACAACCTAATAGCTTGCTCCAACTCTTCAATACAGACAATTGTAAAGCAAGAAATTGTAGAGGTAAAGAAAGTCAGACTTACAATTATGAAAGGTACTATCACCGATGCCGAAACAGGAGATCCTCTCGAATCGTCAATCGAAATAGTTGACCTCGAAAAGGACGAGATTTATGCAACATTATCATCAAACGCCTCAACTGGAAAATACCTGATTAGCTTGCCATCTGGAAAGAACTACGGTATCACAGCAAGAACCGAAGGCTACCTGTTCCACAGTGAAAACGTAAACGTACCGGCAACATCATCGTATCAGGAAATCATAAAGGACATAAAGCTTAAGGCTATCAATGTTGGTGCTACAATAATCTTGTCAAACATCTTCTTCGACTTCAACAAATATACCCTGCGAGACATATCCAAGGCAGAACTTGACAACCTTGTAAGACTTCTTACTGTTGATTACCCGAAGATGGTAATTGAAATCGGAGGTCATACCGATAATGTCGGCTCGCTTGAATCCAACACCAGACTTTCGGCAAACAGAGCAAAAGCCGTTGTTGACTACCTGATTTCACACGGTGTAGAAAAAGAACGCCTGTCGTATAAGGGATATGCTTACCAGCAGCCTATCGACACCAACGATACCGAAGAAGGCCGTCAAAAGAACAGACGTGTTGAATTCAAAGTTATCAGCTTAAAGTAATATAAACCCTTTATAATGAAATCCCATAGTCCCACTATGGGATTTTTTCATAACCCGACCATGCAGAAAAAAGAATACAGCACTTCCAGAAGCACAAGTACTGCAATATATATCAACCACGACTACAAACTATATAAGGAACTCGTTGCAAACAAAAAACTCGCGGTCATCAGCAGCCAAAATTTAATCAAAAGCTACCCCGAAATATCAAACGAGAAAAACCTTATCGTAATCGATGACACCGAGCGCAACAAAAACCTGAAGTCGGTTGAAAAAATCATAGAACAACTGCTTGAATTGGGAATCGACAGGTCATCATATATAATAGGTATAGGTGGTGGCATAGTCTGCGACATAACAGGTTTCGTTGCCCACATATTTATGCGCGGTGTCAGATTCGGACTTATACCGACTACCCTGCTTGCCATGTCGGACGCAGCCATCGGCGGGAAAAATGGGGTAAACTTCCGCGAAAGCAAAAATATGATTGGCAGTTTCGACAATCCCGACTTCATTATTGCCGACAGCAAATTCGTACAGACACTGCCCGAATCACAGTACATGAGTGGTCTCGGAGAAATAATCAAGTACGCACTTATCGGCAACGAAAAAATATTCAGTCTGCTGAAAAACAATACTCGCGAAATTCTAAACAGGGACAGCACACTACTTGATGAAATTATTCGCGACGCAATTATTACCAAAACGGAAATCGTTGAAAAAGATCCGGACGACAAGTCTATCAGGCATATTCTTAACTTTGGTCACACAATTGGTCATAGCATCGAAATCATTGAAAACATTCCGCATGGCATGGCAGTAGTAAAAGGTATTGTCGCAGCAACCGAAATTTCTGTAAAAATGCAAATGCTGGACAACAATATTGCCGAACAGATAAAGCAACTGATAGCATCATTCGGCTACGACATTTCGTACAGACTTGGAGAAAAGCACTTGCAGCTACTTTGCAACGACAAGAAAAAGGAAGATTCAGACATCCGTTTTGTTCTGCTTGAAGACATTGGCAGACCGATAATAAAGAAAATGCCCATCAACGAAATTATCAAGATGTTGATATGAATGTAGAACTCAGGAAATCGGAACTTTGCGGCGAGATTAAAATATGCCCATCAAAAAGCTACGAGCAAAGAGCATGGGCAATGTCAACTCTACCCGGACTGAACATCAAAATATATGGCAGAGGAAATTCCGCCGATGCAAATGCAAGCAAGAATATAGCGACCAAACTTAGGAACCAACGACGACGCGACAACGTGTTCGACTGCGGAGAATCGGCATTATGCGCACGAATGTTTCCTCCAATCATTGCTCTGCATACCGACACTTTCGTAATAGACGGACATGGCTCCCTGCTGAACCGAAACATTAGATACGACCTCGAATTCTACGAACAAAATCTCGGGTGGAAAATTCATAATTACCAATTTCCGTTCATAATCAGCAACGCAAGAATTCTGCCTGGCAAGTACCACATCAACGGAAGCCACACTTCGCAGGTCGTGTCCGGACTTATGCTCGCCCTTTCTGCATTGGACGACGACAGCTCTATTTCGGTATGGAATCCCAAAAGCGCAGGTTACATGTTCATGACAGCAGGTCTCGCCGATGAAGCTGGTGCAAAGATAAGTGCCACCCGCTACGAAAGTTTTATGGATATAAAGATTTACGGAAACGCATCATTCCACAAAAAAAGCCTTACCATAGAAGGCGACTGGAGCAATGCCGCCTTCCTTATCGCGGCAGGATTGACGAATGGCAACATCAAAATTTCGGGACTTAAATATGAATCACTGCAACCAGATAGGGCAATCATTGAAGCCTTGTATAGCTGCGGAGCAAAGTTCGACGTGAAAAGGAACAAACTTATAATTTACAAATCCAACATCCACGGATTCGAATTTAATGCCGAACAATGTCCCGACCTTATTCCCCCACTCTGCGCAATGGCTCTCCATGCCGACAGCGAATGTAAGATTATAGGTGCAAACAGACTTATCGGCAAGGAAAGCAATCGCCTCGAAACGATAATAGAGGAACTTGGAAAACTCGGAGTGTCGGTTACAACCGCCGACAATTGCCTTACAATACAACCATGCAAAAAAATAAAGTCGGCAACTGTAAATGCACACAACGACCACAGGATAGCAATGATGCTTGCAACTATAGGATTGTCATCTGAATATATGAAAATTGAAGGTTGCGAATGTATCAACAAGTCCTACCCCGACTTTTTCCAGTCGCTCAAACAACTAGGCGCAAATGTTATGGTTTCCGATTAAAAGTAATCATTAGTTTGGGATAGCGGAAAAAGTTGGTGAAGATTTATGCTGGTAATGCTAAGAAACGGAATCTCTCGAAGACGGATTTGTTTTTTTAACCATCGCCTTCGGCGATACCTTGATTGCCGCATTGGCTGATGAGCGTTAAGAAAATCAATGGAACGAAGCGTAAAAAGTCAGGCTGTTTGAAGCCGTTTTGCGGGTTAGCGTCTTAAACGCAACTGGCAAAAACGGCAAGTTTCTGACTTTTAGCAAAGTGTAACTGATTTTTAGCGAAGCAGACGTAGCGGACATGGTTTTTTGTTTACTTTTTTGCCAACAAAAAAGTGAAAGCCTCCGCGGCTTGAGCGGAATGCAAAAAAACTGATAATCAATTCTTTTTTGTAAAGAAAGAATACTCTTATCGTAAAAATCCATCCAACCTGTCGGCTGCCCCCTTAGTTCTCGTTGAAATCACAGTCGGTTTCGTGACCATACTCATGGCAGTCAATCAAATCTTTGATTCCTTCTGGCATCGGGAACTTATCATCCGGACTATACTTCTTGTTAAGCTTACGGTCTGCATACACCTTCTGCATATACAACGCCCATATTGGCAAA
>JAGCNN010000256.1 GCA_017645925.1 Bacteroidales bacterium
ATATTTTCCTTCATTGCGATAGCCTTAACGGTTGTCGTTGCATTAAGTGTGAATGGATTTTCGTACAATGTTGATTCTGCTGTCGGATCATTACCATCAAGTGTGTAGTAAATAGATGCATCAGCAGTTTCGCAAGCCAAAGTTACTTCCTGAGTACCTTCAAAAGTTCCACCATTAGGAGCAATTGTAGGAGTTGCAACAATTTCCATATCGGTGATTGTATAGATTGCTGAAACAGTTTGGCTACGAACACTGTTCTTTTCTGCAAATGCATAAATTGTAGTTGTTTCGGTGAATGTCAACGGAGCAGTATATACAACCTCTGTATCGGTATCGTTAAGAGTATAATATATTGTTGCACCTTCGGTTTCACATGCCAATGTAACATTTACGCTTGCTGTATATGTACCAGCTTCGGGTGTGAATGTTGGATCAGCAGGAACTTCACGCTTAACAATGTCGGCTGCTGTACGCGGATAAACCTGGAATGTATTGTATATCGAAACCAAACCTGTTACGGTAAGAACATCACCTACTGCATAATCACTTTCGGCAACTACACTGAACTGGTCACGGATAACGGTAGTGGTGTCACCATCCGAAACGGTAATGCTAGCGCCATTGATTTCAGTGATTGTAACATCAACGAGTTTTACAAGCTGTGAGGTGTAGTCGTTGGCAGTAGTCATTTGACGGATAGTTACAACAGCAGGAGTAATTTCGCCTACATTTTCGGTTGATTCTGCAGTATTTGCCATCGGAACTACTTCGTATAGGCTCTTATAAATTGAAGTCTTACCCAAAATTCCACCGCTGATTACATCGCCTTCGTTGTACTGGGTAGTAATAACCGAAGTTTGATTGTCATATATCATCATACCTGCGGTAGCATCCTTTACAAATATATTTCTTCCGTTTCTGAAAACGAAAACTACATCACCTGTAATCTTGTACTGGTCGTTGGCTGCTGTTGAATAAACAGCTGCAAGATTTTCAAGGAATACTGGCATAGTGTAAGCTGCCGAAGCAATACCACTATTGTTATAGCCATCCTTTAATGCAATAGCCTTAACTGTAGCTGAAACGCTAAGTGTGAAAGGTCCTTCATACAAGGTTGATTCAGCTGTTGGGTCGTTACCATCGGTTGTGTAGTAAATCGAAGCCTCATCGGTAGCACAAGTGATGGTTATCTGCTGCGGATCGTTGTAGTTGCCAGCTTCTGGAGTAATTACAGGAGTTGCAACAGTTTCAATATTTGAAATAGTGTAGGTTGCCGAAACTATTTCGCTCGAAAGAGCATTCTTTATTGCGATAGCCTTCACTGTGGTGTTTTCGGTAATGTGAATAGCTTCGGTGTATGGGGTTGAAGCATCTGACGGGTCAGCACCATCAAGAGTATAGTATATTGTTGCACCTTCGGTTTCGCAAGTGAGTGTTACATCAACGCTATTGAAATATGTACCTGCATCAGGTGAGAAAACAGGTTCTACAGGAGCTGATTCAGGAGCTTCACCAAGAATGAAGAATTCTATATGGCAATCCTGTATATTTGAAGAAATTGTAGCAGAAGCACCTGCAGCATAAGCTCTCCAATCCTGATTGTTGTAAACTCCGAGATAACGAGAAGTTGCAACATTTTTCAAACCAAGATAATTTGTAGCATCAGCATCCGTGATATTTAATTCCCAAACTTTGTTGGCATTTGTTCCAACACGGACACCATTGTTAGATCCAGTGGTGTATAACCATATTTCATTATTTGTTGCAGGATAAATGCTACATCCACCATCTTCTTCTGCAAATTTCCACTGAAGTTCGTATGGAACGGCAGCAGTGATAGCATTATTCTCAATAGTTACCTCTACAGCAGTAGGAGCAGAACTTGAACCATTTGCACTTGTAAGAGCTCTACCTGAAGTAACATCAACAATCATATATACATCGTTGGTAGTAATTTGCGTATGAGATGCCAACTTGTTGAATGTTACGGTTGGAAGTTCTATTACATATTCGGCAGAAGCAACTTCGCTTGGCAGATAGCCTTCCATCCAAGCCTTTGCCTTAACAGTCATGCTTGAAATAATTGTAATAGCTCCCGTATATTCGGTTGAAGTTTCGGTTGGGTCGTTTCCATCGAGAGTGTAGCGGATTGTTGCGCCGTCAGCAGCCGAAATTGTTATTTCCTGTGGGCCGGTGTAAGTACCAGCATCAAGGTTGAATATAGGAGCATCGAGCTGAGTGTAGTTTGTGATTACATATTCAGCAGTTGCTATTGCGCTTGCGGTCAAACCATCCTTCCAAGCCTTAGCCTTGATGGTTGTGTTAGCAGAAATTTCGATTGCTGCAGTGTATTCTGTTGAAGTCTCGGTTGGATCGTTTCCATCGAGAGTGTAGCGGATTGTTGCATCTTCGGTAGCACAAGCAATTGTTATGTTTTGTGTGCCGTTGTATGAACCTGCTTCGGGGGTGAATGTTGGAGTTGCAACAACACTTAAGTCAGCAGTGTACTTGTAAAAAGCTATTCGAGTAGATGCGATGTTGTCTGCAATAGATGTATAACCTCTCCAGTCCTGGTTACTGTAAACGCCATAATAGCGGGTTGTATAAGTGTCATTTGTTATGAGAAATGGAACATCTGTATCCGAAAGCAAAAACAAATTTCTGTTTCCTGTACCAACTCTAAGATTGTTGTTGCTACTACTACTAGCTGTCGTATTACAATACAACCAAGTCTCTGTTGTGCCATTAGGATAGAAAGTATATCCATCGGTTGTATTACCACTTATATTCCACTTTACATTGTCGGGAATTGTAGCAGTTGTAACCTGGCTCTTGTTGGCATTAAATGTCAAGCTAACACATGCTGGAGCACTACTGGTTCCATTGTCATTAGTCATTGCATTTCCACTTGTCGTATCGACAATCATAAAGACATCTTCGGATGTCAAATCGTCAAGTGCGACCAAATTCCATGTCTGTCCATAAAAAGGAGCAGCAACCACCATCATTGCCATAACGGCAACGACTGTCCTTAATTTCTGCGAATGCCGCTTTAGGCTCTTCGCAAGTTTTCCAGCATGAAACCGCTGGGAAACATTCATGTAAAATTCTCTCATGTTTAATAATTTAAATTTAACCTATTTACAAAACTCAAATGCCGCAAAGTTAATACTTTGTATTAAACCGACAAGATAAAAAATCGGAAAAAACTAATCAAAAATCAAGCAGAATAGTTATCAAATGGAAGAACAATTGGGCGGCAATACAAATCAATTAGTGGTGACGCGGCGCGCCACGTCGCCACAGGTCGCCACAGATTATTGATTTTTTAATTATTGAATTTTCAAATCTTCAAATTATCAAATTATCGAATCTTTAATACCTTTTCTATCTTCTCTCCTACTTTCACTATGTATGTACCTTGTGGGAAATTCTGCAAGTCAATGGTAAAATTGTTTTCACCTTCATCGCAGAAAACAATGTCGGAGTAAACTTTACGGCCTTGCAGGTCGAAGATGTCAATTCGGATAAGTCCCCACTGTGTGTTGGAAACTATAATGTTGAGGAAATTGGTTGCGGGATTTGGAAAGCATTTTATTTCCGAATCAACAGTATTTTGCATTAAAGACATTTGAATAAAATGTTCAAGGTCGTCAATGATTTTTTCCGGGCGATACATTAGAAATGTATCTATATTAGAAAGGGCTTCTGTCCACGATTCGTAGCTTTGGGGGTAGTTGAACCGATTTGTCTGGTTTTGTATTTCTTCGCTTATTTCATCGGCAATTTGTTGCTTGTAAGCTGCAGTATTTGCATATTGAAACGCTGTTCTACATAGTTCGTGGAAGCGGTTAGAAAAAATCCGGCAGAAATTTCTGTTGGTCAGTAGTTTCCGAAACATTAGCGTTGACTTTTTGTTTGTTGGCCAGTCGTTGTCGCTTGTGTCTGTAGCATGACTGAAAGAATCGTAGTCTAGGTTTTCAAATGTGGCATCGCCATCGTAGAAAATCCATCTCCATTTCCCATTATCTTCTTGCCAGCATCTCATATTGTTTGTAGGCCAGTCATAGTTTGAAATAAAGATTTCAAATATGATATAGTCAATAAAGCAGTTAACATCAATCTTTTCGCATAGTTGATTGTAGTTTTCAGTGATGGAAATATCAGTGCTGTCAACCAATCTCATCATTTGTCTAAAATTTTCAGAGTTCCCTGAAACAATATTACTTAACCAGTCTCCCATTACGTTGTAGTTTTCCGGTTCCGAATAGAAATGATTCTCAAGGTACCGTTCATCGGGTTTTTCCTGTATGTAATATATTCCCCAGTATTCTCCGTTGATGTATATGGTACAAGGGCGTGTTTCAAGGGATTCCACGTTTATTTCCTTGGCAATATTGCAACATACATAATCTTCAATTCCAGCATCAGACCAAGAACATTTTATCGGCTTTAGTACCAAGCGTTTAAAATTGTTTATATATGATGTTTCAAAAACTTGGCATTTGAAGCGTTTCTTTCCGTATTCTTCGCGTGCATATAGGCTAAGTCCTTTCTGCTGGAATCTACGCGAATTGCCTCCGTGTGTTCTAATTCCTGCTATCTGGTTTAACGATGAAGTGTCTTCGTGCATATAGTATTCCACATTGCATTTTCTTTCCCAATACTTACCTTTTTTGTAATAATTGCCCGTCCATTCTGGATTAGACGGATTATAGTATATGCCTGGAATAAATATTCCTGTTCTGTTGTTGAATAATGCTGTAGTGTCGGCACAAATCGAGACTACAGGAAGTGCGTGGTTGTCAAATCCTAAAGAACTTATACAATAGGAATTTGTTATAATGTCGCTGATTAGGATGCCATTACTATCGAACACGGCAGCCCGTATGACAATAATCCTTTGTATGCTGTCTGGAATATATGGAGGGACATTTGACATTTGTATCTTGTAAATATCCGACCTTGAATACAGATTTTCGTCAAGATGCAATGGGTGTGTATATTGGTACGATTGCGGTGTAGGTATGTTTCCATTGGTGGTGTAGAATATGCGATTTTCGGGATTGTTGGTGCTGAGTGTAAGGTCGAAACTGTTTTCGTAGAACCCACCTGAGGCCGAGAAAATAACGGTGTCGCTTTGGGAATATAGATTGATGCCTATACCTATTAGGATTAATATTAAAGCGAGCCTTTTCATATATTCCCGATAATTTTAGGTGTCAAAAATAATACAAATAATTGATAATTAGTGGTGACGCGGCACGCCACGTCGCCACAGATTATTGAATTTTCATATCATTGAATCTTCACCACTTTCTGTGTTGTCTCGCCAACTTTTACAATGTATGTACCCTGTGGAAGATATTGAATATCAATGGCATGTATATTCTCACCTTCATCACAGAAAACAATGTCGGAATATACGGATCTACCTTGCAAGTCGAATATGTCTATTCTGCAAAGTCCCCACTGCATGTTGGAAATGCTGATGTTGATGAAGTCGGCAGTTGGATTTGGGAAGCATTTTATTTCTGAATCAACAGTATTTAGCATTATAGACATGGGAATGAAATGTTCAAGGTCATCAATAACTTTTGCAGGTCTACGTCGTAAGAATGTATCTATGTTTGATAGCGCGGTTGTCCAAGATAGATAGTTTGAAGGGTAGTTGAACCGATTTATCTGGTTTTGTATTTCAGAACTTATTTTATTGATTATTTGTTGTTTGTATACCGAAGTATTGCCATATTGGAATATTGTTTCGTATAGTTCGTGGAAGCGGTCTGAAAAATTCTGGCAAAAAGTCCTATTGGTTATCAATTTGCGAAACATTAACGTTGACTTTTTGTTTGTTGGCCAAACTGCATCACTAGTATCTGTAATGTGTGCGAAGAAATCGTAATAGGGGTTTTCTAAAGCATAGTCTCCATCAAAAAATATCCATCGCCACGGGCCATTGCCTTCCTGCCAGCATCTCATATTATTTGCTGGCCAGTCGTAGTTCGATATAAATATTTCTATTATGAAGTAATCTATAATGCATTCTATATCAATTGTTTCAGAAAGGTGTTCATAATTCTCTGTTTCGGCAATGTCGGCATCGTTCAACCATAACATCATTTGAACAAAATTTTCTGATGTTCCAGAAACCAATTCGCCACCCCAGCCTTCCACTATGTTATATTCTTCTGGTTCCGAATTGAAGTGATTTTCAAGGAACCGTTCGTCTGTTTTTTCCTGTATATAATAAATTCCCCAGTATTCTCCATTAAGATATAGGGTGCAAGGGCGTGTGCATGGAGACTCCACATTTACTTGCTTTGCAATCATATTGCATATGTAATCTTCAATTCCCGCATCAGTTCTGGAACAACTTATTGGCTTTAGAACAAGACGTTTAAATTTATTTATAGGTGAATATTCAAAAACTCGACATTTGAAACGTTTTTTTCCGTACTCTTCACGTGCATACAGACTTAGACCTTTTTGTTGGAATGCTCTTGATATGTGGCCATGTGTCCTAAGTCCTGCCGTCTGGTTTAATGATTCAGGACTGTCGTGTATATAGTATTCCACATTGCATTTACGTTCCCATGATATTCCATGACAATAGTAATTGCCACTCCAATCAGGCATTGCCGGATCATAGAGCAATCCAGGAATAAATATGCCAGTTTCGTAATCGAACAATGCTGTACTATCGGCACAAATTGAAACTACAGGAAGACCGTGATTGTTAAAACCTAAAGAACTAATACAATATGAATTTGTTATAATGTCACTGATTATGCTGTCGTTACTATTGAACACGGCAGCCCGTATGACAATAATCCTTTGTATGTTGTCTGGAATATAAGGTGGTACATTTGACATTTGTATCTTGTAAATATCCGACCTTGAAAACAGATTTTCGTCAAGATGCAATGGTTGTGTGTATTGGTACGATTGCGGTGTTGGTTTGTTTCCATTGATTGTGTAGAATATGCGACCTTCGGGATTGTTGCTAGAGAGTGTCAGGTCAAAACTATTTTCGTAGAAACCACCTGTGGCGGAAAATATTACAGTGTCGCTTTGGGAATATAGGTTGATGCCGATACCCATTAAAATTAATATTATAGCGAGCCTTTTCATATATTCCCGACAAATTAGGCTTCAAAGATAATGCAAATAATTGATAATGTACAATGGATAATGGATAATTTGTGGTGACGCGGCGCGTGTAGCAACGCACATGGCACGTCGCTACGTTAAACATTGAACCAGAAACGTGAAACCCAGAAACATGAAACAAGAAACGCCGCAGGCACAGAAACGGGCGTAGCCCTTATATTTCCACAATAAAAATTTCAACTCTTCGGTTCAGTTCGCGGCCTTCCTCGGTGCTGTTGTCGGCTACGGGGATATTTGGACCGAAACCACGATATTTCATGCGCGTTTTGGGAATGCCCTTTTCAAGAAGGTAGTTGTAAACCGAGGCGGCACGCTCAACCGACAATTTCTTGTTGTAGCCTTCGTTGCCGATGTTGTCGGTATGCCCGCGGATTTCAATTCGGACGGTTGGCTTTTGCTCAAGTATGTTGTAAAGCGAGTCGAGCTGTATGTACGACATGGTAAGCAATTCCGACGAGTTGAACTCAAAGTATATCTGGTTCAGACGGAAACGGTCACCAATTTCGGCAACATCAAAGGCAGCCTTGGTAATCTGCGTCTTCAAACCTGTAGCATCGGTTTCGTTGGGGTCGGACTGTGCATTGTTTCCACCATTATTGCCTTGTCCGTTTCCGTTTGTTCCGTCTGTCGATGATGAATCTCCGTTGCCTTGACCGTTGTTGCCATCGCCATTGTTTGCAAGGTCGTTGTCATTGATTTTCTTGGTATTGTAACCAGTAGCGGGGTCAAAGGAATCCGATTTCCAGTCGGAACTCCATGCAAGATCGTTCAGGCAACCACATTCAAATTCCGATTCAATCTCAAACACCGACACTTTATCTATAAGGTAATAGGCGTAGAAAAATGCCGAGTCGGAATATTCGTTATGATTTGTAACATATTGCGTGGTACTATTGTCCCAGAAATTTCCAATTGTGAGATATTGCTCCCCTCCTCTGGCACGGTAGTAACCACAGAATTCCGTCCATTCGTCCATATTGTCCATTATGTGTCCGGGACGGTTGGTTATCTGCGGGCGCTGCAAAATTCGGTCGGCGTTCTTCGCCTTTATCTGCTCAACGGTAAGCGTTATGCCAAGCGCATCAACCGAATACATTGATTTTTTGGCATTTACATAGTAAAATTTCACGCAGTACAATGTGTTTTTCTTCAGCGGTTCGGTTAGTTTCGTCTGCAAATATTCGCGCGAAACGCCCCTATAAACCTTCAACGAATCGTCAAATTTTTCGCGAAGAATGATTCCTGCGTATGCTCCGCCATCGTAGGGATACATGTAGCCTGCAAAGTTTTCGGGAACACCAGCACGCAATGGACTGCACGAATGCATAAGGTCGGGAGTGCCATAATTGGGGTTTATCCAATCGGGGAAAGGATATTTCACTGCATAGCCGCAATAGTCTTCGGGACAAGTCCATGCGTTCTCGAAACTGTGATTTTTCACAAGGTTCTGCGCAAATGCCCGATTGAAAGCAAACAGCAAACCGCAACACAGCAATATGACGACAAGTATTCTTTGCATTATTTACGCATGCTCGGATAAATGGAGCTTATATCAATGAGTGTTTTGTAGTTTTTAAGATGCCTTGTGCGCTGCGATTCATAAGTTTCGTTTACGCCTATCAATATTCCTGTTTCCTCCACTTCGCCAAATTCGGGATTGTCGGCAGTACCGAAGGTTCTCATAGTGTCCGACAGTTTCATATAGGCGTTTACCAATGGCGGAATCTTTGAATTGTAGCTTCTAAGCAAAGTTTTCAACTCCTTGTAGCCGCTTGAAAAATTGTTGCCCGAAAAAGGCTTTCTGTTTGTTTCAAACTCAATATCTATCGGTTGCTTTGGCGATACAAGATTTTCGTTGTCAGGGAAATACAGACGCAAGAACGACAACAGCAGATTCCTTGCTTTCACGTCGTACGACTTGTAC
>JAGCNN010000257.1 GCA_017645925.1 Bacteroidales bacterium
AGGCGCAGGAACGAGCCTTGTGAGCCTGTCTGTACGGAATCTCCTTCTAATATTGGTTCTGTAGGAGATTCCGCATAGTTGAACAATATGACGCTCCCCGTTCCGTATCGCGTTATTGTTCTAACTTGCGGAATGACCGTCTCTTTTATAGGGAATTGATATTTTCCTGTTTTCATATTTGATATATTTGTTACAAATAGAATAGTCATTTTAAATTTTCATATTTATTTCCATGCCGAAATAAGGCGTTGCATTGCGCCTGATAAGCACATCGTTGCGCCTGAAATCGGGTGTATAGTCGAGCAGTTTGTTTACAAAAAGCGACATACTCAGCCATTTGCCGATGTTCTTTGTGACTTTCATGTTTATGTATATCGCAGGTGGAATCGTGTATTTCTCGTAAGCCGATTCGCTGAGGTTATAGATGAGGTGGCGCAACAGTGGATTTTCGGCAACGGCTTCGTCGGTGTAGTCGTGCAACTGACCGTCGGCTACCGAAAGGTATTGCACTGGAATGCAGTTCTGTTCCATACGCTTTGTCGAGACGAACCACATTGCCTGCACCGATGTCGAGAAAATAAGTTTCAGTTTCGGGATTTGCGTATCAAGGAACAAATTGGTGCTCAACTGCTCGTTTATGCGTCCATCGTTCCAGTCGTAAAGACCGATGTAATTGTTGGAAATCACAACATTATCGACCACACTGCTGACGGGGTAGAACATCGGACGGCTGTTGACATAAATGCTACGGAACCACGCTCCGCTGAACTTTATGGCGGTGCATAGCGGTTTTATCCTTGCCGACGAAAATTCCCATTCAAGGCCAATCTTGTCCTGTCGGCTGCCATTTTCGACAAAACTGTATCCGCCAAGTATTCTTCGTGCTTCGTAGCTGATGTCGGCAAGTTCGGGACGGGCGGCAAGGTTGACATCTATGGTTGTTTCGTCGTAGTCCTTGTAGTCGAATGCCGTGTAGGTGCTTGAATAGCGGAATCCCGACGACATTTTCTCGTCGAAAACGCACACCCAAAGCCGATAGCCTTCAATCTCGAAGTCAACGCGGAACTCTCCTTTTAGGTTTCGTGCCGGCTGAAGCGCGTAGTTGGTCGCATCTTCCTTGTAGCTCAAAATGTTGTACCGACTGAACTCCGCAGGGTTGCTCTGGTTGTAGTAGGCTAACTGTATGATGTCGATGTAGTTGGCATCGGGGTATAGATAGTTCATTGTTGGCATTTTGGTTGTGCGTCCGATTCCGCCCGAAAACGATATGCTCCATTGCTTTTCGCCGAAGTGAGGCAGTGTCCATTGCAGGTTTATGCGTGGGTCGAGGTAGAATTTTCCGTGCATTGCGTATTCCTTTGGCAATCCGAGAATTGAAGTTGAACGCGCACCTATACGAGCTTCGAGCAGGTGTCTGCCGATTCGGGCGGTTATGTAGTCCTGAACATAAAGCGACAGCGTGTGCGAAGCGGGAATTTCGTTGTACTGGCGCGGACGGCTGCCCCATCCCTTGGTCGAGAGCGGATGCGAAAGGTCGTAAATCTGTCCCTTGCCGAAATTCTTCGACATGTTCCATTCCGCACCGAATTTCAGCGCGTTCACTATGTGCTGGCTGTTGAACTCGAAGTCGGTAGTTGTTTTTGCAAATGCGGTGAACGGCTTGCCATCGACCCTGTAGTTGGCAACATATTCGCTGAAAAGCAGGTAGGCATCGTATTCGCCAGGGGCGTTGCTGCTTGGCGCTATGCCAGCCCGCGATGGTGCGACAAGCACACGGCGTTCAAGGTTGTCGAACTCCTGCGTTAACTGCATATTGACGATAGTTTTCTGGTAATGGCCATTCGCATTGGGCAAAATGCTGATTCCATTTCCTACGGCTAGTTTGTGGTAGGTCGATTTGAATGTGTTTATGCCCGAATAGCTGAGGTTTTCGTCGGTCTTGTAGTTGTCGAACGAACCTGTATATTCCGCCGACGGTGTGATTTTAAGCGTTACCTTTTCATTATTTAGTGTGCTTGTCAGTCGTGCCGAAAGGTTTGCACGCTTGTATTCTTCGAGCGGATTGCGTATGTCGGCGTAGGCGTTCAGCAGACCGCCGTCGATGTTCAGAATGTGCGATTTGCTTGAATTGAGTGCAAAACCTTTTCCCAGCGACAGAAGCTGGCTTTTGTCGTCGGCCTTGAAGCGGGCGTTTAGTTTTGTCGGTTTTCGTATCTTCTTGATGTTCACCACTCCGCTTGTCAGGTTTCCGTATTCTACCGATGGTATTCCGCGCATAACTTCTATGCTTTCGATGTCGTCGGTGCTGATGGTTCGCATATCGACACCGCGGTTGGTCATATCCATACCGTCGAAGCCACCGTTCTGCATATACTGCATGTTTGCATCGGTGTTTATAGGTGCGCCATCGACAACGAACAGTGTGCCGAGCGAATTGGTCGAGTACTGCGAGCTGTTCAGTTTCTGTCCGCTGGAGCCGAGCGAGCCTGTTTCGCGCATCGATATGGAGTTGCCCTGAGTGAGCGATGGTGTCTGCGAAACACCACCCGGCAGAAGTTCCATAAGGTCACCTATGCTAGTAGGTTGCAAGTGGCTCATTGCGTCGCGCCCGATGGTCGATACCGAACCGATTTTCTTCGATTCGGAGGCTGTGACAACGACTTCGCCGAGCTGATAGTTCTTTTTTTGCAGGTAGAATGTCAGTGCAAGGTCATTTTCCAGCCGTATGCTTGTTTGCTGTGTTTCGTATTGTATGTGCGAAATGTATATGGTGTATTCGCCACTGCCGAGCATCAGTTTTGCAGTGCCGTTGTCGTCGCTTACCGCGCCAGTCGATTTCCCGTTGCTGTCCGAAGCGTATATGTATGCGTCGGCGACAGGCTCCTTGCTTGCTTTGTCGAACAGCTTTATGGTCAGTGTGTTGCTCGCAAGACAACTTGCAAACAAGGTGACAAGGCACAATATGGCGACCGCTTTTTTCATCGTTTGCAAAGGTACGATGTCACGGTGCTGTCAGTCAATCACAACAAATGGGGATTTGGGGTGGCAAAAACTACGACAAATGGGGATTAACGAAAGGCTAACAGGCTAACAGGCTCACAGGCTGACAGTCCCGCAGTCTTGCAGGCTGACAGCCAAACTGCTTGGCAGGTCTTCTGTTCGACATCAAGACAGATCTTCTTTATGCCTTTTAGCCCACTTTGAGCTGTAAAATCGTGCCATAGCGCGATTCAACAAAAATCAAATCTTCAACCTTTAGCTCAGCGTAAGCTAACCTTTAGCTCGACGCAGTCAAATCTTTGAATCTTCAAACGGCGTAGCCATCAAACGCCGCAGGCATTCAAACGGCGAATTTCACTTAATTTCTCAAATCTTTATTGTGAAACTTTTTTCGTTTGGAAAATAATCAGTATGTTTGTGCTTGAGAACAACGCATAATGTTTGTCCGTTAAAATATTGATTATGAACAACAACAAAAAGACAGATACAATACGAGTTGACAAGGATTCCTTCCGGTTTAATGTTGACATTTACATTTTCAAGGAGAGGGAAAACTACATATCCTATTGCCCGTCGCTTGACATTTGTTCGTCGGGTGTGGACTTCAACGATGCTTTAAAGAACTTTTACGAGGCATTTGAACTGTATGCCGACTACTGGGTCGAAAATGGCACTTTGGAGGAAGACCTTGTTGCTCACGGATGGAAAGTTGTCGCTCACACGGCAAAACCGCCTTGTCCGCAGACTTTGCTTGACCGTCCTATGTTTAACGAGTTGCTTTCGGGTGATACGGGATTTGAGCGCGTTGTTTCACCAGTTAGAATTGCCGCACGATGAAGAAACTCTCTAATGTAAGCATTGAAGAGTTCCGTGCTTTCCTGCGTTTGCAAGGATTGGTCTTGTCGCGCAGCAATGGCGGACACGAAATGTGGACAAAGGCAGGAATGATAAGACCAATAGTGTTTCAGACGCACATAAATCCTTTGCCTGAATTTGTTATTAAGAATAATCTTGCAGTGATTGGCGTATCAAAAAAGGAATTCCTTGACATTTTGGAATCTCTTTAAGCACTGTCGAAAATCAAAACCGAGGCACGAGCAGATTTTTGGGGGGCTAGAAGGCTAACAGTCTAACAGGCTTGCAGTCCCGCAGTCTCACAGGCTAACAGCCAGACTGCTCGACTGGTCTTCTTTCTGCCTTTTAGCCCACTTTGAGCTGTAAAATCGTGCCATAGCGCGATTCAACAAAAATTAAATCTTTGAATCTTCAAACGGCGCCAGCCATCAAACGCCGCAGGCATAGAAACGGCTTTAGCCATTGAAACTTAGGAACTGCTTTAGCCACTAAACACTTTCAATTATTTTCTTTGCCAATTCTCGTATTTCGTTTGAAATTCTTGGGCTGTCGGCTATGCCTGCACATATTTGAAAAAAGTAGCCTTCTTCCAGTTCTCCTTCAAGAGTCAATTCTCCTTCTGAATATTTTTGATAGAACTCGTCATCGGAAATTACAAACACGCTGTTGCAGTCGATGTATGAATTTTCAGTAAGTCCGTTATTTTCGCTTGGCTTTATCCAAACGAGAGTGGTTTCGGGCAGACCTTCCAGTTCTATGTAGCGTCTTCTTTTTTCATATTTTGTTGTGCTGCAAGCAAATATATATGATTTCTTTTCTTTGTCGTTATGTATTACTATGTGATAATGCGGTTTTTCAGATGTCAACTGACTATTTCTAAACTTGAAAATTTTTCGTCTTTCCACTACCTGTTCGAGCAGGGCACGATTTAATTCCATAATCCTTCGATAGCCTTGTTTTCCTTGTATATTTCCTTGCACAGATTCAGTTGTTCGTCCGACTCATCGAAAAAGTGCAGTTGCTCGTCTGTAAGTTTTCCGTCAATGTTTTCGGGATTGCAGAAAAAGTCGTCTATTTCCATTTTCTTTCGGCTGTTTGGATTTTCAGCAAGGAAAGATTCGTATCTTTTCCATTCGGGGAAATTGTGCGAATATGCAGAAAGGTCATTCCAATCGAGACTGCCGAAAGTCTGGAATGTCAGTTCCATACATTTGATGTCGGTTTCCGAGAAGCAACTTGTGTTTGCATCGGCAGACTTCGATATGGTATTGCAGCAGGCGGTTATGCTTTTTGCTTCTGATGGCACAGCGCCCATACGCATAGCATAATAGCAGTCGCCTGATATTGTGCGGGCGTGATGTCTGATATGAAGGCGGTCGGCAATCCATATCAGTTTTAGCGCCTTTACCTTGTCGATTTCCCCACCGCATTTGGCGGCGAAAAAGTTCAGCATCTGCTTTATGTTTTCATTTTTCTGTTCCATAATTTTCATCTTGGAAATACACCACAAAAGTAAGATTATTTTTTCGTGTTTGCAACTGCAAAATAATTTCCCCATAGAAACGGGCTTTAGCCCAGAAACAGCGCAGCGAGAACGGCGAAGCCCTCAACGAAGTTAACCTTTAGCTCGGCGTAAGCCAAACCCAGAAACGCCGCAGGCATAGAACGGCGCAGCCCTCAACGAAGTTAAACTCAGAAACGGGCGTAGCCCCAGAAACGCCGTAGGCATAGAAACTTGAAACGGGCGTAGCCCATCAAACGCCGCAGGCATAGAAACATAGAAACGGCTTTAGCCATAGAAACAGCGTAGCGAGAAACGGGCGTCAGCCACACATTTTTTTTCCCCATTCCCATTTTTCTCACTACTTTTGCCCAACAATTAAAAGGCGATACGCAAATGGACGCTTCCAACGAAATAATACTCTATCAGCCAGATGATGCTGTGAAAATAGAAGTTCGTGTAGATGATGAAACTGTGTGGTTGACACAGCAGCAGATGGCAGATTTGTTTGGTACACAAAGGCAAGCAATTACAAAGCACCTGAA
>JAGCNN010000258.1 GCA_017645925.1 Bacteroidales bacterium
TAACCAACATAGTATCAATAGCTAAGGCTGTTGAAGATGCTGGTGCCGATTCGGTTTCGCTGGTCAATACCTTCTTGGGAATGGCAATCGATGTAAGGACTCGCCGTCCGAAACTTTCGACTATAACTGGCGGAATGTCGGGACCTGCGATAAAGCCTATAGCCGTGCGTATGGTTTGGCAAGTTGCTCAGAATGTGAAGATTCCAGTTTGTGGACTTGGCGGAATCGTTACTGCCGACGATGCAATAGAATTCTTGCTTGCCGGTGCTTCGTGCATTCAGGTCGGAACAGCCAATTTCCTGTATCCCGATGCAACAATGCGCGTGCTTGACGGAATCGAACTTTACTGCGAAAAATATGGTGTAAAGGATATTTCTGAACTTATTGGCGGAATGAAGCAATGAAAAGGCTTGTTGTAATATTATTGATGCTTGTGTCTTCGCTGTCAGGGAATTGCGCCTATATGCTCATTCCGATGGACGATTCGCAGACCGACCATCTGAAGGCCTACGGACTTACCTACTGGTCGCTGGAGCAGGGACTTGAGGCGTGGTGGTTGCTTAATTACCGTGGCGGAAGTTTCATAATCGGCTTCTCGTCGGAGGCTGAGCGCGAGTGCATTTTGCGGAATGTGTCGTACGAGATTATTGCCGATGCGCAGAAAAACGCCATTTTCAACGACATTTCGGCTCCATCGGTCAATCAGGATGCAGTAAAGTTGGAAAAAGCACCTAAAATTGCCGTCTATACGCCACCTATTTCGCAGCCCTGGGACGATGCCGTGACTTTGGCATTGACATACGCCGAAATTCCCTACGACAAGATTTACGATACCGAAATCATTGAGGGCAAACTTGCTGAATACGACTGGCTTCACCTTCATCACGAGGACTTTACCGGTCAGTATGGAAAGTTCTATGCATCGTATGCCCGTATGCAGTGGTATCAGGAGCGTCAGAAGTTGAGCGAAGAGGAAGCCGCAAACCTTGGTTTCAGCAAGGTTTCAAAATTGAAACTAGCTGTCGTATTGGCCATTAAGCAGTATGTTTTCAACGGAGGCTTTATGTTTGCAATGTGCGCCGCTACCGATACTTTCGACATTGCCCTTGCTGCAGCCAATACCGATATTTGTGAATATATGTTCGATGGCGATGGCATGGACCCGAATGCACAGCAAAAGCTGGACTACGATAACTGCCTTGCTTTCCAGAACTTTACGGTAAAGACAAATCCATACGAGTACGAGTTTTCCGACATTGATGTAACTCAGTCGAAACGCGCTGGTACAAACGAGGATTATTTCTCGCTGTTTGAGTTTTCGGCCAAGTGGGACCCTGTTCCGACAATGCTCTGCCAGAACCATGCGGCTCTCATTCACGGCTTTATGGGACAGACAACAGCCTTCAAACGCGATTTGGTAAAGCCTAATGTACTGATAATGGGAGAGAACAAGTCGATGAACGAAGCCCGATATATTCACGGTGAGTACGGACAGGGAATGTGGACTTTCTACGGCGGACACGATCCAGAGGATTATAGGCATTATGTGGGTGACGAGAAAACCGACTTGTCGCTTTATCCAAATTCCCCAGGTTACAGGTTGATTCTCAATAATGTGCTTTTCCCTGCTGCTAAGAAGAAGAAACAAAAGACTTAAAACATGAAAAAATGTATCGTCATATTCTTTTGTGTATTTGCCTTTTTTCAGGTGAATGCCCAGTTCTTTGACAATACTTTGGTAAAAGTCCGTCCTCTTAAATTCTTTCTGAATCCGAACGTTGGCCTTGAAAAACCGCTATGTTCCATGGTAAGCCTTACAAGTGAAGTTGCCTACCGCAAGTTTGAGAACTTTTTTGACGGAAGACCAGAAGGTAGCATGTTGCTTAAAACCACAGAATCCTACATTAGCAATGCCAGCAAAATTCGTTTCAATGGGGCGGAAGTTGCTGTTGGTGCGCGACTTTACTTGATAACTTTTCCTAACAAATACCTTGAAGGCTATTACTGGATTGCACCTTTCGGATTGTACTACGAAACGATAATCGACTACAGCCATTCGTGGGCAAACGATGTCCAGATTTATGATTATAGCAGGTCGTTTAATGAAGGAATAAACTTCCCGTATTATAGGTCGAATGTTAATATTGACAATCTGGTAATCGTTTTGTTGCTTGGTTATCAGTACAATTACATGAACACACTTTCGGTTGACTTGAATATCGGGGCAAAATACTATTGCCTTTCGAACGAAAGGCGCAAGGTTACATCTACAAATCTTGCATACGACGATGTAAATGCCAATGACATAATCCGTTACAAAGACCCGCACTGGCAACTTGCAGGTCGCTTTACGATAGGCTATTATATCAGGTACGACTGGATGAAGAAACGAAATGGAAAATAAGGGAAATTTATCGCGGATTACTGGGTCTTCGCTGAGTACATTTCATTTAGGTGCGACTTTGTTTGATTCCAATTTAAGCTGAGATTCATAAAAAAATGACGTTTTAGGGGTATATTGCGACAAGATTTGTCGTAACTTTTGGCTTGTTTTTGCCCTAAAAATTGCCCCAAAAGCAATGTTTTCGTCTCTCTGGAAAAATATTATACTGCATGAGGTATTATTGATAAATTGAATGCTAAATTTTCAACAAATAACACTATTCTGCATTTGGATAATTGGCAAAAATAGGCGTTTTAGCCCCCAAAATGCCCAGCGTTACCGAGTTTTAAATTTCAAAATCGTATTGAATAGAGATGTCTTTTGTAAAAACGAATAATAACATTTAAAAAGTAATAGTATGGAAAGGAATAAATTTATGAATGCAGTAAAGTTTTTAGTGGTTGTTTTGGCGTTCGGTTTGTCTGGCGTGCAGAATTTATGTGCGCAGGAACGCAGTCTCACACCTTACGAGGAGCAGTATATGAAACTAGCTGGTGATGCGATGTA
This sequence comes from Bacteroidales bacterium, assembly GCA_017645925.1. Lineage (GTDB taxonomy): Bacteria > Bacteroidota > Bacteroidia > Bacteroidales > ML635J-15 > Bact-19. The sequence goes on from JAGCNN010000258.1 coordinate 2,951, forward strand.
TAAAATCGGTGATGTTCTCAAGGAGAAAGCAACGCCCGAGGAAAAGTTCGTAATGGGTATATTGTTGGCAAAGAAAATGGAGCCGGTGCAACAGGCTCAAACAGATTACGAAAGATTTGAGGCTACGGAAAAGTTTCTCAACGAATTTTTAAGTCCGTATTACCTGTTTACTCCGGGAACATATTTCGAGTACGAATTGCAGTCGGTTGCCAACTGGTATTTTTCGGAGAGAACGAAATTGAAGAAAAA
>JAGCNN010000259.1 GCA_017645925.1 Bacteroidales bacterium
AAGATGCGCAACGGAAAGTTCCCCGATGGTTCGTTCGGTGCATCCGACCACCAGCGTTTCTTCAACTATGCTGTGAAGGCCGGTGTAAACTACAAGATTACAGGTCGCAACTTCCTGCTCGCTAATGTGGCATTCCTAACCCGTGCACCTTATTTCCGCAATGCGTATGTTTCGCCACGCACACGCGACAATGTTGTGCCAAACCTCAAGAGCGAGACAATCTTCTCTGGCGACCTCAGCTATTTCTTCCGCTCGCCAAACTTCCAGCTCAAGATTACGGGCTACTACACCGAATTCCGCAACGGAACCGAAGGCACAAGCTTCTACCACGATGAACTTAACACTTTTGTCAACTATATGATGACTGGCGTTAACAAGGTTCATTACGGTGGAGAATTTGGAACAGAGGTTAAGATTTCCCCGACAGTAACGGCAACTGCTGCATTGGGTTACGGAAGATATATGTACAACAGCCGTCCATCGGTAACCATTACGCAGGACAACAGCTCCGAAGTGCTTGCAACCGACCGCACCGTTTATATAAAGAACTATCACATCGGCGGAACTCCCGAATTAGCAGCAACTATCGGTGTTAAGTATTCCGCTCCAAAATATTGGTACATAGGTGCTAATGCAAATTATTTCGGTGTAAACTATGTTACAATCAATCCTGAGAAACACACCGTTGAGGCTCTCGACATTTTTGTTGTCGGCGACCCGCAGCTCGAAACCATTCTCGGTCAGGAAAAGTTGAAAGGCGGTTTCACACTCGACATCTACGGTGGAAAGTCGTGGAGGATACAGCGCAAATACACTCTCGGTTTCACTGCAAGCATCTCGAATGTAACTCACAACACCAAGATTGCAACCAGCGGATTCGAGCAGTACCGCTTCGACAAGACCAACATCGACAAGTTCCCCAACAAGTACTACTATATGTACGGAATTAATTACTTCGCAAACCTATATTTCAGATTCTAAAACACTTGCAAGATGAAAAAGATAATTTCCATAATAGTTCCGATGTTTTTTGCAGCCGTGGCACTTGTCTGCTCCTGCGAGAAACCCGATGTCCCAGCAATAACCGAGTTGGACAAGGACCATATACTTACGGTTTCCGACATTTACAAGATGTGGGCCGACAGTGGCGACTACTACCAGTTTAAAGACGACTATATGCTGTTCGGTACAATCACTATGGACGACAGCCACGACAACATCTACAAGGAAGCCTACCTGCAGGATTCCACTGGCGGAATTAACATCTACAAGCTCAGCAAGGCTGGCATGGTAAAGGTTGGCGACCGCGTCCGCATGAATCTGAAAGGCAGTCAGGTAGTAAATTACAATGGCAAGATGGAACTTACTTTTGTCGATGTGGAAGATGCCACACTTCAGGTGATACTTCAGGAACCAAATGTACCGATTACTCCAGAGGAAGTTACTATGGCTCAGGTTATTGAAAATCCAGCATATTACGACTGCCGTCTTGTAAAGCTCAACAATGTGCAGTTTGCGGCAAGCGATACCTCGATGACCTACGCTGTGGAACACGGTTCGGCAACACAGAACCGCAACATGACAAGCTGCGACGGAAATACACTCGTCGCCCGCAACAGCGACTACGCCGACTTTGCAGGGCAACCTTTGCCAAAAGGTAGCGGAAGCGTAGTAGGAATTATGACACGGTACATCAGGTCTGGCTCAAACGGAACAACAACGACTACCTATCAGATAATCATCCGTTCGACCGATGAAGTGAATATGGAAAACGAAAGGTGCGACTAAAAAATAGGACGATATGAAAAGCATAATCAAGATATTGGCAATAGCGACGGCAATTGTGCCGGCATTTATGTTCAGCGGTTGCATTCAGGGCAAGTACGACACTCCTGAAGTAAGCGAAGTGCCTGTTGGCGATACTGTTACAATCACTCATTTATGGGATATTTACGAATCTCTTACAACAGCAATTAATGTACGCGATTCACTTATTGCTACAGATTGTGAATTGTATGACTCGCTTGGAATGATAGATTGGGTAAGATACGATTCGATGATGGCTGCTTGTGGTGGAAAATATCAGTTTAAAAAAGACCATTCCGTTTTCGGCTACATAACTATGTCCGACAAGATTGGCAACATCTACAAGTCGGCTTATCTGCAGGGCGGTGCCGACGACGACAAGGCCATAAACCTGCACCTGCTTTCGTCGGGCGGATTATACGAAGGCGACTATGTACGCGTAAACCTTAAAGGCTTGGTTCTCGGCGACTACAGCGGTATGATACAGTTGGATTCCGTTCACGTTGACAACAATATTGTAAAGTTGGATACAAGAAAATTCCTCGAACCAGAATTGGTTGATATTGAGAATATTGGCACAGGTTCGTATGTTGGAAAGCTCGTCAAGTTCCGCAAGGTTCAGTTCCAGCAACAGTATGTTGGCACAACCTACGCCGACAAGGAAGGTCAAAAAACTGTAAATACCTACATTGAGGACGAATACGGCAACACTATGATAGTTCGCACCAGCGGTTACGCTAACTTTGCAGGTGATACAATTCCCTCAGGCAGTGGTTCGTTTGTGGCTATTGTAAGCAGATACAATACTGAATACCAGTTATTTATTCGCAACACCAATGAAGTACAACTTACTGGTCGCAGGTTTGGCGATGTTGACGAAATCTTTGAAAACAACTTTGATGCTTCGCCTGCAGGAGAATTTGCCGATGCAGGATGGCAGAACAATGCTGTTCAAGGCTCTGCAAAGTGGATGTGTCAGGCTGCAACCGATGGCAACATCCTTAGCATCAGTGGAAACAATGGCGAGCAGAACGAAACTTGGCTTATTACTCCCGAAATTGCACTTCAGGCAAATTCATATCTCAGCTTTAAGACTAGAATGCTAACTGCTGGAAATACGTTGACAGCCATGATTTCTACCGACGGTACAAACTGGACTCCGTTACCAGCAAACATTGCCTCATCGACCGACTGGGCTATTTCTGGCGATGTAAGCCTTGCTCAATATTCGGGCAATATTCGCATTGCATTCAAGTTTGAAAGCCCTGTAGGAGTTGCAGGAAAGTATTTCTTGGATGATGTAAAGGTGTTTACGAAGTAGCAGCTCGTAAAACACTTGCTTTCTTATCCTAATACACTATTTTTGCCACTATTGTAAGCGTGCACCACTATAAATGTGTATATTTGCAACCGAAAATGACATAAAATATGGCACTGCCTATCAACATAGAAGACCTGCTGAAAAAAAGGAAGGTGGAAGGTTCCAGAATAGAGTTCAAAAAGGGATGGAACCCGACAGACGTGTATCGTAGTATATGCGCGTTTGCCAACGACTTCGACAATCTTGGCGGCGGGTACATTCTTGTTGGTGTAGAGGAGAAAAATGGCATTGCCAAGCGTCCAGTTGCTGGTATCAATGTCGATGCAGTTGACAGAATCCTAAAGCAAATGGTTGGCTTCAAAAATATGCTTGACCCGTACTATTTGCCACGGACATCTGTCGAGGAAGTTGACGGAAAACAAATACTTGCAATATGGGTGCCGTCTGGTGTGAACCGTCCATACGCTGTTCCTTCCGATGTGCTTGCGAAGGCGAAACAGATGAAATACTACATCAGAAGCGGGTCGAGCAGCATTGTCGCAAAGGGCGAGGCACTCGAAGAACTTAGGGATATGGCCAACCGTGTCCCTTTTGACGACCGTCCGAATCCAAATATCACAATGAGCGACATCTCTATGGTGCTTTTGCGCGACTATCTGGCTAAAATTGGTAGCAAGTTGGAAGCATCGTTGTTTACGCAGCCGTTGAACCAGACTTTGGAGCAAATGGATTTGATGGATGGTCCTACTGAGAATAGGATGATTAAGAATGTGGCTGCCATGATGTTTTGCGAACATCCCGAAAAGTTCTTCAAATACACGCAGATTGATATAGTAACCTTCCCCAACGGCCGCACAAAAGACCCGAATAACTTCAGCGAAACAACTATCCGTGGCAGCGTCCCGCAGTTGATAAACGGTGCTCTAACCTATCTGAAGAACAATATAATCAGAGAATTTGTGGTAAAGCAAAAGGATGTCCCCGAAAGCATTCGATACTTTAACTACCCTATTCAGGCATTGGAAGAAATCATAGTAAACTCGCTATATCACCGTGATTATCAACTGTACGAGCCAATAGAAATTTCTATTGAGCCAGATGGAATACATATCCTCAGTTTCCCAGGACCTGACCGCACAATCTCCAATGTCGCCATTAAGGAAGGTGACAGGCTTATTTCGCGGCGCTATCGCAACCGGCGTTTGGGTGATTTCCTAAAGGAAATGGATTTGACCGAAGGTCGCTCTACTGGTATTCCTACCGTTCAGGATGAATTGCAGAAAAACGGTTCTCCGCGTGCCACTATTGAAACCAATGATGAGCGCAGCTTTATCAATGTATTTGTACCAATCCACGAGGGTTGCGGCGACAAGGTGATACTAAACGACCCTGAAAACATTCTTGACACTAAAGATGAAACTATAGATGTCACTAAAGAAACCGAAAATGTCACTAAAGACGAGGCTATAGATGTCACTAAAGTTGAGAATCAACGGATTACAAAAAACATCACAAAAGCGAAGTCCAAAAATGTCACAAAAGATGGAGTTGTAAATGTCACTAAAGAAAGCAAGGATGTCACTAAAACTGAAAATCAAGGCGTTATAAATAATGTCACTAAAGCGAAATTCGAGGATGTTACAAACGATTGGACTGTAAATGTCATAAAGGAGCCTCAGTATGTCACAAAAGAACTATCTGAGCGTCAAGAAATTATTATTAATTTAATACGCCAGAATCCTTTTGTGACAATCCAAGAAATGTCACAAAAGATTAATGTTGCCACAAGAACAATTATACGTGACATAGAAGACCTTCAATCAGAAAGAATTATAATCCGCGAAGGAGGACGCAAGAAAGGTCGCTGGGTAATAAAAATGATTCCATATTAATTAAATATCTATGCTTACCGATTACGAACTCGAAAGATACCAGCGGCAGATTGTACTTCCCGAATTTGGTGCCGAAGGTCAGGAAAAACTGAAAAATGCCAAGGTTTTGGTTGTTGGCGTTGGTGGTTTGGGAAGTGTCGCTTCGCTGTATCTTACTGCCGCAGGCATTGGCACAATAGGCTTGATGGAGAAGGATGTGGTTTCGTTGCATAACCTTCAGCGTCAGGTGCTGTATCGCGAAGATGAAATTGGGCAGTCGAAGCTTGAACTTGCCGTTAAGACACTTCATCGCCTGAACAGCGGAGTGAAACTTGTACCTTACGATACATTTCTGACTGCCGAAAATGCAAAATCCGTTGTCGCTGATTATGACATTATAATCGACTGCACCGACAACTATACAGCGCGTTATCTTATAAACGATACCTGCGTGGCACTCGGCAAGCCTTTTGTCTATGGAACTATCGGCGATACAAAAGGTCAGTTGGCGGTTTTCAACTACCAGCCACCATGTGCAAACTATCGCACCTTGTATCCCAACGAGAAGGAACTTGTTGCGCTCGGAAATGTTAACCGCGGCGTTATGGGTGTTCTGCCGTCGGTGATAGCCTCGATGGAAGTCAATGAAGTGGTAAAGATGATTACAGGCGTAGGCAAGGTTCTGAAAGATACCTTGTTTATGATTGACCTCGCCACAATGGAAACGATGAAGTTCAAACTGCCGGTAGAAAAATAGAAGTTTCCGGGACACTCATCTCTCAAGTTCCACAATCCAGCCTTCTATTTCGGCAATTTGCTTTGTAAGTTCCTCAATTTTATCCTCTATGACATCTGGTGCCCACTTAGTGGTACAAAAGCCATTGCCTCGCGAGATATACATTTCATCTTCAAGGTCAGAACTTATTTCCTCGTAGTTTTCAAGCAGTTGCTTTTTCTTTGACAGCAAATTCTTAAGGTCGTTCAGGTCAGCCTCGATGGGAAGAACTTCGTTGTATAGATGATAATGTTGTTTCATTGGGTTGCAAATTTTTGAACGCAAATATAGACAAAAATTCTTGTCAATTTTTTTCAGCATATTATTGTATTTTTGCGTCAAATTAAAATAAAAAAAATATGAAACGATTGGTTGTTTTTCTAGTGCTGTGTACATTTGTAGGTAAGTTTTCCGAAGTATCCCTACACGCACAGGATTTGACGTATTACAAACAGATTGTCAAGGAGTTGAGTTCAGCGAAATACCAAGGACGTGGATATGCAAAGGATGGGGTAAACAAGGCCGGAAAATATCTGCAAAAGGAATTTACCAAAGCGGGTGCAGATGAAGTTACTTGTCAGCCGTTCAAGTTGGATATAAACACATACGCGGGAAATGTGGACTTCTCGGTTGATGGACAAAAGCAAACTCCGGGCGTTGATTTTGTCATGCGAGAGTACTCCCCTGGCGTACATGGCACATACAAATTATACTACGTTGATACAACCAATTTTGATGCAGAAAAGATGTACAGCGACCTTGCAAAACCAGAAAACAAGGACTGCTTCGTCGTTTGCGACTTCTGGTTTTCCTATACGCATAACAATGATTTCAAGAACCTGCAAATTCCAGGTGCATGCACCAATGCCGGTATGATACAGACTTGGGAACCAATCATAAAATTCTATAAGGCATACGGCGAACGAGTGGTTGACAAACCAATCATCTGGGCTACTTCTAATTTCCCGAAAGATGCCAAAACCTTCACAGCCAACATCGACAACAAGTTTATGAAGGATTTTGAGTGCTTCAATGTGATTGCAAAGGTTGAAGGCCGCAAGCACGACAGCTGCTTCGTTTTCACTGCCCACTACGACCATCTGGGCAACCTCGGCAAAAAGGTTTACTACGCTGGCGCCAACGACAATGCATCGGGTACAGCCGCCATTATAACCCTTACCTCATATTACTCAAAGAACCGTCCCGAATACGACATGTATTTCGTTGCTTTTGCTGGCGAAGAAGCCGGTCTGCGAGGCTCGGAATGGTATGTTGCTCATCCGAATGTGCCACTGGAACAAATAAAGTTTGTCTTCAACTTGGACATGATTGGCGACAACAATCCCATGCAGTATGTCGAGACCAACTCAGACAACGGCTTTGCGCTTTTTGAAAAAATCAATGGCGAAAAGCACTACTTCAAGGGCCTGAATCGTGGCGAACTGGCAGGCAACAGCGACCACTATCCGTTTGCCGAACATAAAGTGCCATGCATACTTTTTGAGAATGAAGAAGGCGATACTTTCAAGTATTACCATACAGTGTTCGACACATACGAAAACGCAGTTTTTGACACCTACGAGCCTATATTTAAGCTGGTTAGAGATTTCGTAGAAAGATATTAGTTCCCATTTTGGGAAAACTTCACTTAATTGTTTTCTATCTCCGAATTTGCAATTTGACAGATAGAAACCATAATTTTATTACCAAAATCCATCATTATATATAATATTCAAAAAAAGTTGTATGCAAACAAAAAAGCTGTTATACTTTTGCAGTGTATTATTTCACTAATACACTAATAAGATAATTTACTTAAAACATTAAATAGGTATGATAGAAATTAATAACATGGATTTCGGGTATTCTTCCAAAAAGAAGATATTCAAGAATCTGAACCTTTCGCTTACACAGGGACATATATACGGTCTTCTGGGTAAAAATGGAATGGGCAAGACAACATTGCTGAAAATCATTTCGGGACTAAGGTTTTGCGACAGCGGCAATGTCTCGGTATTTGGACTTCAGTCGGAAAAGCGTATGGCCGAAATGCTTTCGGACATTTACTTTGTTACCGAAGAAATGGATGTTCCAGCATTAAAAATCAGCGAGTTTGTTGACATTTATTCACCATTTTATCCAAATTTCAGTCAGCGTGACTTTGAAAAATATCTAGGTCAGTTTGAAATAGAGGATACGACACAAAAGCTGACAAAACTGTCGCACGGCCAGAAGAAAAAGGTTATTGTAAGCTTCGCACTTGCCTCAAACACCAAGCTGCTCATTATGGACGAGCCAACAAACGGCATGGACATCCCGTCAAAAAGCATATTCCGCAAGGTTGTTGCAGAGGCAATCAACGACGACAAGACATTTATAATTTCAACGCATCAGGTTCGCGACCTGCAGAATGTAATAGACGCCGTAGTTGTTTTGGACAATGGCGAAATACTACTTAACGCAGACATGAATACAATATGCAAGAAATTGTCTTTCAAGGTACTTAACCCGTTTGAATTTGATGAACTTTCCAAGCAGGGTAAGGTGTTGTACAGCGAAGATAACATAATGGGCAAGGTTGCAATATGCACTCATCTCGACAACGACGACGATGACCAATTTGACATGGAATTGCTATTCTGTGCAGCAATAGCCGAAAAGAAAAAGATGAACGAAATTTTTTCTGCAAGCGAAGAAGCAAAACGTGACGGAAAATCGAATTTTGCCGAAGAAATGGAATATAAGTTGAACTATAAAAATCAAGAAAATGAATAATTTATCGTATAACCGTATAGTACTGTTACTACAGCGCTATTTCCGTGAAAACTGGAAAATAGACCTCATAATTGCAGCAATAGTGTTTGGCTTTGATACATTGTCATCACTCAATCAAGGCTCATCATCAATATCAATATTCATGATAATTGTATTATTAGCAATATATTCAGGACGCATGTTTGCAATACTTGGCAGACCACAAGGAGCTATGAACTATTTAATGTTGCCTGCAAGCCCACTAGAAAAGGTATTAACAGGCATTCTGCTTAGTGGCTTGTATTTCCCGATTGTGATTTTTGCATCCTCACTGCTTGGAATAATGGCAAGCATACCTATATGTGCAATGATATACAACAGCGGACTAGTGATGAAAAGCATAAATTTTTTACCAAATGTTGAATTCTCGCCCAAGATAATAATTGCAGTCGCACTTTTTATATTGATGATAAATTCAATAATGATGTTTGGTTCAGTGTATTTTAAACGTAAAGCAGTTATAAAAACTATGCTTTGCCTTCTTGCATTCAATTTTGCAGTGACGGTGATAGGTCTTATATTGGGTTGGATAATATACAAAAGAAACTTCATGCTATTGGGAATTGAAGACCCATCCTATACCTATAATATAGTTTGTATAGCAATGGCAATAATTACGGTATTTTTCTGGGTATTAAGTTATTTCAGGCTAAAGGAAACGGAGGCATAACATGATTTTTCATGAATCTAAAACAATATACCAGCAAATAGCCGACTATGTCTGCGAGCAGATACTTATCGGCAGATGGAAGGACAACGAGAGGATTTTTTCAGTCAGGGAACTTGGAATACAACTCGAAGTAAATCCGAATACAGTCATGCGTGCCTACGACCATCTTCAGAATTTTGGAATAATCTCGAACCGAAGAGGTATCGGCTACTTTGTAAACGAAAACGCAGTAGAAAAGATAAAGGAACTGAGAAAGACGCACTTCGTGGAAAAACAACTCCCATCAATATTTCAGGAAATGGAACTTCTTGGAATTGGAATTAGCGAATTAAATGAATATTACAATAATTTCTTAAATGGAAAAAGAAAATGAAAAAGGTAACTAACAAATTGTTATTTAGTGGATTGGCCGTTATAATCATAGCATTTTTTATTACGGTATTCTCATGGTTGGATATTAAGAGCGAGGAAGACCATTACAAGGATATTCAAGATGACACGACCGAAGAGGAAATTGACGTTAAGCCAGAAACAAGGCAACTCGAACCATTCGAAAGGATACAAGTCGGTGTAAGCCATATAAAGTATGTCAAGTCCGACAAATACGAACTTGTAATTCCGTATGGTATAAATGTCAATGATTTTGTGGATGACAATGAACTTATCATTACTACTAATGATATTAGGAGCATTATAAACAACGACACAATAGTGATATATTCACCCAGTTGTAAAAAGATAGAGACTCTTTTCAGCAGTAATATAGAATGTGATGAAATAGACTCGGATACAATAACTATCATCAACAGCGACAACAGTTCGGTATATGTTGACAAAATGAATAGCAAGCGCGTGAAACTCATAAACAAAAGCCAAGGAGACTTCAACATTGCCAATATTGATGCCGACTACCTGAACGTAAGAACAGAAGAAATGGGTAGTGTAAGCATTTCGGGAACAGTGCGCAAGGCTGTCATTTCATGCGAAGGCTCAGGAAAAATTGATATTTCAGGAATGACTTGTCCGGATATTTCAATACAAGAGGGCGAAGAAAATGTAATTACACGGAAAGAATGATTCTTTCCGTGTTACCTACTTTATTTTTCGACCTTTCCAGCTTGGCTTGTATATCAGCGATGTAATGGCTACGCACACAATATACAACGGATGCAGCAATGTTAGCGGAAGTATTGCCCACCACAATCGCCCTTGCTTGTAAAATCGCAAAACGGGAATGATAAAATATGCATCTACAGCCAGTTTCATTGCCAAAAGGCAGAAGAACACTATGAAATATATCGGACAAACACAGCCTGCCACAAAAGCCACAAGCAACGACAGCGACATCAAGAATATCAATGCCGAGACAAAAATGGCAAACGGATTCTTGTAGCCGCCAGCTTTAGATGCCCATCTTATCCTTTGTGCTAAAAACTCAGTAATGTTTCGTGGTCCCTTTGTTTCAACAATGCAGTCTTGATTCTGAACAAAACCCACCTTGTAGTTTTTGCTTGCATAGTGTAGCAGGAAAACATCATCGCCAGACGAATATTTAGGGTTTAGGTCGGCTTCGGCATAGACTTTTCGCTCAACGGCAAAGTTGGCTCCGTTGCACATAAAAGGTTTACCAATGAAGAAACCTGCCGCACCACTGCCTGTGAGCGATAGGAATTCGAGCTGGAATATTCCCTGAAGGAAGCCTTTGCTGTCACAATATTTTACTGGTCCGCAAGCCATTGCCAAGTTTTCGGAGCGCATCTTGGCAACAATGTTTTCAATGCATCTGCTACCAAGAACGCAGTCGGCATCGGTGAAAAACAAAATCTCTCCCGACGATTTTTCGTAGCCTAATTTCAATGCCGCCTTTTTGCCAGAAATGTTGTCGGGACTGCAAACAACCTTGATGCGCTGGTCGGCAAACGACTGTACTACTGACATGGAGGCATCTTCGCTGTGGTCGTCAACGAGTATGATTTCCAACTTGCCATACGACTGTGCCAAAAGGCTTTCGACAAGGGCTGGAAGATTTTTCTCCTCGTTGCGAAAAGCCACGATTACACTTATCAAAGGAGTATCAGTGGTAGTAATGTTAGGCGAAGAACTGTCCTCGTCGCGCCAATGATAGCAGAACGCCAGAATCAGCAGCGAGTACAGTATTGTTATTATGGCAAAGGTGATAATCATCTCTAATATTTGGAAAATTTGCCGAGGTAAAACTTCCCATTTGCAAAAGCCTTTACAAAATATATCCCAGAATCAAGGTCAGAAACATCAATTTCTGTTGGATTCACGTTTGAACCAAAACTTCTTACAATGGTACCAAGTTCGTTTATAACAGAAATTTCGCATGGGAAAGAAATCTCATCAGGCAATTCGATGTGTAGAATATTGTTGGTTGGATTTGGGGAAATGCTTATATTTTCAACTGTTAATGATTTGTTTCCCGTCAACGCCTCAACATCTTCCATCGTGCAATAGTTTCGAGGGTAGGAACTTAAATCGGAGCTAGGGTCATATTGACTTGCATTGTGAAAAATTATGGACTCATTTTGCCATACGCATAACACATCTGTACGCCCTCCACCCGTCAAATCAGGTTGTTTATATATAATAGCTTCGGCAAAACCAAGGCCACTACCAATTTCAGAAAACCACACGGAAGAAAATCTAATGTTAGAACAGCCTTGGTCCCACACGACATCAGTATCTGAGAACTGAGCGTATTCTGGTGTCAAAGTGATGTATGATGGTGCCAAAGTCCACATTTTATACTGATGACCTTCGTTTTCAATAGTATCAATGTCACATACCACTATTTTATAAATAGAATGTACATATTCTGTATAACCATCAAGAGTTATCGTATCACCGACACTAGCCTTGTAGTCGAAAACAAGTACAGGATTTCTATCTGGATATTCAAAATAAAGCAGGCTGTCCTCGGTAATGCGTACATTGAATAGGACGGGGCATTCGTCAATATTTTCAATAGAATAGCCATCGTGACTCCAACCACCTTTCATCGGATATGCATTATTTTCATCCGATGCATTGCACAATTTGTAATAATACACACTAAAAGGGTAATCAATATTTCCATAATTGTAATATCCTACACTCCATACCGTATTTGGTCGTGCAAACAATGATATATCGGGAGTTTGTGAATAAACTACTGTTGCAACAGATAGGAGCAGAATTAAAGACGAAAAATATCTCATAGGAATGCTGTTTATTGGGTACAAATATACTATTTTATGTCTAAATGACAAAAAAATAAGGGCTACGCGCCCTTATTTTATTTTATATGGTTTCTGTTTGTTCCTATTCTGGGTTGAACATTGCGAACTTACCCTTCTTTCCGTTACGGGTAAACATGTAGTGTGTACCGTTGTATTCTTGGAAAAGTTCAGGGATTATCTTGTTCTTCTTGTTGCTCTTTGGGAACAAAGCCTGTCCGGAAACGGCACCATCGGAGAAGATTGAAACAGCCATTGCAAAACCGTTGCGGTCGGGCGAAGTTGCTTCCTTGTACTTGTCGCCGTTGAGGTTGGCCTTGGATTCACCAGCTTCAAGATTTGCAAGGTTCTTGGCGTTGTCGTTGTAGAACAAGAATACCTTTTCGCCTATTGCGTAAGTTGCTACCGATGAATACTTGCCGTAGTCGTTGTAGCTGTACTGGCTCTTTGGAATTCTTACCATCCATTCCATATTGTTAAGAGGGCTGGTGTATGCAACAAGCACATCGTTGAAGCGGTAATACTCGTTGTAGATGGTTTCCCTTGTCTGCGGGTCGAAAATTGAATCCTTCCAGTAGTTCTTGTGTTCTGCTACCATAACCGAACCGCCATCGGAAAGATAAAGGACGTTGAGAAGCTGATAGTCGTACTTCTGGTCCATAAACTTGCTAAGTCTTTCGGCATTGAAAGCAGGAACTTCAGTCTTCTGGAAGGTGTAGCAAGCCTTCTTAGAGTCTCTTGCGTTGATAGGCTTCTTTTCCTTTACGTCGAACTTCTGGTGATAAATTGCCTGATATGTGGTCTTGCCCTTTGGTACGAGGAAACCATATACGTCAATGTTGTCGTTGTCGTCAATTCCGAAGATAGCATCAACAAGGATGAGTTTCTTGTCCTTTACGTCAAATGGAGTAACATCTTCCATTGCAGGATTGAAAACGAGCATCTTGTAATCGTAGGTGATGATTTTCATCTTCTGGAGCTGAGCTTCGGTTGGGCTTATGCGGACGAGCATATAAACGCTACCGCTGTTTGTAACCTTCAAATCTTCAACTGCAAATGCCTGTCCAGTGAGAGGAAGCTTAACCTGCTTGTTATATACTTCCCTCAAGTTAGAGTTGTACATCTTGAAATAGAACGGCTCCTCGTTGTATGTCTGGAATGGACGGTTGTACCATACGAACATGTTTTGTCCGTTTGGAGTGAGGCATACGTTGAAGTCGGCTGCCATGTTCTGGTTTGTAAGCTTTCCGATAACTCTCGGTTCGCCCATGACCTGACCGCTTTTTCCGAGTTCCTGTATGTAAAGGAGCTTTTCCTTCTTTAGGAAATCGACAACTTGTGTAAATAGAACAACCTGACCATCAACGTAGAACGATTCAACATATTCGGTCTGGTTTCCATCGACTACAGGAAGAATTATCTGTGCGGAAGTTTCCCTTACAAGCGATGCTGCGTTGAAATATTCGAGCCACAGCTTGTCTTCGGCATCCATTCTAATTGCATAGAATCCGTCCGAATCGCCACCAATCATTCTCACATAATCGTTGCCTTCAGCCAGTTCAATGTCCTTGTCATAACCAAAATTGGCTGTCGGTTTCTGCTGAGCATTTGCTGCAATGCACAAGCATACCGCTAAAACAAACAAAAATATTTTCTTCATTTTCAAAATCTATTTACGTAAATAAGGCGCGAATATACATGTTTTTTTGTAAAGCGAAAATTATTTTTTCATATTCGCAAGTTGACCACAAGCCGCCGCAATGTCGCTTCCTTTTGATTTTCTTATAGTTACAACAACATTTCGGCTTTCAATATGTTTAATAAAATTTTCAAGTTCCACCTTTCCTGACTTTCTGAAACGATCGTCGGGATGAGGATTGTACTCTATGAGGTTGATTTTACATGGCGAAACTTTTGTGAATTCCGTCAGTGCACGGGCATCATCGAGGCTGTCGTTTATGCCGCCAAGCATCAGGTATTCGTAGGTAATTCGCGTGCCTGTCTTTTCATGGAAATAACGTATAGCTTCTGAAAGTTCTGCGAGGTTGTATTTCCGGTTTATGGGCATTATTTCGTTACGCTTGGAATCAATTGCCGAATGTAGCGAAATGGACAGGTTGAAACGGATACCATCGTCTGCTAGGCGTTTGATTTGCGGTGCTATTCCACAAGTTGACATCGTTATCCGCTGCGGCGACATTCCCATCGACTTCTCGGAACATATATTTCCTATTGCTGTCAATGTATTTTCGTAGTTCATAAGCGGCTCGCCCATGCCCATTATGACTATGTTGGACAGCGGTGTGCCAAAAATTTCAGACGATAGCCTGTCAAGCGAAAACACCTGATGGAACATTTCGCCCGAAGTAAGGTTGCGCTTGAAACCAAGTTGTCCTGTAGCACAGAAAGCACAACCCATTTGGCAGCCAATCTGCGTTGATATGCAAGCTGTTACACGGTCGCCACTGGGAATAAGCACTCCTTCAAAACGATGGCTATCGCAGGTCTCGAACAAAAATTTCCGCGTACCGTCAACCGATGCCACCGAATACACACATTCCACATTTCCAAATCGGAAATTATCCGACAGTTTGTCGCGCAAGGGCTTTGGCAGATTGCTCATATTGTCGAAGCTGCTGGCACCTTTTTTCCAAATCCACTCCATTACCTGCGCTGCACGGAATTTTTTCTCGCCCATTCCGACAAGAAAAGCTTCGATTTCAGGTTGCGATAGTTCGCGTATGTCAGTTTTCGTCAAATCCATACAAAAGTGAAAGTGCAAAAATACATAAATTCTTTTTATTGACGATGTTTGTAATACAGAGCCTTATGGAGGCAAGAGTTTACACCGAAAATTTGATATTTTTTGTACAAAATGGATGTGAATGTAAAATTTTATGTAAGTTTGCGCGTTTGTTTTTTACTGATGAAAAGGTTTGTATCTATAATTATTATCATAATGGTTTGTCTTTCTGCATTTTCGCAGAATGGCGGAGAGAAAACCTACAAGTTTCTCAACATACCTACTTCATCAAGGATTTCAGCATTGGGAGGATTCAACATTTCACATATAGACGGCGATTTAAGTTTTGTGAACGCCAACCCCGCAATGCTTACAGCCGACATGAACAACCAGTTTGTGCTAAGCTACACGAATTATGTTTCGGACATAAACCTTGGATACGCAATATATGCTAGGAATTTCGAGAAGGCAGGGATTTTCTCGGCTGGACTACAATACCTTAACTATGGTAAATTTTACAACACCACCGAAACCGGCGAAATTCTTGGCAAGTTCAATGCAGCCGACTATGCAATAAATATCTCGTATGCCTATCCGCTGAAAAAATTCAATTTTGGCGGCACATTCAAGACAATAGTGTCGGACTACTGGGAAGCTACATCGTTTGGCGTAGCTGTAGATTTGGGTGCAACCTACAAGGACACGGCATCGCTGTTTTCGGCTGGAATGGCTGTGAAAAACCTTGGCTTCCAGATTAAAAGATATACAAAAGGTGTTCGCGAAGGCTTGCCCATCGATGTTCAGCTGGGCATTACCAAAAAGTTCAGACATGCACCATTTTCTATTTCGCTCACTGCCATAGACCTAGTAAACTGGAGCCTGCGCTACGAAAGTTCGTTGAGAACAAACTACGACAACGGCGAGGAAAGGCAGGAAAACTTCTTTAACAAACTTGGTCATGCCGGCGATGAACTTATGCGTCACTTTGTTATTGGTGCCGACATAAACATCAAGAATGTATTTTACATTTCGCTTGGGTACAACTATCGCCGCCGTGCAGAACTGGCTCTTGCCAACAAGGGCAAAATTGTCGGCTTTTCGGCTGGGTTTGGATTGTGCCTTAAGAAATTCAGCATAGAATACTCATTCTCGTCCTATCACATTGCAGGACCGGTCAATTACGTCTCGGTGAAAATAAATCTGGACAACATAATGAGGAAGAACGGATAACAAGTCCTCCCCTACTCGTTGTTGATGTCGCGATGTGAAATTTCCACCACTAATGGAACAACAGACATAGTCGAGGTTGACGAAAAACCTATGCCATCGCTCGAATAGTTGATTTCCTTTTGCGGAACAAGGTAGTAACCAAGCACAGTTTTCAACTTCCGGTAGAATGAACCTTCGGAAATGGCCATTCGTCTTACAATGTCCTTGATGTCAAGTTCTTCGTATGAATACAGCACACAAAAATAATCTGTTCCCGCCTTTGTGTCCAGTTCAAATTCGTGGGTTTCGTCCGGCAAGGCTATATGGCTGTCGGTATAGTTGAGATAAGGACTTACATAGTCGGAATACGGGAAAAGTCTCTGCACATCGTTATGCAAGTCGGAAGCGATGACATAAACCCATGCAGGTTCGTTGCAACCAACCGAAAGGCGGAACCGCTTTCCCGACATAAAATCCTCATCGCTGTAGTAATGGTATAGTTCGCCTACAGTGTCAAAATATATTTTCATATCGCTTTTGCCGTCACGCTCCACAATAGTCAGTTCGCCCGACATGCGATGGCTGCTGCGCAAAGCCTTAGGTTCTTTTTTCTTGAGGTACATGTCGTAGGCATATCTTACCACCTCGCAGTAGTCGGTATATTTTATCCAAGTGAAACCGTTGTTTCCCCAGTCGCTGCCCCAGCTGTTCATCACTTCGAAGGCACCGCCGAACTTCTTGTCATCATAGCCTACAACACACATTGCATGATAGCCGCGCTGATAATCCCTTTCACCACTCCACACTTCCCTTGTCTCGTTGAGCGAATTGAAGCGTATTAGCGAAACAACCACAGGCCTGTCTTGCGAAAGAGCTTTCTTTGTAAGCAGTACCTTATCCATTTTATCATCACAAAAATCGTTGAATATCAACGAATAGCCATCAATCTTATTGTCAATTGCATCTTCGTAAAGGTCTTTGGGAACACTATCGACGCAAAGTCCATCGAACTGGCGCAACTTGGGAACGCCCTTATCCATGAGCAGACCTAGCGACTCCCCTATCGACGAACCCTCCTTGCAGTCGGGAGAGCCAGCCACCTGCTTGTAGATGAACAGCGGTGAAAATGCCTCGCGGGTTATTGTATCGGGATTTGTCCATCCG